>JAEWCM010000014.1 GCA_023390635.1 Bacillota bacterium
GCACAGGGACCATAGGAAACGTAAGCAGGATCAGGAATCATAACAGCGTCGCCGGGGCTTAGCACGGCACGCATCGCCAAATCCACTGCCTCGCTGGCCCCCACGGTGATCAATATTTCTTCCCGGGGATCATAAAGCGTGCTATTGGACTGCCAAAGCATCCGGGCCAGTTCTTCACGCAGCTCGAAAAGACCTGAATTGCTGGTATACATGGTTAAGCCTTTTTCCAAAGAGTAGATGCCACTCTCCCTGATCGTCCAGGGGGTTACAAAATCCGGCTCGCCGATGCCCAGAGAGATCACATCATCCATGGTGGCAACCAAATCAAAGAATTTACGGATTCCGGAGGGGGGAAGTGTGGCCACATGCTGGGCTAAATAACTCTTCATGGCGACACCATTAGGCGTTGGAAGGTTTCATCCTGTCCGGCCAATTCAATACCATCCTGTTTGTACCTGCGCAGAACAAAGTGAGTAGCCGTGCTCTGCACATGCTCCAGAGGAGCAAGTTTTTCAGCTACAAACAAAGCAATCTCTTTCATGGTTTTTCCCTCGATCAGCAAAGAAAGATCGTAACCGCCGGACATTAAAGAGACAGCGGTGATTTCCGGAAACTTTTGAATCCGTTTGGCGATCTTATCAAAACCGAAATCCAATTGAGGAAGAACTTTGACGTCAATTAAGGCAGAGACCTTTTCCTCTCCCGCCTGTTCCCAATTGATTAGAGGGCGGTAGTCGACAATGATTTTTTCCTCTTCCCACTGCTTAATTTTTTGAGCGATATATTCACGATCCAATCCGGTACGGATTGCCAGGTCATCGGCAGTCAAGCGACAATCCTGACTGAAAATTTTCAGTAATCTGCGATCATCTTCTGTTAGCATATCTTTCTCCTCCTCATGAACGACGCCGATGATCATTTGAACCATCGAAGTTTTCTATATATTATACCTCTACTCAGGAAGAGAATAAACATAAACTTAAAAACACAAGATGATTATTTTATCTGTTATATATTAAAGACGGTGTATAGAAAAACGCCATTGAGCGATGGAAAGGATTCCCTGTAGGATCAGAAAAAGCCCCAGACTGATGCCAATGGTCCAGGTAGCGATCATTGGGTTAAATAAGGCAACAATGCCGATGATAATACCGATAGCCCCGATTAAAGCCATCCACCACCATCCCTGTATTTCGGCGGAGCGCATTTCAAAAGCGGCAATGGCTTTGGTTACTCCGCCGAAAATGATCCACATGCAAAAAATGTAGGGGATGACGACGGCTGTCGCTAAATGATTAAAAAATAAAAAGAGAGCCAGGAGGATGGTAATTATGCCATCGGCCAGAAACCATTTAACTCCTGAAAAAATATGACGTAAAACAAAATAGACAATGATGTTGCCAATTCCGGCAATCAGCAATGCAATGCCCAGAATGTAGGCTATGGTAACAATCACCGATTCAGGGCTGATTAAGGCGACAATGCCGGCAAAGATCAGCACAATGCCAGAGATGAGCCAGGATGATTTTGTCAAATTATGCGTCATAAGTACACTCCAATGCTATTGAATTAGCCGTTATTCGACTGGAAACTACAGAATATGATAGGCATATTATACCATATTTATGCTTATTGTTTACCTGCATTTGCTATCTTCCCTGATCTTTCTGACAAAATCTTCTTAGATTCTATCTTGATCTTTTGGCATAATTACGCTACATTAAAAGATAATAATATTAAGAATGTGCTGATGAACAACCTAGTACGAAAAAGGCAATTAGCAGAGAGGAAGAGGTGCTGGAAATCTTCCATTGCTCTATTCGGAATCCCAGTTGGGAAGCGCTGATGAAAAATTAGCCGGTCCCCTCCGTTATCGGGGTAAGAGTAGGCATACTGCAATAAAGGTGGTACCGCGGAAGGGTTCTTTCGTCCTTGGGATGATGGAGCTTTTTTTATTTTTAAGAAAGAAGGAATCAGGATGGATATTAAGATCGGCTTTATCGGAGCGGGAAATATGGCTGAGGCTATGATAAAGGGTTTAACAGCTAATGCTGAAGGAGTGGAAATCCGAGCCACGAATCGTAGCAATCAGGAGCGTCTGATAGGATTGAAGGAGAAGTACGGCATCATTCCTGCCGATTTTACCCAGGTAGTTGAATTATCAGATTTGCTGATTATTGCCGTAAAGCCTAAAGATGTGAAAGCAATTCTATTGAAGTTGCAAGAGTATCCTCAGATAGAGGGAAAGCTGGTTGTCAGCCTGGCGGCAGGGATTCCCATGGCGCTGATAGAACAGTGCCTGCCTAAGACAGCCGCTGTGAGGGCGATGCCAAATACTTCCGGTGCGGTCCTTTATGCTGTGACAGGTCTGGTGAAGGGGAACCTGATCAGTGAAAAACAGGTGGTATGGGTAGAAGCGGTATTTCAGGCCATGGGCAAGGTGGCCTGGATTGAAGAAAAGCAGATGAATGCTCTGATTGCTCTGTCCGGCAGTGGTCCGGCTTATTATTATTATTTTACGGAAGGCCTGATTAAAGCAGGCATCGCCCTGGGGCTGGATCAGGAAACGGCTGAAATGCTGGCCAGGGAAACTTTGGTGGGAGCGGGGAAAATGCTGACGGAAAGCGGTCAGTCCTCGGAGGAACTCCGGCAGGCAGTCACTTCTCCGAATGGAACGACGTTTGCAGCATTGGAGGTTTTCCGGCAGGCGGAGTTGGGGGAAATTATTTCAAGGGCAGCCCAAGCTTGTGCCGATAGAGCGGAAGAGATGGAAAGGGAGTATGGGGTGTGAATGGGGAGGCGCATCGGGTTGTTCTTAAAGTAGGCAGCAGCAGCTTGAATCACGTCCGGGGCGGTCTGAATGAGCAGGCTGTGGAGCAGGTTGTTGATTTATTGGCGGCTTTAACGGCTGAGGGAATCGAATGTTTTTTGGTTTCCTCAGGAGCGGTGGCGGCAGGGATGGGCAAGCTGGGCCTTAGCTCACGTCCTAAAGGTATTGCGGAGCGGCAGGCGGTTGCCGCTGTAGGCCAGGGAAAGCTGATCGAAAAATATAATGAACAGCTGGAGAGACATGGGCTGATCGGTGCTCAGGTGCTTTTGTCCAGAGTCGATTTGGCTGACCCTACCCACTACCGCAATGCTCAAAATACCCTGGAGAAATTGATTAAACGCAAGGTTATCCCGATTATCAATGAAAATGATACCGTAGTGGTTGAAGAGCTATGTTTTGGGGATAATGACCGCCTTTCCGCGCTGGTGGCCGGCTTGGTCCATGCCGACCTCCTGGCTATTTTCACGGATGTGGACGGTTTATATACGGCTAATCCCAAGCATGATCCGGAAGCTCAGTTGATCGAGGATGTCTATGATATCGGGGAAGTGGAGGATGGAGCGGAAGGAGCAGGTTCCTGTCTGGGAACGGGTGGAATGGCGACAAAGCTGAAAGCGGCTCAAATTGCCACTCGTTTTGGTATCGGTGTTTTTCTCCTTAATTCTTCCCGCATGAAAGAAATGCATTACTATTTTCATGGCCAAAGACCGGCGGGAACTTTTTTTCATCCTACTGAGCACTGTCTGACGGGCAGGAAAAGATGGATTGCCTATGCCGGTCTCTCGGAAGGGAGCATTGAGATCGACAGGGGAGCGGCCAGAGCATTGCTGGAGGAGGGAAAAAGCCTGCTGGCCAAGGGAATCACCGGTGTGAGCGGAAACTGGGAAAGAAAAGACCTGGTCCGCATCATTGACGGAGAAGGGCAGGAGATTGGCCGGGGGATTGTCGAATTAAGCAGTGTGGAGGTAGAACGAGTCAAAGGGAAACATTCGGAAGATGTGATGAAAATTTTGCCTGACTTGTCACGGGAAGAAGTGATTCACAGAGACAATCTGGCAGTTAACGATGAATAACTATGAAATAGGATGGGAGGGTTCGATGATGGAGTTTTTTCCTCAATTAGTCGCTATTGGTAAAAAAGCTAGGAAGGCGGCGCGTAAACTGGCTTTTTGCGGGACGGAAGAAAAGAATAAGGCTTTACTGTCCATGGCGGAGGCTTTGCTGGCCCACAAGGAGGAAATCCTGCTGGCCAATGCCAAAGATGTGGAGACAGCGGAAAGCAAGGGACTGAAGAAAAGTTTGATTAACCGGCTGCGCCTTGATTCTGCCGGTATTGAGCAAATCAGTGATGCACTGAAAGAGGTGGTAGTCCTTCCCGATCCGGTGGGGAACGGGGAGATATGGAAGCGGCCTAATGGACTCATGATCGAAAAAGTCCAGGTTCCCTTAGGGGTGATTGCCATGATCTATGAGGCACGGCCAAATGTTACGGTTGATGCGGCAGGGTTGTGTCTGAAGTCAGGTAACGCGGTGATTCTTCGTGGCGGTTCTGAAGCCATCGAGAGCAATAAAGTGATCGGAACGGTTATTTCCCAGGCTGCCGAAGCAGCGGGAATGCCGGAAGGCGCCATCCAGTTGGTGAGTGAAACGGACAGGGAATGGGCCCGTCAATTGATGAAGATGAACGGCTATATTGATGTAATTATCCCCCGGGGCGGAGCCGGATTAATCAAAACTGTGGTCCAGGAAGCGACCGTTCCGGTCATTGAGACAGGAACAGGTATTTGCCATGCTTTTGTAGACAAAGAAGCGGATTTTCAGAAAGCCGTTGATATTGTGATTAATTCTAAAACACAGAAGCCGGGAGTTTGCAATGCTTTGGAATGCATGCTGGTGGACGAGAGCATTGCTGAAGATTTCCTGCCTTTGATCGGCAAAGCTCTGCAGGAGCATCATGTGGAAATTCGCGGCTGTGCCCAAACCTGTGCTCTGCTGCCTTTTGCCACGCTGGCGACTGAGGAGGACTATGGGACTGAGTATCTGGATCTGATCCTGAGTGTGCGGGTAGTGAAAAATTTAGATATGGCATTGGATCATATTTATGAATACAGTACCAAACACTCGGAAACGATTATTACGGAGAATTATACCCGGGCCCGGCGTTTTTTGCAGGAAATTGATGCCGCTGCCGTTTATGTCAATGCATCCACCCGGTTTACGGACGGAGGAAGATTCGGTTTTGGCGCAGAGATCGGAATCAGTACGCAGAAACTGCACGTCAGAGGGCCTATGGGTTTATCGGCCCTGACAACTACGAAATATATGGTTTACGGATCAGGACAAATTGTTTAACTTGCGTTAGTGCCGCTGTTCAAATTGATGAATTTATGAATAGAATTTCTCGTTAAGAAGGGATAGGAAGAAGAGAGCAATATAAATTTTGCTTTTTTCTTCCTATTTATATATGTGAAAAAAAGACCAAATTCATGTGAAAATTATAATTAAATAATTTGAATATTTTTACTTGTAATCCTAAAAACAAGTAAGTAATATTGTGTTTATAATTAAAAATAAAAAAATTTAGATTAAACTAAATAATTTTATAATTACTTACTATAAACAGTGAATAATGTGAACATCTTAGTAAATCAGACCACCATCTAATTCGGGGAGGAGATCGGAGTAATGACTGAATCAGGGATTTGTGCCTGCCAGAAAGAAACAGATGAGGAAAAATTACAGCGGATTAGTGATTTGATTGAGGAGTATAAGGAACGTGAAGGATGTCTT
>JAEWCM010000019.1 GCA_023390635.1 Bacillota bacterium
GGACCATGGAGCACCCTTTGGCACCTTCTCCTTTCCATTCTCCTTATTTATCCCGGTTCGGGCACATAAAAGATGAGGAGATTCCCCGTGAGCTGAGCTCCGGAGAAATTGGCGGTTTAGTAAAAGATTTTGCCCGGGCTGCGACCAGGAGCAGAGAAGCAGGTTTTGACTTAATTGAAATTCATGGGGCACACGGTTATCTTCTTAACCAGTTCTATTCACCTCTAACTAACCGAAGGAAAGACAGGTATGGAGGATGTTTGGAAAAACGTCTGCGCTTGGCGGTGGAAGTGATCAGTGCTGTTAAGGAAGCCGTCGGTCCGGGAATACCCATGGCCTACCGACTGGGTGCCGATGATCGCTTGCCTGGTGGAATAACCCTGGATGACAGCAAACGGGCTATTCCTTGTTTGCTCGATGCAGGTGCGGATATTCTGGATATCTCAGGAGGGCTATGCGGTTATTTAAAAAATGGTCCTGAAGGATTTTTCAGCTATATGACTGAACAGCTGAGTTCTCTTTCCACCGTACCACTGGTCACGACAGGAGGAATCCGAAGTCCGGAGGTAGCTGAAAAGTTAGTCAGCGACCAGAAAGCTGATTTGATAGGAATCGGCAGGGCAATGCTGAATGATCCGGGATGGGCCTGCAAAGCATGGCATACTCTCACAACCGGCTGATCTCAAAATGAGAACCTGGTGAAAAGAGAATTTATCAAAATGATAAAAGATTAAGTCGATAGTTGAAGTGCTTTGTTGACACATCATTGATTTTGACTGAAACGACTTAATATAAAACTGTGGCACGTTTTTTGCATTAAAAATACTAAGCAGGGTTATTAAAAATTATGAAAGGAGACTGATCTATGACTGAAATAAGAAAAGTCGCATGCCACTATTGTCACATGAACTGCGGTATGCTGGCCAATGTGGAAGACGGTGTCCTGACCAAGATCGTGGGTGATCCGGAACATCCCTACAATGTAGGCGCTCAATGTCCGCGGGGCGCTTCCACTCTTGATCACTTAAATCATCCCAACAGGATTAACTATCCCCTGAAGCGTACCGGAGAAAGAGGATCAGGGCAGTTTACCAGGGTGAGCTGGGAAGAGGCACTGGATGATATTGCTTCTCGGATGCAGGACTTAAAGACCAAATATGGTGCAGAGACAATTTCTACCATCGGAGGAACCAACCGTACGGATGATTTTGCCCGTCGACGGTTCTTCAATTTACTGGGCAGTCCTAATGTTATTCATACCGCTCCGATTTGCTGGATTCCTAACTTTTTGACAGAAGTATCTTCTTATGGTTGGGGAGCTTTCGATGCGGAAGTAATGGGAGGGTCCCGGTGCTGTGTGGTATGGGGGCATAATCCGGGAGCGTCCTACCTGCCTGAAATGAAATCAATGCTGACGGCTAGAGAGCAATTCGGTACAAAGCTGATTGTGATTGATCCGGTCTATTCGGAAACTGCGGCGAAGGCTGATATTTGGCTGCCAATCAAGCCCAATACTGATAATGCCCTGGCTTTGGCCTGGTTGAATGTGATTATCAATGAAGGATTGTATGACCCGGAATTTGTGGAGAATTGGACGGTAGGGTTTGGAGAATTGTATGAACGGATTCAGGACTTCACTCCTGAATGGGCGGAGGAAAAGACCGGGGTTGAGGCGGAAAAGATAGCGGAGACAGCCCGCTTATATGCCACCTCCAAGCCAGCCTGTATCGCTTGGGGCGTGGCTCCAGACCAATTGGGCAGAGGCAGCAGCAAAGGAGCTCAGGCCAGGGTGGCGTTGAGGGCAATTACCGGTAATCTGGATGTCCCGGGGGGGGATGTGATTCCCGGCCCTCATCCTACTTTTATTACCGATTGGGAATTAGAGTTGAATGAGCTGCTGCCGGAAGAGCAGAGGGCAAAACAAATCGGGTCGCACCGTTTTAAGCTGAACAGTTGGCCAGGCTATCAGAAATTAACGGATAATTTATTGCGGGTATGGGGAAAGAGCATTCCGGCCGAGTGGTTTTGTGAGGCCCATCCTCCCTCTTTATTCCGGGCTATGGTCAGCGGAGATCCCTATCCGGTCAAGGCTTCCATTATTATGGCCGATAATCCGCTGGTTTCCTATGCCAATACTAAGCTGATCTATCAGGCACTGAAAAACCTTGACTTGCTGGTGGCCATGGAATACTGGATGACTCCTTCCGCCATGCTGGCCGACTATGTGCTGCCTGCCGCTTCATGGATTGAAAGGCCCTTGATGACTACCACATACGGTGTATCCGATTTCCTGATCGCATCCCAGAGAGGCGTGCAGCCCCTCTACGAGCGGAAAACCGATTTGGATTTCTGGAAAGAATTAGGCAGGAAAATGGGTCAGGGTGAGTATTGGCCCTGGGAGACGGACGAGGAGGTATTCTTCTATCGTTTGTCCAAACTGGATCATTCGGCGGAGAACTATGATGAGTTCGTGGAATATTACCGCTATGATTTTGCGCCCAGAGACTATCGCAAATATGAAAGCAGAGGTTTTGCCACTCCATCGGGGAAGGTGGAGCTGAAAAATTCCCTTTTGGAGGATTTAGGATATGACCCCCTGCCCAATTATGTAATCCCGCCCTTTACCCATGAAGCCAATCCTGAGCTGGAGGAACAATACCCAGTCATTTTGATTGCCGGCGGAGGGTTTATGCCTTTTTTCCATTCGGAGCACAGGGAGATCAGCCGACTGCGGCTGCTGCGCCCAGATCCCCGCGTTGTGATTAATCCCAGGACGGCTAAACAATATGGCATTCAGGATGGAGATTGGGTCTGGATTGAGACACCTACAGGAAAGATCAAACAGCGGGCTTTCCTGAGCGAGGCCATCCGTCCCGGATATATCCAGGGAGAACGGGGTTGGTGGTTCCCTGAGAAAAAAGCCGAAGATCCTGAATTGATGGGAGTTTTTCAATCCAACGTCAATGCTGTGCTCAATGATGATCCTGACTTCTGTGACGAGGCAACCGGAGCGTGGTGCACCAGGACGGCACAGTGCCGGATATCCAAAGTGAAGGAGGGAGAGTAATGCATTGGGGAATGTTGATTGATTTGAGGAAATGCGTAGGCTGCTATGCTTGTTCTATAGTTTGTCAGATTGAGAATAAGCTGCCCCTTCATGAACGGTGGAGTAAGATGTACAAGGTGGGACCGGAAGGACAGTTTCCCAATTTGACCGGATATAGTATTCCTATTCCATGCATGCATTGCCAGGATGCTCCTTGTGTTAAGGATTGTCCGACCGGTGCCAGCTATTACCGTGAGGATGGGATTGTTGTGGTTGATAAGGAAAAATGTATGGGCTGTAAGCTGTGTATGCTGGTTTGTCCATATGGAGTGCGCTGCTACAACGAAGAGGAAGGTATTGTAGAGAAGTGCAAGATGTGCTATGAGAGATTGAATGAAGGACAACTTACCCGTTGCACTGAGACATGTCAGCTTAAGGCTCGCTATGTGGGAGATCTGGATGATCCGCACAGTGAAATTATGCAATTGATCCGTAAATATAATGCCAAGCCTTTGTTTGAAGAGCTGGGGACAAAGCCCTCAGTTTACTATATCAGAGCATAGGAGGGGAGAAAAATGCTGGAAAAAAGACAAGAGCATTGGAAAGGCTTAGCCGTAGGATATCTTATCTTAGCGGCGATGGGAGCCATGATGTTTGTCGTGGTTGCTCTGCTCGACTTGTTGGGAGTCAATGAAGCTAAGCAGTGGAACGGCTGGATGGCATTGGCATCTCTGGTGATTACCGGAGTAGGGGCTATATTTTTATTGGTAGAGCTAGGAAATAAGCCTAAATTTATACTGGTTTTCAGCAATCCTTCATCCATTATGACCATCGGCGCATACGCCCTCACCTTATTCATGATTGCTGATTTTATTTATGCTACTTTTTTCTTCGATTTCATTCCTTGGTCAGGGTTAAGCGGCCTGAAAGATTTTTTTGCTATTCTGGGAATTGTTGCGGCTCTGCTGCTGGTAACCTATCCTGGAATTGAACTGGGAGAGGCAAGAGGAAGGCGGTTTTGGAACGGAAGTGCTTTGGTTCCTTTATTTTTAATTTCGGCTACCGCCACAGGAGTGGCCTGTGTCATTTTGGCTTTTGTGATTTTGGGACAGGGAGCAGCGGATGTTATAAAAGTTTTGGACTTTACACTGCTGGGATTGGTCATAATTCTTCCCCTAATGGTAGGAAGCTACCTTCTAGGAATGAAGCATTCAGGGCAAGTCGGTGCAGAACGGGCGGTGGCGATTATTCTTCATGGTTATTATGAAACTGCCTTTTACGGGGGCTTTCTTTTAATTGGAACAGTTCTTTCTCTGGCTACTTACCTTGGCGGTTTTATTCCGTCCATGCTGGCCATTAAGTCTGTCGCTGTTCTGATTGGCGGTGCCTGCCTGCGCAATATTTTTCTGGGGGCAGCGGTTCAAACGGGAGTCCCAGGCGAAGAAAGGGAATGGTATGAAGAGAAGGAACTGAAATACCTGGCAAAAAGACTTGATCGACGTTGGCAGGAGAAGGAGAAATGGTTAAATCCGCCTCAGACCTGAACATTTAAGAGTGAGGGTACGATGGAAAGTCGCGTACCCTCGTCATGGAAAGGAGCAGAGAGGATGAAGAACAATATATCCCTTGAAGAAGCTCAGGACTTATTGCTGAAAAACTGTCTGATCAAGGATAAGGAAAACGTTGATTTGCCCTGTGCTTTAGGGAGAGTACTGGCTGACAATATCAAAGCGCAAGAAAATATACCTCCTTTCGTCCGTTCACCTTATGACGGTTATGCACTTAAAGCAGAAGATACAACTGGTGTGACAAAAGAAGCTCCTGCACAGCTGGAAGTGATAGGAGAGGTGCCGGCCGGTTATTTTCCCAAAGAAAAGATCGAGAAAGGAAAAGCCATAAAAATTTTGACAGGCGCCCCTGTTCCGGAAGGAGCAGACGCTGTGGTTCCCTACGAAAAAACTAATTTAGAGGGTAATCGGCTACAGGTTTTTTCCCCTTTGCTTCCGGGTGAAAATGTGGTGCCGGAGGGAGAGGATGTGAGGGAGGGCGAACTGCTTGCTGAAGCAGGTGCGTTGATTACCCCTCCCCTGACAGGGCTCCTGGCTTCTTTAGGTATCGGAAAAGTAACGGTTTATAAGCGGCCTAAAATCGCCATCGTCAGTATCGGAGATGAATTGTTGGATGTGAGTGAGCCTTTGATTCCGGGTAAGATTCATAATAGCAATGCATACACTTTAGCCAGTTATTGCAGGGAATTGGGCGCTGATCCGGTGATTATTGGTACGGCTTCCGATAAGGTGGAAGAAGCGGCTTCTTTGATTGAAATGGGTCTGAGCAGAGCGGACATGGTAATTACCAGCGGAGGGGCTTCAGTGGGGGATTATGATGTGACAGGACGGTCTTTTGCAGCAATCAAGACGGAAATGCTCTATTGGAAAATAGCTATCAAACCGGGATCGCCTACTTTAGCCGGTACAAAGGATGGCAAGGTAATTCTGGGATTATCAGGGAATCCGGCGGCAGTGATGGTTACTTTTCAGCTGACGGCTACGGCTTTTATTAAAAAAATGTCTGGTCGGAATAATTATCTTCCTCACAAGGTGGATGCCATTTTGAAAAAGGACTTTAATAAAGCCAGTCCAACTCGGAGATTTTTAAGAGGAAAGCTGCTTTTTGAGGCAGGGATGCTTTTTGTTGATGCATCGGACAGACAGGGAAACGGAGTTCTCCGTTCCGCTGTGGGATGCAACGTGTTGGCCGAAATCCCTAAAGGAAGCGGCGCAATCAAAGCCGGGCAAAAGCTGACGGCTTATTTGCTTGACTGATGACTACGATGATGAAATGAAATTGATTGCAAATCCTGAAAAAGGAGCAGAACTGAAATGATCGATAGCTATGGCAGAAATATTAATTATTTGCGGATCTCGGTAGCTGATTTATGCAACCTGCGCTGTTCCTACTGCATGCCTCCATCGGGTGTTGTCAAAAAGGCCCGTTGCGAAATCATGAGTTTGGAAAAGATCGAGCGGATCGCACAGGCCGCGGTCAGACTGGGTTTTAAAAAAATTCGTTTAACTGGTGGAGAACCGTTGGTTCGTCGGGAAATACCGGAATTGATTCACGAAATTGCTAAGTTGAAGTCCGGTAGTTTAGAGGAAATCGGCTTAACGACAAACGGCACTCTACTCAAAGACTTTGCCGGAAAATTAAAGCGGGCAGGTCTTACCAGAGTAAATATCAGCCTGGACAGTTTGGATGGAGATAAATACCGCCTTATCAGCGGAGGCGGGGAACTGAAAAAAGTGTTTGAGGGTATGGAAGCAGCCTTTGAGGCAGGACTTACGCCTCTGAAATTAAATGTAGTTCTTATCGGGGGCTTCAATGAAAATGAAATTGAAAACTTTGTCCGACTGACCCAAGGGCAGGACCTGGAGGTTCGCTTTATCGAACTCATGCCCATTGGCGAGGCCAGTCATTGGTCCAGTAATCATTTTGTAACAGGCGAAGAGATTTTACGCCAAGTTCCGCAATTAATTGAAATGCCGTTTCGGGGGAGAGGAAATGTGGCCCGCCTTTATAAATTGCCCAACAGCAAGGGGAAGGTGGGAATTATCAGTCCCTTAAGCCATCATTTCTGTAATTACTGCAACCGAATCAGAATAACGACGGATGGCCGTTTAAAACCTTGCCTTCATTCTGATGTTGAACTTAATTCCCAAAATTACAGTGTGGATAAAATGGAACGTTTTCTGCTTGACGGAATCAAGGCCAAACCATTCAGCCATCATATCGTAAGTAATAACTACCGTCCGATTATTAGAAATATGAATGAAATCGGCGGATAGCAGTGACAAGACATAAAACGGGAGAGAAGGGAACATCATGCGATATGAGGGCGATATCTATAGTCCAAATATAGCAGGGGATGACTTTATTTTGCAATGTACCATCGGTTGCAGCCACAACCGCTGTACATTTTGCTATATGTATAAAACTAAAACATACCGTGTCCGGCAGCTGAATGAAATATTTCAGGATATTGCTCTGGCTAAAGCGAAGTATGGTGACTTAGAAAAAGTTTTCTTAGCTGACGGTGATGCTTTAGGGATGAAAACAGCTGATTTGTTGGCGATTCTCGATTGCCTGTACAATACTTTTCCCAGTCTGAGTTATGTAGGAGTTTATGCCAGTGCGATCAATATAGCGGATAAGACCCTAGATGATTTGACTAAATTGCGCAATCATGGTCTGATTGAGGCGCATTTGGGGATCGAGAGTGGTGACAATGAGGTGCTCCGTGCCATAAGGAAAGGTGTTACCTCAACAGGTTTGCTTCAGGCTGGACTCAAAATCAGGCAAGCCGGGATAAAGATATGTACCACCATTATCCTGGGAATGGCGGGCCGAAGCCCAGAAAGAGCTTTGGCTCATGCTCAAAATACTGCCCGGCTATGTAATGAAATTCAGCCCGATGAAGTGGGCTTATTGACGGTGATCGTACAGCCCGGTACTGAATTGTATGAAGCTGTGCAGCGAAACCAATTTGAGATTCCCAAAGATATGGAGATATTAAAAGAATTATCTGTGTTGATCAGGCATTTAGATTTAAAACATTCAGGAATCACCTCTATTCACCCTTCCAACTGTATTTGCCTTGAGGGATGGCTTCCTGACGATAAAGAGATAATTCTAAGCCGATTGGAACATATCATTGCCAATAAGGATAGTTCACAACTGAGAGCCAGGGTTACAAAAAGGGTATAGACACTGAAAGTACAAGAGAAAAACGATAAGAATTCTATTTTGAATGGTTTAAGGGTACCTTAAAAGGATGCCCTTTTTGTTATGTTCTTAATTATCATTACTCAAACGAATTATAGATGCCAAAAACCAAGAAATTGGGCAAAAAAGCAAATATCTGGAATTTTGTCACTGGTATATGCGTAAATATGATAGTGTAAAAAGTGGCTGAGGAGGATGTTTGTGAGTACGAACTGGCAAGCCGCTTGGGACGCCCATCCCGACGTGTTTCTGGCACGTGAATGGCAAGAGTGTCCGGCGGAAAAAAAGAAGAGTTGGCGGTTGCCTGCTCAATTTGCATATTATTGGGGCGGAGAAACGGCATTGCGGGTGGGGATTATTGCCAGTGCCGAGATGGTTAAAGAAGAAGAGTTCCTTTTGGCCGGAATCCAGTTTGGCAATCGCTTAAGCAATGGAGCCCGGACAGTGATTTATTATGTGGCTCCGAATTTTTCTCCGTATTTTCTATTTGCTATCAATAAATTTGGACATGTTATTAATGCCAGGGCCGTTTATTGGAAGGAACGGCTAAAACCCAGCCTGTACTTAGTTCCGGAAGGGATACGTCCCGTCAATTCTTCTACTCCTTTGGGAGAATATCGTCCTAGTTGGAACGGATGGGCGCAAGGGCTTAATCCAGTCAGCCAGAGTGAGCTGACTATAGTGCGGCACTTCTTTGAACAGTTCAAGAAACGAGGAGTACGGTGGGAATTAAGAAACCAGACAATTCTTTTTTTGTGGGGAAATTTGGAGATCGCTGAAGTTCGGAAAAAAGGAAAAAAATTTGAACTGACAGGTAAGGGAAAATGGGAAAAGCGAAAAGAGTGGATAAGTCAATGGCAAAAACACGGATGGATTGATAGTTATGGCAAGCTGAATCAGGAATTCTGCAGGATGATTGAAGAGATGATTAGTCATCTTGAGGAAATGAGTAAAACAGGAGAACTGCGGGAAAGTGATCTGCTGGCCTGGCAGCTTTACAAAAGCAGTGGGATGGGAAATTTGATTTGGGGCGAGCCGATTCAATGCCCGTGGTTGTCAAAGGATAGGAGCACTAATTGGATCAATGAATTGAATAAGTGGCTGTATTTTCAGGCTGACGGTAAAATCAGTGTCGTTTGTCCTGTCATTGAAAAACCTTTGCCCGAAGGAGGAGCCAGTGTACTTCTGTCCAGTGTGCTTGAAAAAAGTATGCTTTTTTCAGCAGTCAAAAACGAACAGGGTGAAGGATTAGAATGGGAGGAAGTTATCCATTGGATTACCATACCGGAATGGGAGGAAGATCTCCGGCTCTGGCAAAGCTGGTTGAAAAACCCCGAACAATTTAAGGTGTGGGTCTTACCGGAGGGATGGAAAGACAATGGAATTAAAGAACTGAATCTGAGGGGTCTGGTAAGCAACAGTTCTTATATTGAATAGATCATTTTTCTCGACGGCAATAGGAATTTTCTATTGTTTCCTCTTTACGCATTATTAATTGGGATGTATAATTATGCAATACGAGCGTAAGGGAGGAAAGAAGATGTTATTTCGAAAGGCAAATCTATTGGATACTGAAGAGATGATGGAGATTATTAACCACCAGGCTCAACAAGGTTTGATGCTTCCTCGCTCGCGCAATATGTTGTATGAGAATATCAGGGAATTTATTCTTGCAGAAGATGAAGGTAAAATCGTCGGAGTGGGAAGTTTGCATATTATGTGGCATGATTTAGCGGAAATCAGGGCTTTGGCAATCGCTTCTCCATACCAGCGGCAAGGAATCGGGAAAGAACTTGTCAAGCAGTTATTGTTTGAGGCCAAGGAATTAAAATGTTTGGATGTCTTTGTTCTAACCTATCAGCCTGAATTTTTTAAGCGTTTAGGTTTTGCCGTTGTGGATAAAGAACGCATGCCAAGTAAGGTCTGGAAAGAGTGTATCAATTGCATAAAATTTCCTAACTGTGATGAGATACCATTAATGCGCAGTGTGGAAGGAGAAATATTATAAAAACGCCGTGAGGCGTTTTTTCATTTAGATCTGAAAAAGATCCAGATCCCTGACAAAATAGTATAATTTTTAAATATACACTTTACCCTGATTAATTTAAGTAGGAACAGCACTAATTGGATTATTTTTACATAAATCATAGTATGAATTGACCTACAAAGAGTACGGAGTCGATGCTATGATTAACAATTATTCAGAGGTGCAGGAAGGGTTGAATAGAGCCCGTAATTTTGTTGTGTCCGGGGGAAAGCAAATTCTCAGCGGCAATTTGGATGAAAGGCACAGTGTTTCTTCCAGTCCTGGAGCAACGGCTCTAGCATCCCTAGCACTGTTGACCATGGGCAGAGGGTTTGAGAAAGCCCAAAAAGCGAGTGTGAGCTGGTTGCTTCAAAATCAGAGAGAAGGAGGTTGGGGTAAATACCCGGGAGCTTCTCCTGATGAGGAAATAACACAAGTGGCCCGTGCGGTATTGGAAGGGAGCAGAGGAGGCTTGATTGGCCGACTTACCTTGCTGAGCCAGGCCCGGCAATTTTCTAAATTGATTTTAAATTTGGGAGAAGGGGTTGCTCCCGGGTTAAAGGGACCTACGGTGGAGGAGATCCAGCTTCCCAATATACTTGAAGTAAAAGTGCTGGAAAAGTTGCCCCAGTATGGTCGGCCGGTTGTAGTCGCTGCCAGCTTGCTGGCGGCAGAGAGCGAGCAGAGGGGAATTGAGAAAGGTGTAAATTATCTTTGGGAAACTCAGGGAGAAGATGGTTCATGGGCTGAGGATATCGTGGCCACCAGTTTAGCGATTATGGCCTTGCTCAGGCATGACCGCAGTAGCGGCAGAGCAGAACTGGGAGCGCGCTGGTTGGTCAGCAGACAGTATAGTGACGGAAGCTGGCCAGCCTTCGATCAGTTAAAGAATTGGGCTATGGGGTGGATGGCATCTATTTTGGGTGAGACTAAGCGGCATAATGAAGACCTTGCTTTTCTGGAACAGGTAGGAAATTGGCTGACAAAAGCGCAAAATGCCGATGGGAGCTTTGGCAGCTCACCTCCCTATACCCATCCAGATCTTGATGACACTGCCGTGGCATTATTAGGAATGAAAGTATTAAATTGCAGAAATGAAAAAAGCGCTTTGCTTTTAAAGCGCTTACAAAACCCAGATGGAAGCTGGGGAACCTTTCCTGATTTTACCGGTCTTCCGCCCAAAACGGAGTGCAGATTTCCTATATATATAGTGAGTAATGATGTGACCATTCATGTTCTGGAAGCATTAAAATATGGAGTCCCCTCATCCGATCCTGTCTTATCTAAAGGTTTGACCTGGCTTTTCGGGCAACAGAAGGAAAGCGGGGAAATTTCATCAATGTGGTTTGAAAAGCCAATTTATAGCACGGCACAAATGCTTGAACTACTCAATAAATGGAATATTCGCCATGAACGGTGGGGGATGGCGGGAAGAATTATCAGAGCCCGTCATTTAGCCTGGAATTATATTGTCAAAGCTCAAAATGAAGACGGTAGCTGGGGCAACTCAAGTGCGGAGACTGCTTTATCCATGGCAGCATTACTAAGAAATCCGGGCAAAAATATGAAAGAATTGCTGGCAAAAGGAGCTCGGGCTTTATTAGCTGGGCAGAGAGAAGACGGATCTTTTGTGCCTGCTTATCAGGGCATATATGCCAAAGGATGGAACTATGAAGAACCTTTGGCGGTAACCTTGACGGCAATCAGAGCAATGGAAAGATATTTGTTTCTAAAGTAGAGGATCAGATACAGAATGCCTTATATTTTTTCCCCGAACGGTAAACATTTGGTTTATGTGTTAAATGGGGCGGATGTCTGCGCATAATCGTGTGGAGAAATTCCCACTGCAATTGCAGATAGGCATCCGTTGTTTCTTTGTCACTAAGACCTAAAGATTTTAGGTAGTCCATTGAAGAAACTTCAAATTCCCGAATAAATTGCAACACTTCATTTTCGCGCCTTGACAACATTCTATCCCCTCCATCTGATTTGTTCGGTTTTACCGTCCAATAATGGCATAAACTATCGCTTATTTTTATTATAGAAAATAACTTTAAAGAAAATTGTTGTAATCGGGAACTTGTCTCGAATAAATTTAGAAAAAGAATGCAGAATTATTGATACTTTCTGTAGTTTTTGAGAGAAAAATCATTAGGACGTTGTGGATAGCGCCATAGGGTGACATCCAGTAAACGCAGATTTCCTGACCAGTAATGTCGTTTTGCTGCGGAAAAATTTTCCATATAACTATAACAATCTGCCAAAGCATGATGAATACTGGCAGTATAACTAAGTGTGAGGAAAAATTGAGTAAGGGCATGAGCTCCATTATGGGGAAAGCCTCCTCTTTTGGCAAAGTACAGGCTTCGTTCAAACATTTTAACAGCTTCCGGCATTTGCTGGGTCTGACTGTATATCTGACCTTGGATGAAGAGAAGAAGAGGATCAAGAAGAGCTTGTGAATTTCCCCGGATGATAGATAATGCTTTTTTAGGTTGATTTTCACGCAACAGGATGTCACCCAAGGTGGCGCAGATAAGAGAATCACCTGTAGGGATGAATTTTTCTAATAATGAAACCGCCAATTCTGTTTCATTAAAATAAAAATATAGCTGACTGGTAAAGCGGGAGATCACCAGGGGATTAGAGTTACGGGAAATTTCCTTGGCGATTCGTTGAGCGCTGATTTTTTTGGCGGGAGGAGAAAATGATCTTCTTTTTATCATGGTTAAATAGGAAAGCCCCAGTCCTAAAGCGAATAATGCGAGGGCTGGGCCCACTCCGATACGCCAAAGTACAATCAGGCTGATGCATAAGAAAAAAGACATCAGGTAGAGAAAAAAATACAGCTTCTGCACATATAATATCTCCCGGTCATATTTTAGTTTTTTGTCCTCTTTAGAAATTTTCATATTACTCCCCTCCAGAATATGCATATGATAAAAGGGAAGTTTTAGAATGAAAAATTCACAAAGTTATCATGAGCCGTTCATGGTTCCTTCATTTTTTATTGATATACTAATCACAGTTGAGAAGCGTTCTATTAAGTAGTTGAGGTAGATACTTTATTGAGAGAGGCCGTATGGCCTCTTTTTGTGTTATGATAAAGGTAAAAATGATCATTAATGATTAATGAGGAGAAAGATACATGCAGGAATTTTGGATGCTGGGGCAGACGGTTTTATTGATTATAGGAATAAGCTGCCTCTTTTTTTTAATCTGGAAGCAAAAAGGGAAAAAGACTGAACAAAATACAGAGCAGCAGCTTCTTCAGTTGCAGAAAAGTCTGGAATGGCAGGAAAGATGCATCAGGGAAGAGTTCGCCAGAGAAAGATTGGGGGCGGACAATACTGCTAAACGCAATCGGGAAGAACTTAGTCAAAGTCTTTCCGCTTTTTCTGAAGCGATGATGTCGAGAATGACTCACATGGTTACTGTCCAAAATAGCCAGATGGATAATTTTTCTAAAAGGTTAATTGATCTAACGGCGATGAACGAGCAGAAACTGGAGAGAATAAGAGGAACAGTTGAGTTTAAATTGTCTGCATTACAGGCAGACAACGAACAAAAATTGGAGCAAATGCGTCTTACTGTGGATGAGAAACTTCACGCCACTTTAGAGCAGCGGCTAGGAGAATCATTTAAGTTGGTCAGTGATCGTTTGGAAAAAGTGCATCAAGGTTTGGGTGAAATGCAGAACTTGGCTACAGGGGTAGGTGATTTGAAGAGAGTTCTTACTAATGTAAAAATTAGGGGTAACTGGGGTGAAGTTCAATTAAGTCAGCTTTTAGAGCAATTTTTCACCCCTGATCAATATGCTGTTAATGTGGCCACAAAACCGGGGAGCGCAGAACGAGTGGAATTTGCTTTGAAAATCCCGGCAAAAGATGATAATAACCGTTGTATTTTATTGCCCATTGACGCCAAGTTTCCTTTGGAGGATTATCAACGCTTGATAGAGGCCCAAGAGAAAGGAGATCTGGCGGAAATGGAGAGTCAGGGCAAAGCCTTGGAGGCTCGCATAAAGGGAGAAGCCCGCTCAATTCGAGAAAAGTATATAACACCTCCTTATACAACAGATTTTGCTGTTCTGTTTTTACCGGTGGAAGGCTTGTATGCGGAAGTCTTGAGAAGACCAGGTCTTTTTGATTTTTTACAAAGGGAATACAGAGTGATTTTAAACGGCCCGACCACTATTTCCGCTTTTTTAAACAGCTTGCAGATGGGTTTCCGTACGCTGGCTATTGAGCAAAGGTCCAGCGAGGTATGGGCTCTTTTAGGAGCGGTGAAGTCTGAATTTGGGAAATTCGGTGATTTGTTGGATAAGACTCAGAAAAAATTGCAGGAGGCCAGCAATAGTATTGAGCATGCAGCGAAAAAAAGCAGAACCATTGAACGCAGGTTAAACCATGTGCAGAAAATCCCTGCCCCGGAAGAAGATTTACTCTTTACTGAGCTCTCTGAGCCTCTTTCCGATTCAAATGCAGGTAAATAAAGGCTGGTCACATAAGGGGGGATGATTATGGGTTATGCTGTTGAATTATGCTTTGATCCGGCTAGCGAAAAGAAAATCAGGGAATACTGGCAGATTTTATGTAATAACGAATTAACCAAATTTTTATGTGAGCTGCCCGGAGGACGGCCACATGTTTCATTAGCCGTTTATGAGCAGGTAAACGTAGCCCTCCTGGAGGAGAAGCTTGCCTATTTTGTTCGGAATAAGAGCGGGTTTAAGCTAAGGTTTGAGAGCATGAGTACATTTCCTAATGATCCCAGTATCGTTTTTTTAGCACCAGTCATGAATTCCCATTTATTCCAATTGCACCGGGAGTATCACGAGTTGATGGATGAATTTACATGTTATGAGCGGAAGTATTACTTGCCTGAGCAATGGGTTCCTCACTGCGCTCTGGCTACAGATATTCCCCGGGAAAAAGTATCGGAGGTTTATGCTTCTTTAATCAATGTGTTTCAGCCCTTTGAGGTTTATGTGGATGAGGTGGAGCTGGGGGAATTTATGCCAATTAAAAAAATTAGAAATTATTGTTTTTACGATACTATATAATTATAATCCAATAAAAAAAGAAATCCCCGCGTCCGGGGATTTCTCTTCTGCGCAAGTCTATTAAAATTCATAATGACTTACAGATTATAAACTATCACGAATAATGTCGAAAGTCAATTGTTGATAAATTCTAAGACTCCCTTTTATTACAAGCTATTTATGATAAACTTTAATTTATGATTGAAAGCAGAAAAAAATTAGTAAGTTTTTATGATAAAGGGAAAGATTAGTTTAGGTCTTGATGCTTCATATTAGGTTAAAATTAGCCAAACTAAGCTAAAATATGCTATTTTTCATGCAAGGAAATCAGCCGGAAAGCCAGAATATATAAAGTGGTGAATCGAACTTGCTAAGAATTTAAAGGCAATGCGTTGCCACGGATGCGATCGATTTCGCGCGAACAGAGAAAAGGGGGTTCACCGGGAATGAGAATGATGCAGTGCATGAGAAAATAGGGATGAAAAGAGGTCGGCTGGAAGTAATCCTTCACAGGAGTTGTTCTATTAAATACGGAAAAGGGACGAAGATTAGGCAACCTGCCCATCAGCTTTCTTGCCTGTTTGCTCAGCAATTGCATTGATAATTCTCCTATAAAGATGAACTGACCATAGCAAATATGGCTGCAGCATATTGCTCCGGTCTACAGTCTTTCCTTGTTATCTTCGGATTTTTCCAGAGATGATCGTCACAGGGAAAGATATTTAGAAGCCTGCCCCAGGCTTTTTTTATTTTGTTTATCTTATGGAGCAGGAGAATCTTGTGTTAGAGAGAATAAAAAATGATCGGAATTAATTTTAGTGGGAATAATTATCTGAGGTGATCAAATTATGGAAGTAGCTCAGATAGCTGGATATTGTTTTCCCAAGGCTGAAATACCCGCTCCTACTCAACGGGTACAGATGGTTTTTAATGAGTTTTTGCGTCGGCATATGGAATTAGAAAGAATCAGAAAAAGGGAATGGACTTGGTTAGCCAACCTAATCTTATGGGGAGGGAGTCTCTTTCTTATACCAATTTACAGTGGAGATTTGGGTTTGGTGGCAGTTTTCCTCGTCCTTTTCGCTGTTTCTCTCGCTTTCTATATTCATACTAACCGTCAGGTAGAACATTTGAAAGTTAATGTGGCTATTTTGCAGCATCATCTCATCGGTTTATTAGAAGTGGGTTTTTGTGATCATATTACAGTTTGCGGCTGTGCTGAAAAGTTCCGATATGAGGTTTGGAAAAAATATCATATTTCTCTTTATTAACGAAAGCAGAAAGAGAATAGAATTAAGTTAAAGGAGTCATGATAATGATGAAAACTGTGATATCAACAGGTAAGGCCCCGGCAGCGATCGGCCCTTATTCTCAAGCTAATCTATGGCAGGATATGGTTTTTATATCAGGACAGTTGGGTTTAACTCCTGAAGGTCAGATGGTGCAAGGAGGGATTGAGGAGCAGGCTCGCCAAGTCCTGACCAATATTCAGGCTATTTTGCATGAGGCAGGTTCATCTTTAGAGCAAGTGCTGAAGACGACGGTTTTTCTTATTGACATGGATGAATTTGCAGCCATGAATAAAGTTTACTCTGAGTTTTTCCAGAAAGATGCGCCGGCCCGTTCGACCATTCAAGTGGCAAGACTGCCTAAAGATGGTAAAGTTGAGATTGAAGTCGTTGCCTTTAGGAGTTAGAATTAAGGTATAGTAGTTAATCATTACCAAAACCAAGGAAAATCAAAGGAGGGTTTAACAATGAAAAAATATATCTGCGGAGTTTGCGGTTATACTTATGATCCGGAAGTAGGTGATCCGGACAGCGGGATAGCTCCGGGTACAGCTTTTGAGGATTTACCGGAAGATTGGGTCTGCCCGGTTTGCGGTGCGGCAAAGGAAATGTTTGAGCCCGCTGAATAGATTCGGATTTTGTTTGACTTATTACTAGATTCTGGTATACTGTATTTAGTTCGTTAATTAGGTGGATTTAAAGACAAAAACCTTCTCGATTGCATTTCGCTCAGGGAAGTTTGATGGATACTTCCATATAACGAGCAAATAAAATCTGGAGGTTTTTTTAATGTTTGAAGACAAGACTTTAACTTGTAGGGATTGTGGAAGCGAGTTCGTATTCTCAGCTTCTGAGCAGGAGTTTTATGCTGAAAAGGGCTTTACTAATGAGCCTGGACGCTGCCCTGAATGCCGTGCAGCCCGCAAAGCACAAAACAGAAATGGCGGCGGCGGTTTCGGCGGAAATCGCGGACAACGCCAAATGTATCCGGCTGTCTGCTCAGCTTGTGGAAAGGAAACAACCGTACCTTTCCAACCTACAGGTGAAAAGCCAGTGTATTGCCGTGATTGCTACCAACCAAAAGCTAGATCTAACTGGTAAGATCAGCTAGAACGTAATACGGTTCAAAGAACAAGGGATGTGCCGAAACCTATGATGGTTTCAGCACATCCCTGTTTTTATTCTTAATCTTAATCCAATTCCGTAATGGCGGCTTCATCACGATCCAATTTGTCCATGCAAACCTTAAGGCGGGCGGACAAGGCAGGATCAAGATTGGCATCACGCATTTGCCGCTGCAAATCAATGGTGCGGCGAAATACACTGATAATGTCACCCTCGTCTAAGTTGCATAAGGTTTGAATATGATCGAGCCCATATCCCTGACTCCAGGCATAGGTGATCACGGCGACCCGGGAGTCATAGCGGATCGCATCAGGCCCGCAAATTCCTTGAATATAGGAGGCTATTTCCCGGATGGGGGTCCAATCGAGCACTGTTTCTTTAGCAAACCAGTCATTTTTCCGGCTTTCAAAATCAATGGCCGATAAAAGGGCATTGAGCTGATCATCATCTAACTGGGAAAAGACAGGGGAGTAAATAAGCTCTGTCACAAGCAATTCCTGAACATAGATAACAGAAGCGGTTTTTCCCCTGGGCAGCAAGGTTGAATCTTCCAGATAGTTCATTTGATTGAGCTGATTTTTTTTATATTCAAATTCTCGGATGAAAATTTCTGCATCCGGTAATTTCTTTAATTCCTGCTTCAGTTGATTTTCTTGTTCCTGAAGTTGGGATAAGTTCTTGCTAAGAGACTGGCATTGCATTTGGCACTTAGGGGTACATTTTTGTGGAGGTTCTGACAAAAGTTTTTCCCAGGTGCGGATTTTTCTTGCCATTTCCCGTCCATAGACCCGGTGCTGCCGACGAGGGCCTAAAGCGTAATAGGCTTTCTTTAACCTTTCCAGTTCTTTCTTTTTCGGAAAGTATTTGACCGGACAGCGAAAGGTTCCCAAGTGCAGACAAACTTCTTCTTTTAAGGCATCCAGCTTATCTTTGATCTGAGCTAACTTTTCATAAATCACCTGTGAATTATTTAAATAGCTGAAGGCGGCAAAGCTCTTTTTAAAATAAGTGGTGATTTGCTGGGGATTTAAAGAGGCCAGGAGATTGAGCACAGTATTATAGGAAAGCTTAAACTGGCTCGTTAAAGGTTCTAAACGGTTGAGTTGGAATTTGGGCGGAGGACTTTTTTCCATATAGTTAAGGTCTACCAAGGCAAAGGAGTACCCTTTTTCATCGATTCCCCGCCGTCCGGCTCGGCCTGACATTTGAAAAAATTCGTGGTTGGCCAGGGAACGAAAATTCCGCCCGTCATATTTATTGAGGGAATCAAAACAGACCGCTTTCACAGGATAATTGATTCCCACACTAAAGGTCTCGGTGCAATACAGGATGGAAATCAGACGGTCCAGGAATAATTCTTCGATGATGGTCTTTTGGAGGGGAAGGAGTCCGGCGTGATGATAGGCAATTCCCTTAAGACAGAGATAATGGAGTTGCCGTGTTGAGACTGACCATTGATGGGCAGGCCCAAAAAAATAGCTGAATTTATCATCCACTTTTTGCCGCTGGTTAGGATTAAGGTAGTTGGTGATTGATGCCAGTTCCCGAGCTTTTTCCGCACATTGCTTGCGGCTGAAGACGAAGTAGAGAGCAGGCAGGTATTTGCCCTGAATACTGCGGATGAGATCCAAATGAGTAGTGGTTGAAAATCTTACTTCGTCATCATGCCGGTTCTTAAGCGCTTGGCGGTAATATTTCCATAGCTTTTCATAAGAAACGGGTCCGGTCTCCTTAGTGTAATAGGCATATTCGAGAGGAACGATGCGGTGAGGTTCTTCGATTAGAACCATATCTTCTTCCCTGATCGAGCTGATCCAGTCCCTTAAAGATTGAGCATTGGCAATGGTAGCACTTAAACCAAGAATTTTAATTCCTTTGGGGGCTAGAATAATCGATTCTTCCCAAACTGTTCCCCTTTCTTCATCATTAAGCCAATGGATCTCATCAAAAATAACATAGGAAACATTTTGGAGCTTGGCATCTTCTGTAATTACCTGATT
>JAEWCM010000054.1 GCA_023390635.1 Bacillota bacterium
GGATATACTCAGAATGGTTCCCATCTTCAGGTTATGAGGCAGTAGAAGGTCCTGAAATTCTGTGGAATGAGAGTAGAGATACAAGGAATCCGAAGTATAGAAGTGAAATATGGATTCCAGTAAAGAAGAAGGAACATTAAATAAATCATTAAGGGCACTCCAGAGTGGAGTGCCTTTGCCAAAATCAGTGCCGTAAAGGGGGTAAGTAAATGAAAGGATTCGACGATCCGGTAATCATCGGATTTCCATTAAGGGGGGAGTGGATGGCGCCCAACACTCCAGGCAAAAGGATTCCAAGTCATGGAACAGACCAAATGGGAGAGCGCTATGCTTTTGATTTTTTACAGGTGGATTGGGCAAGAAAGGGGAAACCTTTTTATCAGGCAAGCCTGCCTCAGTATCTCTGCTCGGGCGTTCCGCTGAACAAATGTTATGGCTGGGGACAAGAAATATATGCGCCATGTGACGGGGAAGTCATCAAGGCTGCAGACGGTTATAAGGAAAGGCCGAGAGTCAATTTGTTTTCCGATTTGTCCGTCGCTTTAAAGAATGGGAATACGTTCAATCCTAAAAAAGATGATATTCAGACTGTTGCCGGCAACTATATTATTATGAAATGCTCTGACCATGTCTACGCCGCATTCGCCCATTTGCAAACGGGATCCGTTACAGTTTCCACTGGTCAGCTTGTGAGAAAAGGGGATGTATTAGGAAAAGTAGGGCATTCTGGCAATTCAACAGCTCCGCATCTGCATTTCCAACTCATGGACAGCAGTGATTTGCTTTCCGCAAAGGGCCTCCCATGTGCTTTTGAGCAGTATGATTTATATCAAAATGGTGAATGGAAAAGCGTATACAGAGGAGTTCCCTCAGATAAGGATAGAATCAGATATCGATGAATTGCATTAATATTGCAAGTTATATCAAGTTTTTGATGACAGAAGGGTGTTATAATATTTTATGTAGGGAGGGAGTGATAATAATTGTCATTAAAAACGATAGAAAATATGATTGAGTGGATTGAAAATAATATAACTGTTAATCCAACACTTTCTGAAATGTCCAATTATGTTGGATATTCTCCATACTATTGTTCGGCTAAGTTCCATGAAAATGTTGGAATTACTTTTAAACAATATATATCAAAACGTAAATTAAGTCTTTCTTCGGTAGAAGTTAAAAATACGCAAATGAGGTTTTTGGATATAGCAATAAAATATGGATTTTCATCTCAAGAAGCATTTACGAGAGCTTTTGTGGATGCATACGGATGTACCCCTTATCAATATCGAAAACGCTTAACTACGATTCAATTATATATGAAGCCTGATATACTCCCAGTGCCGGATGATGAATTTTTCGCTCCCTAAAAAATGCTTTAACAATGGAAGGATAGTAAGATGCTCAATAAATTGGGAAGAAATGATCTGTGTTGGTGTGGTAGTCAAATAAAATATAAAAAGTGCCATGCAGAATTCGATGATAAAATCGAATTTTATAAAATGCAAGGGCATACAGTTCCGCCTAGAAATATTATTAAGATGCCGGAACAAATAGTAGGAATACGTGAAAGCGGAAAAATAAATATTGCAGTTTTAGACTATATTGCAGAAAATATTCGAGCAGGATTGACAACAGAGGAGATAAATCAGCTTGTTTATCAAAAAACAATAGAATTAGGCGGTGTACCGGCACAGCTTGGATATAATGGATTTCCCAAAAGTGTATGCACTTCTGTCAACGAACAGGTGTGTCATGGAATACCCTCGGAAAATGTGATATTACGTGACGGGGATATTATCAATGTGGATGTTTCAACGATTTACAAGGGATACTTCTCGGATTCCTCAAGAATGTTCTCTATTGGTGATATAGGCGAAGAAAAGAGAAAACTGATTCGTGTTGCTAAGGAATGCATCGAGGATGGATTAAAACAAGTAAGACCTTGGGGTTTTCTTGGAGATATGGGGCAAGCAGTGCATGAGTATGCTATAAAAAATGGATATTCTGTTGTAAAGGATATTGGTGGGCATGGAATTGGTTTGGATTTTCATGAAGAACCATGGGTAAGCTTTGTTTCAAAGAAAAAAACTGAAATGTTGATGGTGCCAGGCATGATATTTACCATAGAGCCGATGGTTAATATGGGTACAGCCAAAATATTATTAGATAAACAAAATGGTTGGACTATTTATACCAAAGACGGCAAGCCGTCGGCGCAATGGGAGGTTATGGTACTAGTAACAGATGAGGGTCATGAAGTATTGGCATATTGACTTGATTGTTTAGATAAGAATTTAGAAGAAAGAAGTAAAGGCCCCTTACGCTGAAACGTAGGGGGCCGATTTGGTTTTCAGTCTAGACGCTAAACATATAAATGTATTAGATCCAGAAATCTTCGAGCAAAAGAGAGCAGGAAAAAGCAATCGGGAAATAAGAGAATAAACCAATTTTGTCTTTGGAAAATTTTACGAATTTCAATGACGGTTTATCATATTTTCTCTTCCATTTCATGCTATAATCAAGGAATAATTAGTACATTTGTCCCAAATAATTAGTCCAAAAGTCTAAATATAACTGGTACATTAGTCCTGTTAAACGCAAAAACACCGACTTGATAATTTTAAAATTAAGGTAATGAAAAATACATAAAGTCATAAACGAATGATTTACCACTATATTAATATTGAAGTTCTAATAATTATAATTTGATCCTCGTGTTTTAGGAGTGATCCTTTGATAGAGCATTCTAATTTAGTTCCCAGCAGAAAAACTTTGACCATTCTTTTTATTGTTGTTTTTATTCTGGAGCTGGCAGCGGGAATTTATTATGGGTATTTTCTGGATTCCAAGATGCAAGATGCCTTTGCCAGAACAGCAAATGCATTTTATGTATTTTTTGTCGAGCCTCCCCGTTTTGCCTCCATTGGCCTAGTGTGGAATCCTTTGCCCAGTGTGCTTCAATTGCCCTTAGTAGCCTTTGCTAACCTATGGAAACCCTTAGTCACTCATGGGATAGCTGCATGTGTTATCAGCTCCTTATTTGCCGCAGGTAGTGTGATCGTTTTAGTTAGAACCTTTTTGCGATTAAAGATTTCTCTAACAATCACATCCCTAATAGTTGCTTTATATGCATTCAACCCTTTTATTTTTTTCTATGGTTTTAATGGCATGAGCGAGGGCATCACTTTTTTCTTTATGATATATGCTGTCTCCTGCATGGTGTTGTGGATGCAAGAAGGGGATGCCCACTATATTATGAGGATAGCATTTGCCTTAGCCTTAGCTTTTTTTTGCCGTTATGAAGCTGTTCCTTTTGCCGCTGCCATCGGACTGGGTGTGCTCATCGTTATTTTTTTTGGGCCTGCTGTCAAAGGCTTCGCCCCGCGAGGGCAATTGAAGGAGACCTATTATTATGCAGAAGGTACCGCCATTGTTCTCTACACACCGTTGTTGTTTGCAGTGTTCCTATGGATCCTGTTCAACTGGGTAATTTCCGGCAATCCACTTTATTTTCTTAACTCAGCTTATTCTAATTCTGCCTATTTAAGTTTAACCAGCGGGGTTACCGAAACACCCTGGGAATTATTCAGAAATGTAGTATGTGAGAAAAGTGTTTCCTTCATCCCAGTGTTTGCCGGAATTGTTCTGGTCCGAATCATCAGGGGAAAGCTCATAAAACATGACTTCTTCGTATTATTAGTTATGGTGTTGGCAGTCATTCTCTTTCACTTTTTAATGCTTCTCAGTGGTTCTTCTTATGGCTGGCTACGCTTCTTTTCCTATGTATTTCCCATTACGGTGGCGTGGCTTCCTTATGAATTAGTCCAAATCAACCAAGAAAAATCTGCCAGAAAATTAATCTTACAGGGAATTTTAATCTTATCCTTGCTGGTATCGTGGGGATTAACATCAAGTGCCCTTGGAAATCCTCAAAAATCTCCAGAAGAGCATAGCTCCATGGGAACGACGGAAAGCAGGCGGATTGCCGAGTATATCAATGAAAATCTTCAAGAGGAAAGGGTATTGATGGACTCCTTTGTGACAGGGGAGATTCTCGTCAATATAGATCATATGTCCAATATTGTGGTAACTTCCAGCCTTGATTTTTACGACAGTTTGGAGAATCCCCAGAAATTTGGCATCACCTATATTTTGGTTCCTAATCCTGATGAAGGGACGGGAAGCCTGGATGCCCTTAATACCCGATATCCAGGCTTGTATGCGGGCCAGGAGGACTGGTGTGAATTAGAGATACAGTTTGAAGGCTTCAAACTGTATAAGGTGATTTATTAATGAACTGGGGCGAGAGGAGGAAAACAGAAGGATGAGCAACGGGATTAACCGGATCGGAGAGAATTTGCTGATACAAGGTTATATCACCGACGAGCAACTTGCCGAGGCCTTAAAGATCCAACAGAAAAAAGGCGGCATGTTAGGGGATATCCTGGTTGAATGCGGTTTCCTTTCTCTTCAGGAACTTACAGAATACATCGCAACCAGTCAATTTTCTAAGTTGGGGGAACGCCTGATTCAGGCTAACATCATTTCTTCTGAGCAGCTGAACAGGGCGATTGAATATCAGAAGCTTCATGGAGGTCGCTTAGGGGATATACTGGTTCTTTTAGGCTATCTTTCGAAAGAAACCCTGGAGGATTTTTTAAAGTCTAACGCAAAACCTAAGCTGCCTTTGGGACAAATGCTGGTGCAAAACCGTGAGATTACCGAAGCTCAGCTTCAGGAGGCCATTGCTCTCCAGCAAAAGAGCGGAGGTCGGATCGGTGATATCCTGTTATTTTTAGGTCATGTTACCCCCGAGGTGCTATACCGCTACCTGGCTACTCAAAGTAACCTGGGAAGGGTAGGGCGAAGGTTTGACCAGAAAATCGTGGAGCAGCTTCCCTATGAGCTGGCCCTTAAGCATAATGCCATTGTCATCAACAGCCGGGCTGATGCCTGCTTAATTGCTGTTAGTGAAATTCTGAGCAATGCCGCTTTAAATGAAATTCAAGAGTATTTGGGAAAGCCGGTAGAGCAAGTGCTGGCAACAATGATCGAGATCGAGAATTATTGGGAAACTGTTTATGGCCGAAAGCAATCGGAAGATAGCGTATTTAAGTTATACGAAGAACAGCCGGAAAACTCGGCGATCGTGACATTTTCCAAGAGTCAACGGATGACCCTGATTGCAGTAGGCGTTTTTTTGCTGCTCCTTCTTATTGTCAACTATCATACAGCATTGTTCGTGATTAATATATTTTTTCAAACGATTTATGCCATTATGACCATATTAAAGCTTTATATTGTCTTTAAAGGCTCCTATCGCGATGCCCAGCTCCGTTTTACTGAGGAAGAATTGGCAGCGATTGACGAGACAGAGCTGCCTGTTTATACCATTCTCGTTCCGGTGTACAAAGAAAAAGAAGTGATTAAACATCTGATTCAAAATATCCAAAATCTGGATTATCCCCAGTATAAGCTGGATGTTTGTATTCTCCTTGAGGAAGATGATGTGGAAACCATTGAGGTGGTTAGAGGAATGAACCTGCCTCATTATTTTACCCCTATGATTGTACCTACAACTCAGCCCAAAACAAAACCCAAAGCGTGCAACTATGGCTTAATCAGAGCCAAAGGAAAATATGTGGTCATCTATGACGCGGAGGATAGACCTGAACCTGACCAATTGAAAAAGGTCTTTCTGTCCTTTAAAAAACTGCCGCCCAGTTACGTCTGTGTCCAATGTAAACTGAATTATTTTAACAGTGATCAAAATGCGTTAACAAGAATGTTTACTCAAGAATATAGTATGTGGTTTGAATTGCTTTTAGTGGGCATTCTCCAGATCAGAACCCCTGTGCCTTTGGGCGGCACCTCCAATCATTTCAAAATTGACTTCTTAAAGGAAGTAGGGGCTTGGGACCCCTTCAATGTGACTGAGGATGCAGATCTGGGCATCCGGCTCTTTAAAAAAGGCTATCAAACGGCCATTGTGGATTCGAGGACTTGGGAAGAAGCTAATTCGAAAGTATCGAACTGGATCAGGCAGCGTTCCCGTTGGATTAAGGGCTATATGCAGACTTGGCTGGTGCATATGAGGCATCCCGTTCAGCTCTATAAAGCGTGTGGTTTGAAGGGCTTTATCGGGTATCAGGCCATGGTGCTGGGAACTCCCGTTCTGCCTTTGATTAATCCGATTTTCTGGAGCTTCATGCTTCTATGGTATTTGACAGAAGCTCAATGGATCAGTTCTCTTTTTCCAGGGATTCTGTACTATATCGCCTGTTTCCAACTGATTTTTGGCAACTTTATGTTTATCTATACCAATGCGGTAGGCATGTATTGGGTGATCCGAGACTGTGCCCTCAAGCAAAAACAACCCTTTTCTTATGGCCTGATTAAATATGCCTTACTCTCTCCCCTCTATTGGTTTTTAATGAGTGTTGCAGCTTATAAAGCGTTATTTCAGCTTCTGATTAAGCCCTTTTACTGGGAGAAGACGATCCATGGTCTGAACTTGCCAAATCAAGAAAAGGTGAGTGAATCTGCTTAATTATGTCATTTGAAATTAAAGAATGGGGAAGATTTAATGAGACACATCCTTAACCTTGCAATCAAAAGAATACTCCTGGGGCTTATGGTGGTAGCTGTGTTTCTCCAATCTGGAACAGCTTTTGCCCAGGAGGCTATGAATTCAACGGCTTCCGGCCAAGGTCTTAAGATTCCGCTGTTCAGGGAGGACCAACTACTTAATCAGCCCAGAAACTCAGTGTCCTATTGGTTCACCTTACCCCAGGGTGGTGAATTAAGTGAGCATTGTTTTGTCTCTATCCATTTTAGCTTTTCTGATACGTTGATTCCAGAAAAGTCTCGTCTTGGTATTACGATCAACGGAGTTCCCCTTGAGACAAAAGGGATTTATGACTTGGAGGCTGAAGGGAAGGGCTGGTGGAGCGTCAAACTCCCTGCTGCTGCGATACAGAAAAATGCCTCGAACGAAATTAAGATTACCAGCAATCAGCGTTCCATTGAAGGCGACTGTGCTGATATAGACAATCCAGATAACTGGGTAGTTTTACACCAGGACTCCTTTCTTTACTATAACGTGAAAAGCTATGCTGAGCCCATCCTTTCTCAGCTCTATCCTATCTACTATGACGGTTTAAACGCTCAGGATACCCTGTCTACCGATTTCATCATCCCCCAGAAGATCGAGACTTTTACCCTCTCATCCTTGCTCAAAGTATCCTCTGCCATCGGTCAGTCCTATTCAGGTAAACGGATTTTGGATTATAGTGTGGTTCAAAATCCAGAGATTGCAGGGCATAAAAACCGCATATATATTGGTCTTCTGTCCGATTGGAAGGATAAGGCCGATCTGGTGTTGCCGATGGAGGGATTAAAAAGCGAACAGGGCTTTTTATCCATTGCTCCCTCCAATGAAAAGCAGCCTTTCTATCGCACCCTGATTACTGGTGAAGATTCGAGCGGTCTAAACAAGGCCGTTGACTTTATGGATTACCGGACGTTGTTGGAACAGGCCAATCAGCAAGCTATTACTCTATCCTCCCAGATTCCGTCTGAACCACAAGCTACCCCTGCTCATGAAAGTGGAAACTATACTCTGGCTGACTTAGGATATGGGACGATTAAGTTAGCCGGTGCTTTTCATCAAAAAACCTATTTGTCCTTTGTCCAACCTCAGGGAATCCAAAGTGGAAAGGGTTCTTATTTGAATCTTCAATTCAGTCACTCTAAAGCACTGGTTTCAGATCGTTCAGTGATTACGGTGTATATCAATGGAACGGCAGTGACAAGCACCAAATTAACGACAGCCAATGCAGAGGATGGCAACCTCAAAGTCAATATTCCAGAGAAAGCCTTGAAATCCCCGGTGATCAATGTAGATATTGAATGCTATAACTATTTAGGCTTGGTGGATTGTTCAAAAGACTATAGTGACAGTGCATGGACGGTGATCAGCCCTGAGTCGGAAGTGGTGCTGCTGCCAGGAGATGTGATGATTCAACCCACCTTAGAGCGTTTTCCCTATTTTTATCCTAAGTCTGGTGCTGCTGAACCTGAGGTTGTTTTAGGTCTGAGTAATTCTACCGACCAAGCTCAGATAGAGCTGGCAACGATGTTTGCCAGCCGACTGGGACAGAATACAGGCACATCCTATCAGTGGAGTATGGTCAATGGCAACAACTTAACAAGAGACCAAAAAACCATGGATATGGTGTACATCGGCGCTTACAAAGATATTCAGTTGCCTCAGGAAGTTAAAGATGCTTTGGCTGTTTTTCCCGCAATTAACGGAGAGATTATCATCCAAGAAGGTGTAGACCTTATTCAGGAAACCTTAGATCAGAAAACTCTGTTTCAGGTGATCCGCTCTCCGTGGGACCCGTCCAGACGGATCTATGTCCTGATGTATGATGGGGAAAGCCAGGGCGCTTTATTAAACCAGGCCTTGAAGGACAGGGATGTTTTGCAAACGATGAATGGTCAGGTTGGCCTCCTTGATGCCCAGCTCAAAATTCATAGCCTGAACTATCAGGAAAAGGAGGTTGTCACAACACCTAAGACCTTGAGCAATAGGGCCAGTGATTTGGAAAGGATCACTCATATGCCGTGGTGGATGTTACTTGGTTTGTTGACTCTGATTGTTGCTGGATTGATTGCTATGATTCGTCTGCGGCGGGTTAAAAATGAGTTTGCTCAAGCAGGAAAAAAGATGAAAGAAGAGCAAGGCTTCACAGAATCAGACCCTAAAAAATAATGGTGTGGAGGAACAGATATGCTGTCATTGGTGATTCCTGTCTTTAATGAAAAAGATAATATTGGAGAATTGGTCAGGCGCATTGAAGGGACTTTGTCAGAAAGAGATTATGAAATCATTTTTGTGGATGACAGTACTGACAATACACCACAGGTTATAGCTATTGAAGCGCAGAAAAATCCCAGAATCAAATTAATTCACAGAGAAGGCAAAAACGGGTTAGCTTCCGCTGTGCTTGACGGCTTTAAACAGGCTGAGGGCAATGTCTTAGCTGTCATGGATGGAGATTTGCAACATCCTCCTGAGCTTTTGCTTACCATGCTGAATGGAATTGACCAAGGGGCCGACCTGGTGATTCCCAGCCGGTTTATTAAAGGTGGCCACGATGGGGGATTAAATTCATTCAGAAAGCTCGTATCGGCAACGGCTCGCTATATGGGAAAAGTACTTTTTAAAGGCTTAAGACGGGTTTCCGATCATACCGGAGGAATGTTCATGCTCAAAAAGGAGGTCATTTCAGGGGTATCCCTGAAGCCGGTAGGTTGGAAAATACTCATGGAAATTTTAGTCCTGGGTCAGTATAAGACTATGTTGGAAATCCCCTATACCTTTGATGCACGCAATCTAGGACAATCAAAACTAAGCTTTAAAGTACAATTGGAATATCTTTGGCATTTGCTTAGCCTCCTCAAACGCAGCGAACAGGACCGCCGTTTTTATGTATTCTGTCTGGTAGGTTTTTCAGGCGTGCTGGTCGATATGATGATCTTTACTTTACTCAGTAAGCATTATAGTGCTTTAAGTGTTAATGGCAGGGCTGTGATTTCCTCCTTGTGTGCGATGACTTCTAATTACATTCTCAATAACTTCTTTACCTGGAGAGACTATGCTCCGGCCCCATTGAACTATAAAGTATTTGTAACAAACCTGCGACGCTTCAGCAAACATTTACTGGTATCATTCTCAGGTATTGTGATCAAAAGTGTGATCCTGTTCTTATTGTATTCAGGATTGGGAATGAACAAGTATTTGGGAAATCTCATAGCCATTGCTTGTGCCAGCTTCAGCAACTATTTTTTAAGCAAGTCATGGGTATGGAGAAAAGTGAAGTCAAGACCGACTCTTTATCACCAGTCAGATAATATGAAAATGTAGGACAGGATACCTTTGCTGCCATTGCCTTAGCCGCCGGCTAAGCCGATGGTTAATATGAATACAGCCAAAATATTATTAGATAAACAAAATGGTTGGACTATTGAAGTAAAGGCCCCTTACGCTGAAACGTAGGGGGCCGATTTGGTTTTCAGTCTAGACGCTAAACTTGCTCACAGCAAGCTGAAGATCCTGGGCCATTTTCGCTAAGCTCTGGCTGGCCGAAGAGATCTGTTCCACGGAAGCACTTTGCTCCTCGGTGGCCGCTGAAACGGTCTGGCTTTGGC
>JAEWCM010000074.1 GCA_023390635.1 Bacillota bacterium
GATTTTTCATCGTATTTGGGGGATGGATTCGGATACCTCTGTCAATGTTGTTGAAGTTTATGCCAGTAATTTACGCAAAGTATTAAAGAAGTACGGCTATGAGCACTGTTTGAGAACAATTCGCGGCCTGGGATATATGCTGTCGGATGGCGGAGAGAAACATGAGTGAAAAGCAAATCATTAAAAAACAACAGCTGCAATTTATGCTGGCAAATTTAGTGGCCTTTGTCATTATCTTTTCAATTTTTGGCATATTGATTTTTAAGCTGATCCAGACTTCTCTTTTTTCCAAGGTGAATGACGAATTGCTAAATACTAAAAGCCGGATCGTTGAGAGCCAGGGCCTGAACATGACGATTCCGGAGGACGGGCCTCCTGGAAACCCGGGGAATTATAATCTTTTACCTTTTCGCAATCCTTTAACTGAGCGGCCGGGAGAAGCCAATCCGGTGGTTTTCAGTCCAAGAACCATGGTGATCATTTGGTCTGCTCAAGGAGAAGTGTTGAATTACTTAAATATCGGACAGTCTTATTATGAAAGTTTTATTGAGGAATTAGATTTTGATTCTAAAAATCTGAATACGGTTAAGAATATTTCAGTCAATAATCAGTATGTATTCCGCACCCTGCTCTTTCCGATGAACGAATCGGGAGGAGAAAAATACTATGTACAGCTATTGATCAATGTGGATGGCGAACAGAATCTGGTGGATAATTTTGGCCAAATTCTCGTATTGTCCATAGTTTCCCTCGTTATCCTGTCTCTTTCTGCCAGTTATGTTCTTTCAAAACGGACGATGAGACCGATCATTAATTCCTGGGAGCGACAAGCTGAATTTATCGAGAATGCTTCGCATGAGCTCCGTACACCCTTGACGATTATTCAAAATAAACTGGAAGCTTTACTGAGAATGCCTGAAGCTAAAATTATCGACAAAAGTGAAAACATTATGCTTGCTCTTTCTGAAACCCGTAGGCTTTCTAAACTGACCGGCGATCTCCTCACCTTAGCTCGAGCCGACTCGGCGGAGATGCAGATGCAAAAACAGCCCATTGAAATTGATTCTTTGCTTGAACAGGCCTGTGAACCTTATCTGGAACTGGCCCAACTTCAGAATAAGCACTTTTCCATGAGCCTTAACTGCGAGGGAAAGATTCAGGGTGATCAGGGGAGGCTTCATCAGCTGTTGGTCATTTTACTGGATAATGCTCTTAAATATACCCGGGCCGGGGATGGGATTGTTGTTACCAGTTTCTGCATGGACAATAAGGTGGTTATTGAAGTAAGAGATACGGGAATCGGCATTAGCGAGGAAGGGACAAAGCGGGTGTTTGAACGCTTTTATCGGGAAGATAAAGCCAGATCAAGGGCGAACAGCGGAGTAGGGTTGGGCCTGGCGATTGCCAGCTGGATTGTCAGCCAGCACCAAGCCACAATTCAAATTCGCCAGAATCAACCTAAAGGGACGATTGTCACCATGAAATTTCCAAAGGATATTTAGTGTAGATCGCAGAAAAATTTGTGGATATGCGGGCGATAGTGAGGACAGGTTTTGGATCATTTGTTAAAAAGTGATACAAGGCCTGTTTTTTTAAGTCAATTTTAAGCTTGATCCATAAAATGAAGAATGTGATTAAGAAGGAGGTGGAAAAAATGGCGGCAAAAGGACGGACCGAATTGAAACACTACATTACTAAGAGTGATTACTTTTTGTTGCGTAATCGGCTTAAAGCCGTAATGAATACTGACCCCCATGCCGGACTTGATGGTACCTATATCGTACGCAGTGTTTATTTTGATAATTTTGACAACAAGATTCTACAACAAAAAATAATCGGTTTATATAAGAGGGATAAATATCGTATTCGTCTGTATAACAACGATCTTCAACACATCAATTTAGAGAAGAAGAGCAAAGAAAACAATGTGTGTGTTAAGGAGAAATGCTCAGTTTCAGCGGAGGAGTATGAAAAGATCCGCAGAGATGACATCGAATGGATGGCTGAGGATGAAAGGGATTTAATCCGTGAGCTCTACATGCAGATGAAACTTTATCAGCTTAAACCCATTAATATTGTCGAATACAAACGAGAAGTTTTTGCTTATTCCTATGGTAATGTGCGAATTACTTTTGATTCTGCTTTAAAGACCAGTGTGCGCAACAACGACCTGCTCAACCCCAGGGTACACATGGTGGATTCCCTTGACCCCCGTTATGTGATTTTGGAATTAAAATATGATGAATATCTGCCCGATATTATTAAAGATATTGCGCAGATCGGCAACCGCAGATATCTTGCCGTGTCTAAATATGTTCTCAGCCGATTGTTCGGATAACTATACAACTAAAATACGGAGGGAAATCTTATGAACATTAATTTCAGCGATATCTTTAAATCCAGTTTTCTCGAGAAAACCACCAGCTTTTCCCTGGTGGATTCCTTACTGGCCATTGTAGTGGCTTTCACGATCGGTTATTTCATCTATATCATTTATAAAAAAACGTTTACAGGCGTACTGTATTCCCACACTTTCAATATTTCTCTGCTGGCTATGACGATGGTAACAGCCATGATTATTATGGGTGTATCAACCAATGTGGTGCTTTCTTTGGGGATGGTTGGAGCTTTGTCTATTGTCCGCTTTCGAACGGCTATCAAAGATCCAATGGATACTTTTTATATTTTTTGGTCTATTGCCGCCGGAATTTTATGCGGGGCCGGCCTTTTGCCGCTGGCCATTATCGGTTCGATTTTAGTGGGCCTCATGCTGATTCTTTTGGTCAACCGGATCACGGTGGAAAACCCTTATCTTTTAATTGTTAAGTACTCCGATTCAGGTGTAGAGAATGCTGTTTTGAATATTTTAAATGCAGAATCCCAAAAATATAGTATAAAATCCAAGACTATCAATGGAGAAGATGATTCTGAAATGATCTTCGAGATCCGACTAAAAGGAAGCAAAACATCATTTGTCAATGATATCAGCAGAATGTCCGGCGTTCAGTCTGCGGCAATGTTAAGCTACGACGGCAACTTTGCTTCATAGTAAAAAGAGGTGGTAAATGGATGAACAATCGAAAAATAGTGGTTGCTGTGGTAGCCCTACTTCTGATGTTTGTTCTGATTATGACTGGCTTACCGGCTATAGATAGCATCCATGCAGCAAAATCAGCCGCTGATGGAGGAAGCAGCAGGGAGAATGCGGAATATGTGTCAAAGGTGTTTCAAAGGGATAAGGTAACTGCGGTAAATATTGAGATGGATGAAAAGGATCTGGAAGATATGCTCGCCAACCCGACCAAAGAAGAAATTCACCCCGGTACGGTGACAATCGACGGTGTCACCGTGAGTGCCGTAGGCATCAGGACCAAGGGGAACAGCAGCCTGACATCAGTGGCCAGCTCAGATTCAGACCGTTACAGTTTTAAAATTGATTTTGATTATTATCAGGATGGACAAAGCTTGTATGGCATGAAAAAGTTGAATCTGAATAATAACTTCAGTGATGCTTCACAGATTCGTGAATATGTTTCTTATACCTTGATGGAAGAGATGGGAATACCCACTCCGGCCTTTTCTTACATGTATGTTACAATCAACGGGAAGGATCAGGGTTTGTATCTGGGGGTGGAAGGAATTGATCAGACCTTCCTGCAGAGTTATTTCACTAATTGGAGCGGTGATCTTTACAAACCTGACGGGACAGGGAGCGATCTGAAATGGATTAGCGATGAGCCGGAAGACTATACCGGTATAGTCTTGAAGACAAATGAAAAAAGCTCAGACCAGAAATCACTGATCAGCATGCTCTACGCTATTAATAATCAAAAAGGTGTAGAAGATGTGCTGAATATGGATGAGATTATCCGCTACTTTGCAGCCAATACAGCTTTAGTCAGCTTAGACAGCTATCAAGGTTCGATGAAACACAATTATTATCTATACGAGGATAATGGAAAGTTCTCCATTCTGCCTTGGGATTATAACATGTCATTCGGCGGATTCGGCGTAGGTATGGGCGGAGGCAATGGAGGAAACCGGGGACAAAACGGTGATAATGATAATAATGCAGCTCAGAACAGCAATAACGGAGCTGCCGGGATGCCAAACTTCAATGACCGTCAAGGTGGAGCCGGGGGAATGGGCGGCTTTGGAGTCAGCCAAACGATTAGCGACAGTGCGATTAATTTCAGTATCAGCACACCTGTCTCCGGTACTACCTTGGAAGAAAGACCTCTTCTCAATGTCATTATGTCCAATGAAGAATATAAAGCTAAATTTGACAGCTATTTAAAAGAGATCTCCGAAGGATTCTTTTCTGAAGATAAAATCTCAGCTTTGGTGACACAAGTTGCTGCGTTGATCGAACCCTATGTAGAAAAAGATCCCACCAAATTCTATACTTTGGAGGAATTTAAAGAAGGAATCAGCGGAGATAACAGCATTGTTTCTTTTGCGATGAAAAGAGCAGAATCGATTAAACAGCAGCTTTCGGGAGAGCTTGTTGTTGATTCTCAAACAAGCAGTACCGGATTTGCTGATTTTGGAGGCAATATGGGAGGACAGGGGGGCCCGCCCACTGGAGCGGGGAGTAATAATCAACCTGATAATAATCAGGGAGGTTTTCCATTTTCCGATAACGGAGGAAATTCTAATAGGCCGCCTGGGGGACAAGGGGAAGGAAACAATGGTGGACTGCCTGATGGGCAGAACCAGCAAAACGGAAAGTTTGCCCCTAATATGGACCGGCAGGGCAATATCGGCCCAGGACAGGATAAGAGCCAGAGCATTGATCGCCAAACCTTATTTATTTTGGCAGGAAGCCTTGTGCTTTTAGGATTAAGTATTTTAGGCGCACGCTTATTCAGGCGGCGGGGAAAATACCGCTTTGAACAGGCTAGGATGGGGACCAGATAAGTATCGAGGTAAATAAACAAAAGCAGTCAGGAATTTTTAATGCTATTCCTGACTGCTTTTGCTACTTTACAATAAAAAGTGATCTTTATTAATTTCTAGAGTACTCTTTTGGCACCCAAGTAATGAGAAGACCAATAAGGGCCGATGGTATAGATTGTTACCCCTTTAGAACTGGAAGCATTGATAAATTGTTGATTCCCTATATAGATTCCTACATGGTCCACAACTCCGTTTTGAGCAAGGGAGAAAAAGATCAGATCTCCGGGGCGGAGATTTTTATAGGACACGGATGTGCCCACTTTGTATTGGTCTCTGGAGACGCGGGGAAGTGAAATGCCATTCTTATTAAATGCATATTGAACGAAGCCGGAGCAGTCAAATCCTGAAGGAGTGGTACCTCCATAAACATAGGGAACTCCAATATACTTCTTAGCTGTATTAATGATGGCCGTGGCTTTACTGGTAGAAGAAACTGCAGCAGATGTTTTCACTGCTTGAGAAGACTTAGTGGAGGCCGCCGCCGTGGAAGACGTCTTATTGGTGGTGGTGGCGGACTTGGAGGAAGATGAAGAGGTAGAACTAGAAGAAGAGACAGGAAGGGAACGCGATACGGTAGTGCCAGGCGTACTTGATACGGCAGGAGTACTTGAGGCAGTTTGCTCTGTTTTTTCAGTACTGATTCCCGTAGCTGAAACAGCGTTTGCCTGTTTGGCAGCCAAGTTATCATTACTGATCTGAACAGGGCTAATGACGACTCCGCTAAGCATCAATGCACTGATAACTACACTTGATAAAACGTTTCTTGCTATAATCATTGCTATCATCCTTTCCGTAAACTGTTTAGGTTCTAAGAAAGCTTTGGCAAGAGAACAACTTGTGGAAGAATGAGAGGTTGTCTCAAGTATAAGAACTTTTACACTATTTGTCTTTGCTAAAATAATAACAAGGCAGGAAATCAATGCATTTTAAACATATAAAATGTAATTTTTGTAATTCGATGATTCAATTTAGTTATAAATGTGTAAATAAAAAATCCTCCTTTTACATAAACAGTAAAAAGAGGATCAAATAAACAGTGGTTAATAATTAAACTTTGACAATCAAAGACAATTAGGCACTTAAAGTTTCATATTCATAACAGCCACGGACGCAAGTCTTACCACATGATTGACAGCCGATACAGTTATCACGGTTGGAAATGGCGGCAATATATCTTTCCGTATCATCTTCATCCACGTAGCTTTCCAAAGAAAGGCACTGTTGAGCACAGACTTTTACGCAGCGGCCGCAGCCTAAGCATTTGTCTTCATCTACTGATTTTACATATTGGGGAATCCATGGATTCCCACCATAGGTTTTGTAAGTAAGAACTGTCATAATATCCACCTTCCAGTTAATAATTTTATAGCAAAAAGCCGCTAATCGCTTTCTTGAGGAGAGCGATTAGCGGCTGCGTTGCCTGATTGTCTTGCTTAGACAAAATATTTCTTTTTAGTTTACATGAGAAAATTAAGTTTGTCACAGGTGATAATAATGCAAGAGTATTTATTAGACGGATATTTTGATGATTTACGCTTTCTAGCTTTTCCTTGCTAAAAATGTATAAACAAAATAAGATAATAACGATATGTAATTATTCATAGGACAAAGAATGAAAGGATTAGCACTGTGAAGCATTATCAGAAATATATCGTAGAAGGGGAACAGGCTGGCTTAAACGTGGAATCTTACCTGAAAAATTATGCAGGATATTCGGGACGCCGGCTCCAAAAACTGACTAGAGCTAAGGGAATTTTGCTCAATGGAAAAAATGCTTTTTTGCAGAGGAGCTTAAAGGCAGGAGATCAGCTCAAGGTCTTGGTGCTGGAAGATCAGAGCTACGGCGTAGAGCCGGAAGAGGGCCCGATCGATATTCTTTATGAAGATAATGATTTGATTATCCTTAACAAGCCTGCGGGACAGTTGGTTCATCCGGCAGGACATACCACAGGAGGGACTTTGGCTAATCATTTAGCTTTTTACTTAAAAAATAAAGGCGAATTAAGCATTATCCGTCCACTTCATCGTTTAGACCGGGATACGTCGGGATGTATTGCCTTTGCTAAAAATGCCCATACCCAGACCGTCCTGGAAAAACAGCTGCAAAACGGAACGATGAAACGGAGTTATGTCGCTCTTGTCAAAGGTAATTTGGAGACAGAGGAAGGATTGATTGATGCACCTATCGGTGTGGACAGGCACAGAGCCAATCGGCGCATGGTCTGCCCAGATGGAGAAGAGGCTCGTACTTACTACCAAGTGGAGAAAGCGTTTTCTGGCTTTTCTCTTTTGGCTCTTAATCTGGAGACGGGGAGAACCCACCAAATACGTGTTCATTTAGCCTATTTGGGCTATCCCGTGGTAGGAGACCGGATGTATGGAAGTTATTCACCTTTGATAGGAAGACAAGCCTTGCACGCTTTTAAGTTGGAGCTGAATTATCCGCATGAGGATAAAAAATTGAACATTACAGCCCCTCTGCCTGAGGATATTTTGACGCTGATTGACAAATTAGGCCATATTCAATAAAATTGGCGAGGATAAGATATTAAGGGATGTTTGACCGTATTTTTATAGTGAAGTACACGACCTAAGAAAGGGAGATTATATGCAATATCAATATCGTACCCAAGGTACTTGCTCAAGGGAAATTCAGTTTGAGCTTGAAGATGGCATTATTAAAGAAATAGAATTCAACGGTGGCTGTGACGGCAACTTAAAAGGCATTTCTGCCTTGGCTAAAGGGCGCAGGATTGAGGAGGTCATAGATTTATTTAAAGGGATGACCTGTGGTTATAAACCCACATCTTGTCCTGACCAGTTGGCAATAGCTTTGGAAGCCGCGCAAAAGCAAATAAATTAGTTAGTTTTTTATAAATCTAATTTTAAAACCCTTTCTGTTTTGCAATATTATAGATAAGAGAAGACAGGGAGGGTCATGATATTGAATCAAATGAAAATAATGAAGATGGTTTTTATTTCACTGATGGGAATTTTGATTTTAACAGGTTGCAGCAGCACCGGTTCTGATCATGCTAATCATTCGGAAGACGTTGAAGCAGCGGCAAACGTCGAAAATGCAGAAAAAACGGAGACAGTGACAAATGCGTCCGAGGCTAAAGCAAGGTTAGTGGAAGGAAACCAACGCTATTTGCAGGGAATATCGATGCTGAATTCAGGAGAAAGCATACGGTTGGAACTCTCAAAGAATGGGCAGGCGCCCTTTGCTATCATTGTAGGCTGCTCTGATTCCCGAGTTCCTCCTGAGGTGATTTTTGATCAAGGATTGGGAGAACTCTTTGTGGTGCGAAATGCCGGTAATGTAGTGGATCCGGTGGTTCTTGGTACGCTTGAATATGGGGCTGAACATTTAGAGGTGCCATTGATTGTTGTCCTGGGACATGAAAAGTGTGGCGCAGTAAAAGCTACAGTGGATGGAGTGCGAAGTGGAGAGACAGTTTCAGGCGACCTGGGAGAAATAATCGGGTTAATCACTCCTTCATATGGCAAGGTAATAGAAAATTCAGAGCTGGCCCAGGAAAAGCAGCCCGCTAATTTATATGAGTTATGTGCCGATCAAAACATTCAGGCGGCTATAGAAGAAATTAAAAGCAATTCCGTGATAGGACATTTGCTGGAATCAGGAAAAGTCAGTGTCATAGGTGCTAAATATCATATGGATACAGGTGAAGTTTCTTTTATTCAGGATTAATCTAGATGAGAAGGAGAGAAAATCAGAGGTGCTACCGAATGAGATGGATTTTCGCATGCCTCCCGAATGGGAGCCACATTCCCGTACATTTATATCTTGGCCGGTCCAGGATTCTTTATGTCACCAGGAGAATTATGCAGAGGTATGCGCTGGATATGAAGAGATCATTAAGGCTATTGCTGAATTTGAGCCGGTAACGGTGATAATCAACGCTCAGGATGAAGGGGAGATGCTGCGGCGGTTTGATAAGCACGAAAGAATCAATTGGCTGCAGATAGAGCATAATGATGGTTGGATAAGAGATAACGGTCCTACCTTTCTCACAAATAAGTCAGGAAAGTTGGCAGGGGTTAATTGGAGTTTCAATGCATGGGGAGGTAAATATGTCCCGTGGGATCTTGACGACCAGGTGGCACCACAGATTTTAGAATCATTGGGTATAAAAACATTTTCCGCTCCCTTAATTATGGAAGGTGGTTCCTTCCATGTAGATGGGGAAGGAACGCTAATCACCACTGAAGAGTGCCTTTTAAATGGAAACCGCAATCCGGAGTTGAGTAAAGAACAAATTGAAAATTTTCTGAAGATCTACCTGGGGATTGAAAAAGTGATCTGGCTGAAACGAGGGCTGAGCGGAGATGAGACTGACGGGCATGTGGATAATGAAGCCTGTTTTGGCGCCCCTGGGGTGGTCTTGCTGCAGGTTTGTGATGATCCGGAAGACGAGAACTATTTAATCTGTCAGGAGAACCAAAAGATCCTTCAAGCAGCAGTCGATGCTAAAGGGCGTACCTTGAAAGTTATTCCCCTTCAGCAGCCTTTAGCCCGCTATGAAGAAGGGCAGCGTCTGACGTTAAGTTATTTGAATTTTTACTTTGTCAATGGAGGGATTATCCTTCCTGTTTTTGGCGGTTCCGCAGCTGTCCGGGATGAACAGGCTGTTAAAATCCTAAGTAGCGTTTTCCCCGAACGGAGAATACATACCGTGGATGGTATGGGAATCGTCCGGGAAGGCGGAAACGTTCACTGCATTACTCAGCAAATGCCTCAAGGGAAAAAGGAGTTGGAATGATATGCGCAGGGTGAAAGTGGCAGCCACCCAGATGAAATGTTCCGCCCATATCGGAGAAAACATTGCCAAAGCGGAAAGAATGGTCAAGGAAGCAGCAGGAAGAGGAGCACAGATTATTCTATTGCAGGAATTATTTGAAACGCCTTATTTCTGCCAGAAAGAAAAGTCCGATTATTATGTATATGCCAGTGAGATGGAGAACAACAAGGCTGTACAGTTTTTTCAAAAGATCGCCAAAGAACTGGAAGTGGTCTTGCCAATTAGCTTCTATGAAAAAGATAATTATGCCAGATACAATTCGGTAGCTTTGATTGACGCTGATGGCTGTATTTTAGGGAAATACAGAAAAAGTCATATTCCTGATGGCCCGGGGTATGAAGAGAAGTTTTATTTTAATCCCGGTGATACAGGATTTAAAGTATGGCAGACCCGCTATGCCAAAATCGGAGTAGGGATATGCTGGGATCAATGGTATCCGGAGGCAGCCAGATGCATGACTCTGATGGGGGCGGAACTGCTTTTTTACCCTACGGCTATCGGTTCTGAACCACAGGACGGGTCTATTGATTCTAAGGATCACTGGCAAATTTGCATGCAAGGACATGCAGGAGCCAATTTGATTCCCGTGATCGCGTCCAATCGAGTAGGAAAGGAAAAGGATGAAGACTCCAGCATTGATTTTTATGGTTCATCCTTTATCGCCGGAGGGCAGGGTAATAAGATCATTGAGGCAAGCAGGGAAGAAGAGGCCGTGTTGCTTGCTGAATTTGATCTTGATGAATTGGAAAAGCAGCGCATAGAATGGGGAATTTTCAGAGACAGAAGGCCGGATCTTTACCATCCAATTATGACTTATGATGGTAAAAGTTATTTAAAATAAACCAGTGTAAAGAAAACCGAGAAAAAAATCTAAATTTATAATTTTAGGTATAGATATATTTTTAAACTATTATATAATAGAGTTAGATTTGATATGGGGCTGGCCTATGGGGTTAGCTCTTTCTGTTTGAGGAGATGGATATATGGCAAACGAGACCAGTTTTGATGCTACAGTGTTGCTGGGCGAATTGAAAAAGGCCAGTATGGAAATGGGACAGGTAATCAATGCGGTTAGAGAAATTGCCCAACATACAAATTTGCTTTCCCTCAATTCTGCGATCGAAGCAGCACGGGCAGGAGATGCAGGTTTAGGTTTCCGGGTAGTTGCGGAAGAAATTAAAAAGCTAGCTACACGCAGTTTGGCTGCGACAAAAGAAAGTACGGCGATTATTGAAAATATCCAGGGTAAAGCCAATGAGGTGATGGCTGTTCGTACAGCCGATGTCGCTTTTGATACGATTGATAAAATTGACCGGAATTTATTTGAACGCAACTGTGATGCTCAGGCTTGGGCTAGTTTTGACAAAGTGAAAAGCTGTTTTACCTGTGATGATAGGGATCGCTTTGAAACAGCCAATGCTTTACTGAAAAAATTAGTGGAAATTTACGAAGTTTATCACGATCTCTATGTTTTGGATCCGGAGGGAACGCTGATCGCTGCAGGTGTGCATCGTGATCTGATCGGAACGAAGATGGGTGATAAAGAATGGTTCAAGGAAGCTAAGTCTGCGAATGCTATCTCAGTCAGCGATGTTTATTTCTCTAAGGTGCTGGATTCCTATACCGTCGCTTATACTTGTCCCATTTTTGGCGATGGAGGGGAAGTGTTAGGGTATTTTTCCACGCGCTTCAATTGGGAGTTTATTTACGATATTATTGATTCTGCCCGGATTGGTCAAAAAGGGGATGTAACCATTATCGACAAAGATGGTTATGTGATTGCCTGCCGCAGCAGAAAAGGGATACTTCAGGATAATCTGAAACACCTGGCAGCGGCGCAAAAAGCCATTCAAGGAGAAACCTACGGCTATATTTTTCAAAATGATAAGGCAGGGAATACAGAGGTTTATGGTTATGCCCATACAAGAGGGTATAATGCCTATAAAGGAAAGAATTGGTCGGCAATTATTAAAGAAGTTCTATAAAACTATTAAAATATAATTGATATGCAATATCAGTTGTGCTATAATAACCACATTAATGGATCGACTGTGTTATACCGATCAATAAAAATTAATGCTACCGGCAGTGTAGCATTAATTTAATAGCAGAAATTGATAATGATAATCAATAACCAATAAAGGAAGAACAAGCAGTGAAAGGAGCATAAAAAAATGAGTATTGTACTGGTGGGTGGTCATGACAGAATGCACGCAGAATATAAACAGAAGGGACAGGAGTATGGACATAATGTGAGAGTATATACGCAGATGCCGGCTCGCTTTGAAAAGATGATTGGAAGTCCGGATGGTATGGTGATTTTTACTGCAACTTCTTCACATAAAATGGTGAAGACTGCTTTGGGCTATGCTAAAAAGAAAAATATCCCGGTGATCAGGTGTCATAATAGCAGCTCTTATTCTTTGGAGACTTCGATTGTCCAGTTGGAAGAACATATTACGGTACAAACCAAACGATAAAGGTTTAAACCTTCCCTTAAATTCTCCCTTTGTGCAAAACCCTATACAAAGCCGGAAGCGGAGATTGAAAGTGAGTTTGACAGTGCAGCTAAAGTCAATTCTTGAAAAGGATAACTGAAGAAAAAGAGCGGGTATGCTGCTCTTTTTTCTATTTTAATTAACTTAATAATTATTGTAATTTTTATTGGGAATTTTATGATTTCGGTATATAATGGATAAATGATAGATTTCAGCGCGGAGGGATAAAAATGTGGAAAGAAAAATACCGTATTGGTGTTGAATTGATTGATGGACAACACAAAGAACTTTTTCACAGAGTCGAAGAGTTTGTGAGAGCTTTGCGCAATAGTGAAAAATGGGAAGACAAGCAGGATAAAGTAAAAGAGACAATGGAATTTATGGAGCAATATGTTGTTGTTCATTTTGATGATGAAGAAGCATACCAGAATAAGGTTAATTATCCTGAGGCAAACCTGCATCGCCAGATACATGAGAATTTTAAGGCGGAAGTATTTAATTTTTCCCAACGCTTTGAAAAGGAAGGTTATAAGGAAGAATTGGTGCAGCAGTTTGCCGGAAAGCTTATGGCATGGTTAATCAATCATGTTGGAGCAGCTGACCAGAAAATTGCTGATTATGTGAAGGCGCACGGGGGTGAGGAAATTGAAGGCTGAGTATGTTAATCCTTTTTTTCACGCAACGCGTGAAGTTTTTAAGTTAATGCTGGATCTGGACATAAATCGCTGTGACCGCGCGAAGTCGGAAAGTTGCTTTATCGGCAAGGAAGTAAGTGCCGTCATTGAAATAACCGGCGACTTGACCGGGATCATCCTTTACCGATTCCCGGAAGAAATGATTCTGGAGATAGTAAAGATCATGTCTGGGATGGAAATTGATACGTTGGACAGTTTTGTGACTTCAGCTTTGGGAGAAATGTCTAATATCATCAGTGGGAATGCCACCACAAACTTATTCGCTCAAAATTATACCTGCGATATCAGGCCTCCCAAAATCATGGTGGGAGAATATAAGCCTAACTTTCCCACTAAAGAAGTGCTCAGTGTTCCACTGGAAACTTCAATTGGCAACATGGTCATTGAAGTTTCTCTTAAAGAAAATAAAGCTTCTTAGTATGAATCGGGTCTTTAAGACAGGGGCTGCCCCATTTTTAAGCGGGGTAGCCCCTGTCGTTTTATTTAATAACCGTAAATGAAATGGTAGTTCCTTTATCTGGAGCACTTTCAATTTCCAGGCCCGGTCCATAGAGCTGCTTAAGACGCCAATTTGTATTGCGCAGGCCGATGCCTGTTTTTTTGTTCCAAGGTATACGGAAAATTTCTTCTACTTTTTCTTTATTCATGCCCACACCGTCATCACTGACGGAAATGACCACGTGATCTTCATGATCGATGATCCGAGTACAAACTAATCCTCCTTGTGAGCGTTTCAAAATACCATGCTTTACGGCATTTTCCACCAGAGGCTGGATACAGAGGGGAGGAAGGGCGACTGTTATATTTTCATTGATTTCCCACTCAATATTGAGGCGTTCGCCGAATCGTTCTTTTTCAATATAAAGATAGGAACGGACCAAATCCAGTTCTTGCTGAAGTGGTACTTTTTTCGCTGAATTGTAGGAACTAAAGCTTGAACGCAAGTAATTGCTGAATTGATTCAGTAAAGCAAGCATTCTCTGCGGATCGATCTCACTGAGGACAGCAATGCTATTCAAAGTATTAAACAGAAAATGAGGTTGAATCTGGGCTTGCATCCAGGCTGCTTCCATGTTTAAACGTTCCTCAACGGCATATTTAAGACCGATCAAACTTTGAACCCGAGCATTGATCTCCGCGGCGGTGGCAGGTTTGCTAATGTAATCATTAGCTCCGGAACGAAAGGCGGTCAGAATATCTTCCGAACGGCTGCGGGCTGTTAAAAGCAGAATGGGAAGCTCCAAAAAAGAATAGCGTTCTCTGATGATACGGGATAGTTCATATCCCGAGAGTTCAGGCATCATCACATCTGCAATCAGAAGATCCCACTCTGAATTGTCACCCAGAAGGGCTAGGACTTCCCGGCCGCTGGTCACTGCAGTTAAGCTATATTTTTCATCGGAAAGAATGCTGCTCAATACTTTTAGATTGAGAGGATTGTCATCCACCGCTAATATTTTAGGTTTGGCTAAACCGCTATCAAAGTTGACAGTCATTTCATCAGAAGCAGCGATTGAAGGATAAGATGTGCTCTCCTGAATTCTTTCCTGTACAGCCCCGGCAAGAGTGGAGGTGTTTGGAGCAGAAGGCAAGACTTGATTGCCTGATGTTTCAATGGAGGAAGCTAAAGGAAGACTGAAGGTGAAAGTGGAACCTTCTCCTGGGACGGAAGTCAAATGGAGCGAGCCACCATGCATTTCGATCAGTTGCTTGCATATAGGCAAGCCAAGCCCTATGCCTCCGGTGTTTGAACTTATACCTGAATTAATTTGTTCATAAGGCAGAAATATACGTTGCTGAGCTTCAGGATCAATACCAATTCCTGTGTCAGAAACATGGATATAGGCCATGCCGTTTTGGAAAAAGGCATTGACGGAAACTGAGCCTTCCCGGGTATATTTGATACCGTTATAAATCAAATTAAGCAAGATTTGGATCAGACGATTTTCATCTGCCAATACATGAGGAAAATCATCAGGGATATTGTTTTCTAAACGGATGGTTTTACTTTCACTTATATACTTCAGCATATCAATTACACCGGATGCTGTGGCTTGGATGGACAAACTTTCAAGATTGAGCACAATGGAATGATCTTTAAGACGGGATGCATCGAGAAGATCATTTAACATAAAGCTCATGCGCTGCCCCATGGATAAAAGTAAATCCATATTTTCCTTATTTTGAGGAGTTAAGGAGTTTTTCCGGTCGCTGGTGACAGTCTGGGCAATATTTAAAATGGCATGAAGTGGGGTGCGCAGTTCGTGTGAAGTATTGGCTAAAAAATCGTCTTTGCTTTTAATTGCTTTTTGCAAATCAAGGGTAAGCACTGTATTTTTGTCAATAGTGCGAAAGTAACGTTGAAACCAGTAAGCTGCGAACGTGAGAAATGAAAGGATAAAATCGAATGGGTAATAACCATCGCCAATAATATTATGGTTTTTCAACGACCCCCACACTAGGTTATTGATTAAGGTAATCAAAGTTAACAGCAAAAAGAGATTTTCCGTATGGCCTCTAAAAACAAAAACCAACAAGGCGCAGGTTGTTATGATCATGGGCAAATAAATCAAAGCAGTATAGATAATATCTGTGGCAAAATAATAAGGAAGGGGAGCTATGACGGCAAAGAGGATATAAAGAATACCAGTAAGGGCAAAAGTATGATGGATAATTACAAAAAGGGTGTAGTAAGGTTTGAAGAACCAACGATAAGAAGGATTATTTTTATAGTTCATCATAATCTGCCAGATGATTTGCAACAGTATTAAAATCATTCCGGTATAGGCAAAAAAGGGTATGAGAATTTCCCCTTTAAAACCAAAGGAAAACCATTGGAATAATAAACGGTCATCGTCGGCAACGGTTGCAAGCAACGTAAATAAAAGGAGCAGGAAAAACTGGAGAAAGATTTTTCTCCGGGAGCGGATAAAATAGAGCAGGATTGTGTAGAAAAGATGTAATAGCACAATGATGCACATTAAAAACTGCAAATTCATAGATAAGTTTTCTCTAGCGGTGATGGCTGCAGAATTACCCAATTGGATGGATTGGGAGATCCCTGAATAAGGAAGATAATTATAACTGGAAACATGAATAGTGAGATCAATTTCATCCTCTTCTGACGTGAAAAAAACTGTATGGGGGATGTCTCTTCCCTGGGCATGCTCATTGTTATCTCCAGGAGTGCCGGAACGGAGTAAAGAGGTACCGTTGACAAATAATTCGAAGGATGAAGATATCCGCCCAATGGTCAGGCCATAGGAGGGATTCTGGGAGGAATTGGTCAGGATCCGTAAATGGTAAGTGGCCGAGTGATAAGAAGTATTGGAAAAAAGCCCTTTCCAATTTCCCGGCACCTGAAGAAATTGTGGTAAGGCTGCAGAAGTGCTGTCAGTCGGATTGAGAAAAATATTAGGATAAAACTCCCAAGCTCCGTCCAAGGTGACAGGACGTGGGGAAGCAAAATCCCAATCCCTTAAATCCAAGACTCCTTGGACAGCATGAGTCTGAACAGGCTTCTCATGGCTATTAATCCAGGCAAGTCGGATTCCTATTATAGCAGCTAAGTATGCAAATAGAATTATAATTAAATGCTTTTTTTTCATCATAACCATAGATTTCGCTGTAAGGGAACCATTTCCTTCAATCCCCAAGCTAATCTCTCTTATTTACAGGACACGAAAGAGTAGGAGATTAGGAAAACCCTAAGATTATGCTATAATAAAATACAGATAATAAATAGGTCCGGTTGAATTGACAGAGGCTTAAAACGATCGGGAAAAAACCGGAGGGTGGGTTTATGGATAACACGGAGTTTCAAAAAAAACTTTTTCAGCATTTGGACGAATTGACAAAGCGTACGGAGCGCATTGAAAGGGGAATTATCAGTTTACAGGAAGAGCTTATCGAATTGCATCAAAATGAAGATAAATTAGAAGAAGAAATAGCGGCAATTCACGCTACGACTGAAAATTTGGAACAAGGGATGGTTTTTCTCCAATTCAAAGCAGGTAATTTGGAACGGGGAATGGGGAGCCTCCAGGGCCAGGGAGATAAGCTGGAACAGAATGTAATTGCCCTTCATGCCAAGGCGGAGAATATCGAACAGGACATGGTTGATTTGCAAAGCAAAACAGAAGGTTTTAAAGGCGATATGACGGTACTCCGTTGCCAAAGTGAAAGCTTGGAAAAGAATATTGCCGAATTGCAAATTAAGGCCGAAAATTTTGAACAGGGCATGGTGATGCTCCAATTTAAGACAGGAAATTTGGAGCGGGGAATGAGTGATCTTCAAGGTAAGGCTAATTTGTTCCAACAAGGCATAAGTACTCTGCAGGAGGATATGGACAATCTCAGTCATTGTGATCTTTCTCATAATGAAAAATAAACTGAATAAAGGATATTGCTGGGGGAGCCGGTAGGCTGAGAAGGAGAGATTTTCTGACCCTTTGGACCTGATGTGGTTAGTACCACCGTAGGGAAGCAATGCAGATGCAGAAATTTTGGATGCAGGAGCTTGCTGACGCTGGTTCCTGCTTTTGATATATAGAACCTATTTCTGATAAGAAAGGGTGGAAACAAGGTGAAAAAAGCATTGACGATTGCCGGTTCGGACTCAGGCGGCGGGGCTGGAATTCAAGCTGACCTTAAGACCTTTGCTGCTCATGGCGTTTTCGGCATGAGTGTAATCACTGCTGTGACAGCACAAAATACGATCGAGGTTTCGGCAGTCCAGGATATCAGCCCGGAAATAATAGAAAAACAAATTGATGCGGTGCTGTCAGACATCGGGGCAGATGGGATAAAGATTGGAATGGTCTCCCGAAGTGCCAGTATTGAAGCCATAGCAGACACCTTGGGTCGCTATGACTTCGGGCCATTGGTTTTAGATCCGGTCATGGTCTCTAAAAGCGGCTATGCCCTTCTCCAGCCGGAAGCGGCAGCAAGTTTGCAATCTTGTCTCATCCCCCAGGCTACTCTGGTGACACCTAATTTGCCTGAGGCAGAATTATTGAGCGGGATGGAAATTGCCGGACTGGATGACATGAAAAAAGCAGCGGAAAAGATATGGAAGATGGGGGCCAAGAATGTGCTGGTAAAAGGAGGGCATTTACCGGGAAAAGCAACAGATCTTCTGTTCAACGGCGAAGAGTTCACGCTGATCGAAGGAGAAAGAATTTTCACTGCCAATACTCATGGAACAGGCTGCACTCTTTCATCTGCTATTACTGCCAATTTAGCCAAAGGGGAGAATATGAAATCAGCGGTAGAAAAGGCTAAACAATACATCAGCATAGCAATAAGTCATTCTATCTCCTTAGGAAAAGGGCACGGACCTACCCATCATTTTTATGAGCTATATAAGCAAGCGGGAATAGAGGAAAGGGAGGTTTTCTAAATGGAGAATTCAATAAGCAATGATAACGATCTTTTCTTAAATAAATGCTTTCAAAAGGAGTCCAAGGCTAATGGATGGGCATCTATCTTAGATAGCTTGCGCCGGCAAAATCCTTTAGTTCATCACATCACCAACTATGTTACAGTCAATGATTGCGCCAATGCCGTATTGGCCATTGGTGCAGCTCCGGTGATGGCTGATGAATTGGCTGAAGTCTGTGACATTGTTCATATTGCTTCAGCCCTGGTCATTAATATTGGCACCTTGAATCAGCGCACTATTGCATCGATGTTGGCAGCGGGAAAGGAAGCCAACGCCGTTGGAATTCCCGTGATTCTTGATCCGGTAGGAGCGGGAGCCTCTGCTTTGCGTACTCGGACTGCGGAGCAGTTAATCAAAGAAATCCGCTTTGCTGTAATTCGAGGGAACATTTCAGAGATTAAGGTGCTGAGCGGCAAAGAAACTCAGACAAAAGGAGTGGATGCTGCGGCATCCGATATGGCAGATCACATTGAAGGCAGCAGAACACTGGCCAGGCAGCTCGCCAATGAAACGGACAGTGTTATAGCCATTACAGGGGAAACGGATGTGATATCCAACGGGAAGACCACTTATCTGCTCAAAAACGGACATGAAATGATGTCAAAAATCACTGGGACAGGCTGTATGTGTACTTCTCTGATTGGTGCCTGCTGTGGAGTGACAAAGGATTATCTGGGAGCGGCCACAGCAGCCGTGACGGTGATGGGAGTAGCCGGGGAGGACGGTTATCGGCGCATGAACGGTGAGAATATAGGAAACCTAACGTATAGAACACAAATTGTCGATGCGATTTACCGCATGAGTGGAGAGCGTATGGATAGAGGGGGCCGTCTGTTTGTCTGAGAAGCAGGTAGATTATAGTGTTTATTTGGTGACTGAACGTTCTTATCTGAACAAATTAAGTCTTGAAGATACAATAGAGGAGGCATTGAAAGGCGGAGCGGGGATTGTCCAATTAAGAGAGAAAAACATGTCAACCCGGGATTTTTGGCAACTGGCACTGGATGTAAAAAAAATTACAGATCAATATAGGGTCCCTTTACTCATCAATGATCGCTTAGATATTGCTTTGGCTGTTGAAGCTTCAGGGGTCCATATCGGGCAGGAGGACATGCCTGTGGCGGTGGCCCGGAAACTTTTAGGTCCGGAGAAAATTTTAGGAGTTTCTGCCGGTACACTGGATGAGGCTTTTCTTGCAGAGCAGGCCGGTGCCGATTATCTGGGAGTGGGAGCTCTGTTTCCCACGGCAACAAAAATAGATGCTAATCCTGTAACCAGAAGCGTTTTACAACAAATCTGCAGTCAAGTGAGCATTCCAGTGGTGGGAATCGGTGGTATTAATGAGAACACCATCGGTGAGCTTAAAGGAACAGGAATTGCCGGAGTGGCTGTTGTTTCAGCTATTATGGGCAAAGAAGATCCTAAAAGAGCTACGGCCCATCTTAAAGGGATCATGGGGACAATCAATTTGTAATTGTTTACATTTTGTTGTATTATAAAATTGCAGAGTTTATAGTTAAACTATAGACTTTTAATGATCGTATGAATAAATTGAGGTGAATTTGGAATGGACGATAACCCTGGAGATAGTCGAAGTTGCACTGAAGTAATAGGATGGTTGAGTAAAAAATATTTATCTTGTCATAGAAGGCTATAATTGCTCTCACCATGAGGGTTTGTTATGCCTTTTTTATTTAAGCTTAGAGAGAATAGATGAACAGCAAGCATGGAGGATGAAAAGCTTTGTTTATTGAGATTATAGTTTTAATAATATTGACAATGATAAATGCATTTTTCTCAGCATCGGAAATGGCTCTAGTGACTTTGAATGATAATAAGATCAAATTAATGGCTGAGGAAGGAAACAAAAAAGCTCAGCTATTGAAAAAGATATTAGGTGAACCGGGAAATTTTTTGGCTACGATTCAGATAGGGATTACTTTGGCTGGTTTCCTGGCCAGTGCATTTGCTGCCGATCGTTTTGCCGGCAGGCTGGCAGAACAAATAAAACACTGGGGGTTGCCTGTTTCAGACTCTTTTCTGGCTACCTTATCTTTGGTACTGATCACTATTTTGCTTTCTTATTTTACTCTTGTCTTAGGTGAATTGGTTCCGAAAAGAGTGGCGATGAAGAAAGCCGAAGGCATTTCTATGCTTGTGGCCAGACCCCTTAGTTTTCTTTCCCGCATCTCATCTCCCATTGTGAAGTTGCTAAACTCCTCAACTAATTTCTTCGTGAGATTAGTCGGAATGGATCCGAGCGAGGAGGATGACGAGGTAACGGAAGAGGAAATTCGAATGATGGTGGATGTGGGAGAAGAAAAGGGAGCTATCCACGAATCAGAAAAGTTAATGATTAATAATATATTTGAATTTGACAACAAGACAGCCTATGATATTATGACCCATCGGACAGAAATGGCAGCATTGCCCGTGGATGCCGACTTGGATGAGGTGATTAAATTTATCAACTCTGAGAAATATTCACGGATTCCTGTATATGAAGAAGATATCGACAACATTATCGGTATACTTCATTCTAAGGATTTGATGCAATTTATCACTGACGGTGGAAATAAGGATAATTTCTCTCTGCGAAAGATTGTACGTGAGCCATATTTTGTCCCAGCCTCAAAACGTACCGATGTCTTATTTAAAGAACTGCAGAGAAATAAAACTCATTTGGCTGTCATTATTGATGAATATGGTGGAACCGCAGGGATCGTGACGATTGAAGACCTGATTGAAGAAATCGTCGGTAATATTTGGGATGAATATGATGAGGAAGAAGAAAAGAATATTGATGAGGTAGATGAAAATACCTTCATCATCAATGGCTCAGCTAATTTGGAGGAAATAAACGAATATTTGAATACTGAACTTCCTACTGACGAATATGATACTTTAAATGGCTTCATCATCGGACAGCTAGGCCGGATACCAGGAAAAAATGATTACCCCATTGTCGAATTTGACAATTTATGCTTTAAAGTTCAAGAAGTAGAAGAGAAGCGTATTTCTAAGATAAAGGTGTGCAGGACTTAAGTACCGCACTATCAAGCCGATCAGAACTTCAATGCTCTGACCGGCTTGATTTATATATAGAGAGTAAAAGTATAGAGGAGAAATAATTCATAAGGTGAAGTCGGATTGGCAGGATTTTATAAAAACGTTCACGAAATATGTTAATTCTTTTCTGTTTTTGAAGGCTTTACAATAAGTATACAAGCTTTTAATAAAATGAATGTTTTATAATCCAGGCTTTAATATTGAAAGGAGAGAGTTTATGGGAAGTTTATTTGCCAAGAAATCAAACTGTGGAGAGTCGGCACTGATCATAAATTATGTTGAGCAAAAATTAGCGGGGGGAGATCCTAAGGAGCCAAAAATCGAATATCCTATTCATGTCAACTTCCTGGGTTATTTTAAAAAATTGTTCAATAATGAAAAGCAGATGGCGGTATCCGCTAAGGAACTGTTGAATATTGCCGTGGCTTTAAGCAGCTTTGATGTGAAAATATCGCATAATGCCAATGAGTTGGCAGATTTCGCCAAGGAGATGTCTTTGCTCAGTGAATCAAATCTGGCGGTGGTGCAACAGACCAATGCAGGAATGAGTGAAGTCAATCATACGGTACAGGTAACATCAGATACACTGGCTCAGTTGGCTGAGGCTTCAGGAGCATTGGTTGAGAGCAACAATACCAGTTTGTCTCAATTAAAGGAAGTCAACCGATTGAAAGATGATGTCATGAGTGATGCAGACTTAATGGGTGAAAAAATCAATCAGCTGGTAGAAATGGCTAACAAGGTTAATGATATAGTCAACGGGGTAGGGGCGATTGCCGAGCAAACTAACCTCTTGGCTCTTAATGCCTCTATTGAAGCAGCCAGAGCAGGGGAACACGGGCGGGGCTTTGCTGTGGTAGCGTCAGAAATCAGAAAACTGGCCGATGATACAAAAAAGAGCCTGGAGGGCATGAAGTCGTTTATGGGCGGAATTCAGGATGCGGCCCGTGAAGGTAAAGCAAGTATGGAGAATACCCTGACCGTCACAGAAGAAATGAGTCAGAAAATTGTGCAGATTACAGATACAATGCAGAAAAATGTGGAGATGCTGCATACAACGATCGAAGATGTACGCCTTGTTAACCAATCCATGGAGGGTATTAAGGCTTCTACTTATGAGATTAACCGGGCGATGGAAGTGTCAAGCCGGGATGCGGAAAATCTCAGTAACATGACGCGCACGATTCATGATGATGCGGTGGGCAGTATGGAGGATGCTAAAGAAATTGCCCGGATTGACAGTACGATTACGTCGATTGTCAGGCAGCAGATGGATGCTTTGCAAGGGAGTGTCAATGCACTAAGCAATCAGGAATTTTTAGAGACAATTCAAAATGCTAAAAACGCACATTCTGCCTGGATTAACAATTTGAAGCGGATTGTGACGGAGATGACCGTCTATCCAATTCAAACTGACAGCAATAAATGCGCTTTTGGCCATTTCTATCATGCGGTGAAAGTCAGTGCACCGCAGATTAAAGAACAATGGGATGGAATTGAAGAAGTTCACCGGCAGTTCCACGAAACAGGAAAGCAAGCTATTGTCGCAGTAAGGGACAAAGATCAGGCCGGAGCGCAGGAAATTTATGCTCAGGCAGAAGGTCTGTCCGGGCACATTTTTGCTCTCTTGGATCAGGTGGCCATGAAGATCGAGGATTTAAATAGGCAAGGAATTCAGCTGTTCGGTAATAACAGTGTGCATTGTCATGAAGGAACGTGTATTGACGGACATTGCGGCGATGGAGAATGTGAAGGTAACCACTGACGCTGCAGAAAAAGTTAATTTCAATAATTGTTATGTACAGAAAGTGTGGCCATAAAGTAAATGAATATTTTCAGGAAGTTTAAGCATTATTATAAACCTTATCGTTTTCTATTCTATACGGATATGTTTTGTGCCTTGATTGTTTCCTTAATCGATCTTTCCTTTCCCCAAATTCTCAACTATTTAAATACTCATGTCTTTATCCAGAGCAGGGAATCAATCTTGAAATTGATTTTCTATGTGGGAGCAGGGCTTTTGGTTTTATATGTAATGAAATACTTTTGTCAGTATTTCATTACCTCATGGGGGCATATCATGGGAGCACGAATGGAAGCGGATATGCGGAGGGATTTGTTCAATCATTTTCAGAAGCTGTCCTTTTCCTATTATGATAAAAACAATACAGGAGAAATGATGTCTAAGTTGGTGGTGGATCTTTTCGATATTTCAGAATTGGCTCACCATGGTCCGGAGAACATTTTCATCTCTGCCTTAAAGATCATCGGTTCATTTATTATTTTACTTCTGATTAATCCTGTGATGACATTAATTCTTCTGGCAGTAACTATCGTAATGGTAATCTTTACGATCTATAAGAATATTCAGATGGAACCCATTTTTACGGACAACCGAGTGAAAATTGCCGACGTCAATTCAAGTGTACAAGACAGTTTGGCGGGGATCCGGGTGGTTAAGTCTTTTGCCAATGAGCAGATGGAGAAAGAAAAGTTTGGTAAAAACAACCGGGAATTTTTAATTTCCAAGGCTAAGAGTTATAAGTTAATGGGCAGCTTTCATGCCTGGAACTCTTTCTTTGAAGGACTATTGTATGTTGTGATTGTAGTGAGCGGCGGGATATTTATTGCTAATGGCTCTCTTAAAGTCTCTGAGCTGGTGCTTTATGTTCTCTATGTCAATATCTTCATTAATCCCATTGATGTATTGCTTAATTTTACCGAGCAATTTCAAAAGGGATATACAGGTTTCAAGCGTTTGGTGGAAGTATTGGAAACTAAACCGGATATTGAAGACCGGCCCAATGCCGTACCGCTGGTCAAGGTAAATGGTGAGATTGAATATAATGAGGTTTCTTTCCGCTATGATGAAGATTCCGCCGTCTTGGACAAGGTGAGCATAAAAATCCCAGCGGGAAGAAATATTGCTTTAGTCGGACCGTCAGGTGGAGGAAAGACGACCTTGTGTTCTCTTCTCCCTCGCTTTTATGAGATTAATTCAGGCTCCATTACAATTGATGGCAGAGATATACGGGATTTTACGCTGGAATCCTTGCGCAATGCAATTGGAATTGTGCAGCAGGATGTCTATATGTTTGGCGGTTCGATCAGAGAAAATATTGCTTACGGCAAAGTGGGAGCAACCGATGAAGAGATCATGGAAGCAGCTAAAAACGCCAACATTCATGATTTCGTCATGTCGCTGGAGGATGGTTATGATACCTTTGTGGGAGAAAGAGGGGTTCGGCTTTCCGGAGGGCAGAAACAAAGAATATCCATTGCCAGGGTATTCTTAAAGAATCCTCCCATTCTGATTCTGGACGAAGCGACTTCGGCACTCGATAATGAGAGTGAAAAATATATTCAAAACTCTTTAGAAAAGCTATCTCAAAACAGAACGACTATCGTAATTGCTCATCGCCTTAGTACCATTAAAAATTCTGACGAGATTATTGTCATTACTGATGAAGGAATTCAGGAAAGGGGTAACCACAAATCTCTTATTGAAAACAACGGAATTTATGCCCATTACTATAACATGCAATTTGAAGGTTTGAATGCTTAGAACGGAATTAACTAATAGGAGCAGAAGTTGCATAAAGCTTGGTTAAACAGACGAATATGCACTTTTTCATCCAGGATGATTCTCTGCAGCAGATTCTGAATATATGGATCATGAATTAGGGCGATGTGCTGCTGATAGGCGGCAATCGCCTTGTATTCGGAATCAAGATCCGCTTTTAGTTGATCACAAAGGCTGCTGCCGTAGTAGATAAAGCTTCCGTTCCAATAATCTCCTCCTGTACTTTGACCACCTCTGATTTGCGGTGAACCTCCCAGCATGACAATTGTTTCGGCTAAAAGCTCCATATGGTGCATCTCGGTAATGGATACCTGTTCCATCAGGTTTCCCAACTCTTTATTAATATGTTCGAAATAGTAGTGATGGAAGAGATATTGGCTGATGGCGGTGAATTCGCTGACTATACCTGCATAATCGTCAATGAGCAGATCAGCATAATAGGCATTGCGCCCTAATACTCTAACTTCAGGATAAGGAGAGGGATCTGCATACTGGGAAACTCCGGAATGTGGTTTCCTGTCTTTTTCTTTCATGTTCACACCTCCGTTTTTTGCTGCTGTATAATCTTATGACAGCTAAAGTAAAAGTAGATGTGAACTTTATGATCCCTTTGTACTAATAAAATCTAAGTCATAAATATATTAAGATAAACTTATTTAAACCGATGGAAGATCTTTTATCTAAACATGGAGTTGTTTACCAGGTTGGCCAATATAAAATGCTTTTAAAGCTGTAAGGGTATGGACAGACAGGTTGAAGGAAAGAAAAGGAATAAGGTAGGAAAGGCTAGTATTCAGGAGTATTTTCATGTATAATCAAGTTGTGGGTATTTGATAAGCAGACTGCAATTTAAAAAATGGGCGAATAGCTCAGCTGGGAGAGCGCCGCGTTCGCAACGCGGAGGCCGAGGGTTCGATCCCCTTTTCGTCCACCAATAATTTAGAGGAATACAGATGCCATGCGTTTAAAGCAGTAGGGCATCTGTTTTTTATACCCATTGTTTGATTACTTTTGTATCGCGATATTAAGAAAATCTTAAGATTTTAGTAAGGGAGAAGTTACAAAATACTTTTTTCTTCTCAGTATAATAACAGTGGGGGCATAGGTTTAAAGAAGGAAGATGATACTTTGGCGGCCAATATTCTGATAGTCGATGATGAACAAGCTATTGCTGATTTGGTAGAAGTATATTTGAAGAATGAGAATTATAATATTTTAAAATTCTATAATGGTCAGGATGCCCTTGAATGCATTAAAAATGAAAAATTGGATCTTGCCATCTTAGATATAATGCTTCCTGATGTAGATGGTTTTTCGATCTGTCAGCAAATCCGGGAAAAAAATAATTTCCCGGTTATTATGCTTACGGCTAAGGAAGAAGAAATCGATAAGATTACCGGGCTGACATTAGGTGCGGATGATTATATTGCCAAGCCCTTCCGTCCATTGGAACTGATTGCCCGGGTAAAGGCTCAGCTCCGGAGATTCACCAAATATAATTCTGCGGAGCCGAAGCTGGCGGAAGAACATATGATTGCCTTTTCCGGCTTAGTATTAAATATGGATGCGCGTGAATGTAAGCTGAATGAGAAAAAGCTATCGCTTACTCCTACAGAATTCTCAATTCTTTGGGTTCTTTGTTCCAATCGCGGGCGGGTAGTCAGCTCAGAGGAACTATTCCATAAAGTATGGGGGGATAAGTATTTCACTAACAGTAATAATACGGTAATGGTTCATATCCGCCATTTAAGAGAAAAAATGAATGACAACGCAGAGAGGCCTAAATACATCAAAACAGTATGGGGAGTTGGCTATAAAATTGACAAATGATTTTAGTAAACTAAAAAGAAAAATTTTTCTACAGGTTGTGTTGATTGCAATAGCTGCCCTCTTACTCGGTTTAATGATTGAGTATTTACTGATCGACGGCCTTTTTCAGGACCCTTTTGCCGAAGGGTTCATTAATTTATGCCAAAGCATATTCCATGTATCGTATGATGTGGGCTTGAATATATATCAGCAGCTTTTCCGCAGCAATAAGGTTTTGTGGATGGCCGGAGGCATATTTCTCTTGTTATTGCTGATTTTCTATTACGCTCTTTCACGGATGTCAAGATATTTCAACGAGGTCAGTACAGGGATGGACCAGCTTGTAGAGGAATCAGACCGGGAGATTATACTGTCGCCGGAAATGGACTTTATGGCGGCGAAGCTAAATAAGATCAAGGGTATTCTGGAAAAACGGGACCGGGATGTAAAAGAGGCAGAGCAACGAAAAAACGATTTGGTTATCTATCTGGCCCATGATATCAAAACACCTCTGACCTCAGTGATCGGCTATCTCAGTCTCTTGGACGAGGCACCGGACATGCCTCGGAAGCAGAAAGCAAAATATGTGGGAATAACTCTTGAGAAGGCTTACCGGTTGGAGCAGCTAATCAATGAATTTTTTGAAATCACGAGATTCAATCTTCAGGCTATCATTTTGAATAAAGAAAAGATAAATTTAACATTTATGCTCCAGCAGATGGCAGATGAATTTTATCCGATGCTGACTCCACAGGGAAAGCAGGTATCCGTCAATGTACCTGATGGCCTTACTTTGTGGGGAGATGCAGATAAAATGGCCCGTGTGTTCAATAACATTCTGAAAAATGCGATAACCTATAGCTATGAAAACAGTGCCATTAATATCTCTGTAATACAAGAGGAGAAAAGCATCATAATAACCTTTATCAATCAAGGTAATCCTATCCCAGCACAAAAACTGAGTACAATCTTCGAAAAATTCTACCGTTTGGATTCTTCCCGCTCATCCAATACCGGCGGGGCAGGATTAGGCCTGGCAATAGCCAAAGAAATTGTAACAGCACACGGTGGTACGATCACTGCGGAGAGCAGAGGGGAGCATACTATATTTACGGTGACCCTTCCGAGTATTGATAGCGGTTTGTGGTTGCACAACAGCTTGGGGAAAGAGTAAGTACTGAGTTTGCCATAAGCCGTCGCTTGACAAATGGAAGGAAGATTCATATTATATAATTGAACAATGTTCAATTATTAGGAGACGATAATGAAATCTGAAAAAACCAAAGAAAAGATTATTAAGCATACGATTGAGTTAATTCAGAAGAGTGACGGAAATCCGGAAGACATTACCATGCGAAGAATTGCCGAGCGGGCCGAAGTTGGGGTTGGTC
>JAEWCM010000112.1 GCA_023390635.1 Bacillota bacterium
TGCCGAATATCGATTTGGAGCATAGAATTCATTACCCATCCTGCATTCAACAGGCTGTGCGCCACCAGTTAAGCAAAGAAGGCAAGGCGGAAGAAATGCGAATTCTATATGTCGCCTTAACACGGGCCAAGGAGCGGCTCTTCCTTTATGGTACTGTAAAAAATCTTTCGAAAAAGTGGGAAGTGTGGCAGCAGTCAGATCCTGATCCTTTAGGATTGGACAAGGCAAAATCTTTTCTGGATTGGATCGGTCCTGTGGCCGCCAGACAGTATGAACTCTCCTTATGCCGGGTAGAACTGCACAAGGAAATTTCTTCCCAACAAAATGATGAAAGAGACCCTCTTACGGCAATGGTAGAAGAGGACATTCCGGAAGAAGGAATAGATTTTTGGCGTCAAGCTGTCAATGATCGTTTGAACTGGCAATATCCTTATCAAAGGGAGGTGGACTTGCCGGCCAAAACCAGTGTGAGTGAACTGAAACGCAAGCTGATCTGGTATACTGATGAAACGACTGTACCTTTCCCCCCCAGTGTGGCCAACAAACCTGCATACGTTACTCCATATTTCCTTCAGGAGAATATGGCTCTGTCTCCTGCTGAAGAAGGGACCGCCTTGCACACCTTGCTTCAGCATCTGCCTTTTTCCGCTTGGAGGACCGAGTGGGATACCTTAAGTAAAGAAGCAAAGGGAGAAAAGCTGGAAAGTCAGGTACAGCTTCTGATGGAGAAGAATCTGCTTACTTCTGATCAGGGAAAAAGCATAAAGATTTCCCCTTTGCTAAACATGTTGAATTCAGATACCGGACGGCGAATTTTTAACAGTTCGGAATTGAGGAGAGAAGTTCCCTTTACTCTTTTCCTGACTCCTCTGCAAGAGAGCCACCCTATTCTGGTGCAAGGAATCATAGATTTAGTACTGATAGATCATAAAGAAAAAAGCTTGGAGATTATTGATTATAAGACAGACCATCTGCCTCCGGACAGCCGGGGTGAGGAGATATTGCAAAAACGCTATGCTTTGCAGCTCGGAATCTACACGCTGGCCTGTGAACGCTTGCTGAAATGGCCTGTAGCAACTTCATCTGTCTATGCTTTTTCCTTGGAAAAAGAGGTAGTTATTTCCCGGTTACGATGGGAGACGGAAATGTCCCGACGATTTGTGATTTAATTTTAATGAGGAAATTGACATCCTCAACGGGGCCCGCTACACTAATACTTGGTAATTCTATGCTTGGTTCAGTTAAATTGGGAGGTGGAGGTCGTGTTTGTTTATACCCACATGTTGTCCTTATCTCAAGTGATTACTGTTCAGCCTGAATCCAATTTAGAGCATGCCCTTGATTTAATGAAAGAATATGGGCATGATGCGCTCCCTGTCGTGGCAGAGGGAGTGGTTGTCGGCTTAATATCCAAGCAGCATATCTATAAGACCTATTTTTTCAGCTCAGCAGAGAGCCGTACGGATTTTGCCAGGCAAACTTCCGTTCAAGAACTGATGAAAACTGATTTTAGGACTATTTTGGAGAATGAATTATTGGAAAAGGCGATCCTGATTCTGACTGAGATCAAAATGCAATTTTTGACGGTTGTGAATAGTGATGGCCGTTTAGTGGGACTATTGACCAAGCGCAAGGTCCTGAATGCCTTTGCTGATTCTTTGGGATTAGGGAAAAAGGGATTGCGAATTGAGTTGGCGATCGATGATTTGGAAGGCAGGTTGGCGGCTTTAAGCAAGACTATTTACAGCTTGAAGCTGAATATTTCCAGTTTGACAATGACCGATTCGATTGTTCCCAACTATAAGAAAATTTTAATGCATATTGACACGGAAGATCAGGATAAAGTGATTGAAACGATTGAAGATGCCGGTTTCCGGGTGCTCAATGCATTTTTGGAGTGAATGAAATCAGATGGCAAAATTGGAATTGATTGCGACCACAGCCTTTGGATTAGAGGCTGTGGTCGCTCAAGAGTTAAGAAATTTAGGTTATACCCAATTAACGGTGGAAAACGGCAAGGTTATCTTTACCTGCAATGAGCTGGGTCTTTGCCGGGCTAATTTATGGCTGCGCAGCGCGGACCGGGTTTTGCTGAAAATTACCGAATTCCCGGCTACCACCTTTGAAGAGCTGTTTCAGCAAACCAGAGCCCTGCCCTGGGAAGAATATCTGCCGGCGGATGCAGAGTTTCCTGTTTTGGCTAAATCGGTGAAGTCCCGCTTGTTCAGTCTTTCAGACTGTCAGGCGATTGTAAAAAAGGCCATTGTGGAACGATTAAAGGAAACTTATGGCGGATCATGGTTTCCGGAAAATGGTGCCCGATATACAATTGAAGTATCGCTAATCAAAGATCAGGCAACGTTGACGATTGATACCAGCGGTGCAGGATTGCATAAGCGAGGGTATCGTCAACTGGCAGGACAAGCACCTTTGAAAGAGACATTGGCTGCTGCCATGATTCAACTTTCCAGGTGGAACAAAGACCGGGCCTTGATTGATCCTATGTGCGGAACAGGTACTATACCCATTGAGGCGGCGATGATTGCCCAGAACCGTGCACCGGGTTTAAAACGTAGATTTGCCGCAGAAGAATGGCCTAATTTTTCTGCAGAGCTTTGGGAGGAAGCAAGAACAGAAGGACACGACCTTTGGCAAAGAGAGCAGAAGCTTCATATTTACGGCTCGGATATCAGCCATCAGGCTTTACAGTTGGCTCGTGTCCACGCTGCTGATGCCGATTTAGCGGATAAAATCTATTTTCAAAAGCTGCCTGCCCGGGAAGTCGGTTCCCGTTTTGAGTACGGTCACTTAATCACCAACCCTCCTTATGGTGAACGTTTGGGAGAGAGGGAAGAGGCGGATACAGCACTGAGTGATCTGGGCACAGCCTTAGCTCGTCTGGAGACCTGGTCCCTTCACGTGATTACCACGAATAAGTATCCTGAGACCTTGATTGGCAGACGTTGGGATAAAAGCAGGAAACTCTATAACGGCAGACTGGAATGCCATTTCTACCAGTTCTGGGGTCCTAAGCCCCCGCGCCGACCCAGACCTGAGACGGAAGAGACTCCTGCTTTAATTGAATCAACCGAATCAGAAGGTGCAAGCCGGTAAATACTTAAATATCAAGTTTAACGGCAGCTTTTTACGCAGCCGGGTTTCCGGCGTAAGCCTCTCATGGAGGCCTAAGCTAAAGGGAAAGGAGGGATCGCTTATTCTTCTCGGTTTTATTATTGTGTCAACAATTCTCGGATTAATCGTATCTTGGTTGATTGGCAGTGTTATTATTTTGGAGAATAATAATCCCAACAAAACTGCGGCCTGGGTGGCAGGACTGTTCGCCTTTCCTTTCTTAGGGGCTTTACTTTATTTAATCTTGGGGCGTCATCCGTTCAAGCGCAAACGAATTCAAACGATGACATTGCGCAGCCGAAAAATTCAACAAACGGCCAGAAAGCAGTTTGAATTATTTAAGCAGAATGAATTTTTGCTGGAAAATAATATGAGCAAAAGGATGGTTCGCCTTCTGTTGGGAAATGCGGAGATTCCTCTAACAATCAACAATGTTGCCGAGGTCCTGACCAACGGGAAGGATAAGTTCTCGTCACTTCTCAGTACTATAAAAGCTGCCAAGAATCACATTCATATGGAATACTACATTTTTAGAGATGATGAAATCGGCAGGGAAATTTTAGAAATCCTTTTTCGCAAGAGGGCAGAGGGTATTGAGATCAGGTTGGTACTAGATGGACTGGGTTGCAGACAACTGAGCCCAAAACAGATTGGTCTCATGCGGGAAAAAGGGATAGAGGTGGCTATTTTCTTCCCTGTGCATTTCCCATATCTGTCCAGCCGTCTGAACTATCGCAATCACCGAAAAATCGTGATTGTAGATGGAGAATACGGTTTTTTGGGTGGAATTAATGTGGGGGATGAGTATCTCTCACGCACCATGAAATACGGCTTCTGGCGGGATACGCACATGAAGATTCAAGGAGATGCAGTCCATTATCTCCAAACGGTTTTTATCAGTGATTGGTTCTTTCTGACCGGCAGGGAATTATGTGATGAGAAATATTTTCCCGCTCTTCCGCAGTTGGGAACTCAGGCCATTCAGATTGTGGCCAGCGGTCCTGATTCGGACCGTGAGTCAGTCAGTCAGCTTTTTTTCAGTGCCTTAGCCAACGCAGAGCACAGTATCTATATTACAACACCTTATTTTATTCCTGATGAGAGCATGATTATGGCCTTGAAAACGGCGGCACGAAGCGGATTGGATGTGCGCATCATCGTACAGGGGAAACCGGATCATCAATCCACTTACTGGGCCGGGCGCTCGTACTATGAAGGTATCCTGGAATCTGGTGTTCGGATCTATGAATATCAAAAAGGGGTACTTCACTCCAAAATTTTAATCATTGACAAATTATTAGGGATTGTCGGTTCAGCAAATTTCGACATTCGTAGCTTTCAACTCAATTTTGAGGTGACGGCGTTAAATTACGATCCGGTCTTTGTAAAGAGACTGACTGATGATTTTTGGCAGGACATTGACAACAGTACGGAGATTTTAGCTGAATGTTTTGCCCAGCGTCCTTCCGGGGAACGGTATAAAGAATCCCTGGCCAGGCTGCTTTCACCGATATTATAAAACCAGGTTAAATCAAAAATTGAGATCTGCTTTAAGGAGGAAAATTACTTGGAAGAAGCAACTGTATATAAGTTGAACAAGAATACTCAAGAGTATCTGGGCCAACAGATTGATATTTCCGGATGGGTGAGAACGGTCCGGGCATCTAAAAATTTTGGCTTTATTGAGTTGAACGACGGAACTTTTTTTGCTAATCTTCAAGTCGTTTTTGATGATCAACTGGAGAATTTCAGCCGGATTGCCAAGTTAGGAATCAGTGATGCCATTAAAGTCAAGGGAGAAATTGTCTCCTCTCCGGGAGGCAAGCAGGCTTTTGAATTAAAAGCGGAGGAGATCGAGGTGCTCAGCGAGTGTGACCCTTCCTATCCTTTACAGAAAAAGCGTCATTCTTTCGAATACCTGCGCACCATTGCTCATCTCCGTCCCCGCACCAATACCTTTGCCGCCGTATTCCGCCTTCGTTCCGTGCTGGCTTATGCCATTCATCAGTTTTTTCAGGAACGGAACTTTGTTTATGTGCACACCCCAATCATTACGACCAGTGACTGTGAGGGTGCAGGAGAGATGTTCCGCGTTTCTACCCTGGATCCGAACAATATTCCGCGGGATGATGAGGGAAACATTGATTTTTCCCAGGACTTTTTCGGTAAGGAAACCAGTTTGACAGTCAGTGGTCAATTATCTGTGGAAGCCTATTCCATGGCTTTTAACAATGTCTATACCTTCGGTCCTACCTTCCGGGCGGAAAATTCCAATACCGCCCGCCATGCCGCGGAATTTTGGATGATCGAGCCGGAGATTGCCTTTGCCGATCTGACCATGGATATGGTGCTGGCGGAGGATATGCTTAAGTATGTAATTAATTATGCCCTGGAAAGGCTGCCGGAAGAGATGAACTTCTTTAACAGCTTTGTGGACAAATCTCTGCTGGAGCGTCTGAAAAATATTGTGGATGCTGATTTTGCACATGTTACCTATACGGAAGCCATCGAGCTGCTGCAGAAAGCGCCTCAGGAGTTTACCTATCCTGTGGCATGGGGGAATGATTTGCAGACGGAACATGAACGCTATCTGACAGAGCAGGTTTTTAAGCGTCCGGTCTTTGTTACTGATTATCCGAAAGAGATAAAAGCTTTCTACATGCGCTTAAATGATGATGGCCGGACAGTGGCGGCTATGGACCTGCTGGTTCCTGGCATCGGAGAGATTATCGGCGGCAGCCAGAGAGAGGAAAGACTTGACCTGCTGACAGGGCGCATGAAAGAATTGGGACTTTGCGAGGATGATTATTGGTGGTATCTCGACTTGCGTAAATACGGCGGAGTAGCCCATGCCGGATTCGGGCTGGGTTTTGAACGTCTGATCATGTATTTATCCGGAATGTCTAATATCAGGGATGTGATCTCTTATCCCAGGACGACAAAGTCTGCAGAGTTTTAGAATGCCAGTATGCCATTATATGGACTCTGAAGTTTGGGGCTGGTCTAAGGATTATTGAGAGGATAAAGGAGGTTTGGGGATGACGGATGAAAAAAGTGGGGTCGGGGAACAGGAGTCATTGGTGAGCAGGCAGTTTAAGCTTTGGTCGGAAGACCCGTATTTTGACGATCAGACCAGAGAGGAATTGCTGGCACTTCATGATGAAGATGAGATAAGCGACCGTTTCTATACCGAACTGGAGTTTGGCACAGGCGGGCTGCGGGGGATTTTAGGAGCGGGGACTAACCGCATGAACAAATATGTGATCCGCAAGGTGACTCAGGGATTGGCCGATTATGTATGTCAGTCAGGTGAAGAAGGGAAAAAGAGTGGAGTGGTGATCGCTTATGATTCCAGGCATTTCTCAAAAGAATTTGCCTGGGAAACCGCTCTGGTGCTGGCCAAAAACGGCGTTCACGTTTATATCTTTGAGCAGATTCATCCCACCCCTGTCCTTTCTTTTGCCGTGCGCTTTCTTAAAGCACAGGCGGGAATTGTGGTTACGGCCAGTCATAATCCGAAGGATTACAATGGCTACAAGGTTTACGGTACAGATGGCAGTCAGATCAATCCAGATCAGGCGGATCAGTTGGTGAGCTTCATTCAGGCCCGGCCCGAGTGGAGGGAGATTGAACCTCTGCCACGGGAAGAAGCTGAAAAAAGAGGCTTGATTCACCTGATCGGTAGTGCGGTGGATGAGGCCTACCTGCAGGAAGTAAAAAAGCTGGCATTATATCCTGGTCTGGATCAAAGTCTGGGCGGCCGGCTGCGCATTGCTTATACCCCTCTACATGGTACCGGATTGGATCTGATTACCAAGGCTTTGAGCCAAATGGGATTTTCTTCATTTTGGGTAGTCAAAGAGCAGGCTATACCTGATCCTGATTTTACGACAGTGCCTTATCCTAATCCGGAGATTCCTTCTACCTTTCACATGGTTGACCAGTTGGCAGAATCGGTGAATGCCGATTTGGTACTGGCTTCCGATCCGGACGCAGATCGGCTGGGCGTCTCTGCCCGCAACCGGGAGGGTAAGCTGGTGCGGCTGAGTGGCAATGAAGTGGGGATTTTGCTTTCCTACTACATTCTCACCCAGAAGAAGGCCCTGGGTATACTGCCTGATGATGCGGTAATCATTAAAACCATCGCTTCCACCGATATGATCGATGAGATGGGAAAGGTTTTAGGGGCCAAGGTGGAAAGCGTTCTGACCGGTTTTAAGTTTATTGCTGTCAAGGAAAAGGAATTGGAAGAGCAGCAAAAGGGCACCCTGCAATTTGCTTTTGAAGAGAGTATTGGCTACCGGGCGGGGAGCTTTGTCCGGGATAAGGACTCCATTATCGCCGCCAGCCTGGTCAGTGAAGCCGCTCTTTATTATAAAGAGAAAGAGAATGCTACCCTGCCTGAGGTGTTGGAGCAGATCTACGGGGAATTTGCCTACTACTGTGAAGATACCCAGTCCATGGCCTTTGCCGGCCGGGAGGGGAAGGTCACCATGGATAATATTATGGAAGGATTGCGCCGGGAACCTCTGCCGGAAATTGCCGGGCTGAAGGTAGGTTCCATTGATGACTACAAAGTACGGGAAGGCAGGGATCTTCTGACCGCTTCCGTATATCCCCTGACCCTTCCGATGTCCAATGTGCTGCGCTATTCTTTCCAGGGAGGGGGCTTTGTGATGGCCCGCCCTTCCGGCACTGAGCCGAAAATCAAGTTTTACTTCTGTATCAGGGGTAAGACGAGAGCTGAGGCAGAGGGGAATCTGAAGGCGGTAAAGGAAGCTTTTTTAAGTAGGGTAAAGAGCTTTTTACCCTAACAGGATGAGACAAGAAGCAGAGACTATGAATTGAAATATCTAAGGCAGACTAAGGCATCAATGACACTCCGCTGTCGCAAACTGGCGTTAATTGCTCATCTTCGGTCATTGATGCCTTAGTCTTACTCTGAGGCCTATGCCATTGTCTATAAACTTCCGTCACAATGTTGAGATGGGTTGCTAAATGAGAAAAGACCCTCGATTACTCGAAGGTCTTTTCTCATTGCGTGCGCCAATAGAGCCTTGAGGGCAAATCACACTTCTTCGAACGATGGATTTAAGAGATGGTCAGGGAATACTTCTTCAGGGGCAAATTCAGTGGTTGGGGTATTTTTATCAACCTCCTGAAAACTGACATTATCAAGCCAAGCCTGCCCCTTTCCGTATAACAGCATACCGATGTTAATAATGGCTCCGTTTTCAGGGATGTCCAGTACGCAGGCATAATGATTCCATTCGGTCGTACCTGTCACCGGCCTGCTTTGCATGTTATCGAGCTTCAATGTAGTACCCAAGGCATCATCTATCCTGAACCATAAGCCGCACCAGCCTTCCACATCTCGGGTTTTGACAAAGCCGGAAAAGCGCATGCGCTTGCCGGCGTAATTTTTAGCACTGATTTGCTGCATGATGGTAGCAAATTCACCATTGGAAAATTCGTCTGCCAGGGAGCGAATCGTCGCTGACTTTGAACCCATATGGTATATATCGGTGTCAATCTTGATTTTATATTTTTCAGGGGCGCTGCCCGTAATTATCCAGTTTTTTATTTCATTTTGATTGTTCATATTAATTCCTCCTTGAATTAAATCCTTCATTGCCGATCGGTATCTCCCCGGGGGCAATTGATAAATTGCTTTGAAAGCTCTCGTAAAAGATTCCTGTGATTCAAAGCGGTAGTTTAGGGCAATATCCAGGATGGGAGCGTTTGTATTTAAGAGGGCGGATGCGGCGCCGGCCAGTCTGCGCTTTCGGATATAATCATATAAAGAAATTCCGACTTCTTTTTGAAATATTCTGTGGAAATAAAACTTGGAAAAACCCGCCGCTTTGGAAATCTCATCTAAAGTCAGTTCCTCACATAAATTCACTTCAATATAGTCGATAGCTGTCTGAATTTCTTTACTGTGCATCATTTATTCACCTCCTCGAAATCGAAGCATTACATTACCTTCCGTAATTACTATTATAGTGCGGATCATAATTTAAAATTTGATGCATCTTGCCCTTTTCCCAATGTTCAACTGTGGATGAAAAGAATATACCCTATGGAAGGTATTCTTTTCGTCTTATTGATTAACTGGTAAAATAATAAGAAGTACATATCTTAAGATGAGGAAGAGGGAAGAGGATGTCCAAATACGATTGCCTGATCGTCGATGATGAAGAGGCGCTGTCTCAGAGTACGTGTGAATATTTTAATATGTTTGGGCTGAAAACTTTCTGGGCAGAGGATGAAAGGACCTGTACAGACTTTTTATCCCAAAATTCCGCTGATCTGATTTTATTGGATATTAACCTAAAAAACAGCTCCGGCTTTGCCTTGTGCCAGAAGCTGAGACAGACCACCAATGTGCCCATTCTGTTCATCAGTGCCCGGACCAGTGATGACGATGTGCTGCTGGCCCTGAATATCGGTGGTGACGATTATATTCAGAAGCCTTACTCCCTCAGCATCCTTTTGGCCAAAGTGAAAACAGTGCTGAAGCGGTACAGAGGAGAACGGGAAAGTTTCAGCTTCGCTGGCTTTTGTATCGATTTTTCTGCGGAGAAGCTGATGAAAGGTCCGGAGGAAATCAAGCTGAAAGCCATGGAATATAGGCTGCTTGCTTATCTGATCCAAAATAAAAACCGCACTATCTCGAAAGAGGAATTGTTCCAGAATGTTTGGGGAGACGCCATCACCGGTGATGGCACTTTAAATGTTCACATCCGCAGGCTGCGGGAGAAGATTGAGGAGGACCCGAACCAGCCGGCTTTTATCAGGACGGTCTGGGGAACCGGTTATGTATTTGCCTTTAATTAGGGGGAGAAGATGAACATAAGAAAAGTGGCCATGATCGCGGCCGCTGTCCTGCTGGCCGGTCTGGGGATGATTTTTTATTTTTCCCGCACCGAAGTTCAGGCAGGACTGGATGGGGTGGCCGTTAATGATATTGCCCAGTCTCTGGCCGAGCAGTGGCCGGACCTGGTACAATCAGCGCTGCCGGGGAGACAATACGGCCTGGATTATGTGGTGCTGAATAACGAAGGTCAGCTGATTGAGGCCACAAGGCCGGGCCTGAATGAGAATCTGGCTGCGGCCGTCGCCCACCGGGATACGATCGTTGATGTTATCCGGGACGGTAATGTTTTGGGCAAATTAATCATTTACAATCCTACTGGGGAGCTGTGGAAACATTACCGGAATGAGTGGCTTACGTTTATGGCCGGGCTTGTGGCTTTGGCCGTTTCAGCTTGTCTGGCCTATGCCATTTATCTGGACCGTTCGGTGTTTCGTCCTTTCCGCAGGCTGCAGTCTTTTGCCCGCCATGTGGCGGCCGGTAACCTGGATATCCCTCTGGCCATGGACAGAAGTAATAAATTCGGTGCCTTTACGGAAAGTTTTGATTTAATGCGGGAAGAACTGGCTAAAGCCAGAGAGAATGAAAGATCAGCCAATCAGAGCAAGAAAGAACTGGTAGCTTCCCTCAGTCATGATATTAAAACTCCCGTCGCCTCCATCAAAGCGATTTCCGAGCTGTTGATCGTCAAATCAGCTGACCGGGATATTCAAAGACAGGTGGAGGTGATCAACGCCAAGGCGGATCAGATCAATCACCTGATCACCAATCTGTTTAACGCTACCCTGGAAGAATTGCAGGAATTGAAAGTTAGCGTCACAGAGGAGCCAAGCAGTGTCCTTTACGACATGATCGAAAATGCCGACTACAATCACAGAGCTGTCGTGCATCCTCTTCCCGAATGCCTCATTGTGGCGGATAGCCTGAGACTGGCCCAGGTCGTGGATAATGTGATCGGCAACTCCTATAAATATGCCGATACCAGGCTTAATATTTCGGTGAGCATCCAACCGCCTTATCTGATGATTGAGTTCAGGGACTACGGTCCGGGAGTGGACGGAGAGGAGCTTCCCCTCCTTCTGCACAAATTTTACCGTGCCGGAAACGCAGCAGGTAAAAACGGAGCAGGACTAGGCCTGTACATTTCTCAGTACCTGATGGAAAAAATGGCGGGGGAAATCGTCTGCAACAATACGGAGGACGGTTTTGCCGTCAGCTTGAAATTGCCCTTGGCCTGAATTAGATTTAAGGATTGGTTAAGGACCGGGTAAAGACCGGTTAAGAATTGAAATGCTATGATAAGACCGTGATAAAAATGGAGGGCCAAAAAGGCAACACGTTTTTTCCGGTCTTTGTCTTTAATCGGGTTCCACCCGGACCGGGCAGAAAGGAAGGAATTTTCAATGGGCAAGGCAGTCATCGCGACGGATAAGCTGTGCAAAACCTTCTCCAACGGAGGTCTGCAGCAGCATGTTTTAAAAAATCTTGATATCGAAATCTACGAAGGGGATTTCACTGTGATCATGGGTTCATCAGGGGCAGGAAAATCCACCCTTCTTTACGCTCTGTCTGGCATGGATAAACCGACCCTCGGTTCCATTCGCTTTCTCGGGCAGGAAATCTCCAAACTATCCAATGATCAATTGGCTGTCTTTCGCAGGGAGAATTGCGGCTTTGTATTTCAGCAGATCTTTCTGCTCGATAACATGAGCATCCTGGATAATATCCTGATCGGGGGACTGTTGGTGAGCAAGGACAGAAAGGCTGTGACGGCAAGGGCCAAAGAATTGCTCACACAGGTGGGACTGACGGAAGAAATCTGGCGCAAGTTTCCCACCCAGCTGTCAGGGGGAGAAGCACAACGGGCCGGAATCGTGCGGGCGCTGATCAATCAGCCCAAAGTGGTGTTTGCCGATGAGCCCACTGGCGCTCTGAATTCAGCGGCAGGGAAGGCAGCCCTCGATGTGCTGACCGAGGTTAACGGGCAGGGGCAGAGCGTGATCATGGTGACCCATGACTTGAAATCGGCCAGACGGGGCAACCGAATTTTATATATCCGTGACGGGGTGATTCAAGGAGTCTGCGATTTGGGCAGATATGTGAGCGGAGACCAGGAAAGGCATAGCAAGCTCCAGGCCTTTCTCACCGAAATGGGGTGGTAGGGTTGAGAAAGCTCTGGATGCTCTGTATGGCTAATATCTGTAAAACCAAGGGGCATACGGTCTCGATGTTGAGTATGTTTCTGATTACCGCTCTTCTCCTGAACGGAGGGCTGTTGGTCAGCGTCAATTTCGGCAGTTTTTTTGCCAAAATCACCCATGAGCTTAATGCTTCCGATGTCTACTATCTCATTCCCACTTCTTTGTACAGCACGGAAATCGACCAGTACCTCACAAATAACTCACAAGTGCTGACCACCCAAAAGGAAGACTCATTGTGGAATACCGCATCAGTCCCTTACAATGGCGGGACCCGGGAGTGTACCTTCCTGCTGAACGATGCAGGAAAGGAACGCACCCTTTCTCAATGGAAATTTGTGGGCGATCATCTGCCCCTTGACGGAATGTCGGTTTATTTGCCTGCTGTGATGAAGATTGACGGGGGCTATCAGCTTAACGATAAGATCACCATGACCTTTAAAGATATTGTGATGACTTTTACTGTCAAAGGTTTTACGGAAGATGTTTTTTTCAGTTCCCTGGATACGGGGATTTTGAGTGTCTATCTTCCGCATCAGATCTATGAACAGGTGGCGGAGCAGATGGATAGCAAGCACCGTGTGAAATTGATCTATGCCAATCTGACCGCCAATGATAACAAGGTGGAAGCAGGAATTAGGGACTTGCAGCAACTGAATGGCCAAAGTAATGTATCTGATTCCATTGTCAGTCTGGGGATGCCGATTATCAAAGGGTCCCGCACCATGATGGCCACGATCATATCGGTGATGATGGTCGCCTTTTCCGCCATTATTGCAGCGGTTTGCCTGATTGTGGTCAGATACAGGATCGGCAACAGCATCGAAGAAGATATGGTGAAAATTGGGTCATTGAAGGCCATGGGCTATACCACCAGACAAATTATCCTCTCCATGGTTATCCAGTTTTCCCTCATTGCCCTCAGCGGCAGTGTTTTGGGAATCGCCTTGTCCTATCTGGCGGTGCCGTTATTTTCCGAAGTCTTTGCCCACCAGTCCGGTCTGGTCTGGACCCAGGGCTTTGACGGCTTAATCAGCGCGATTGCCTTGAGCTCCATTCTGCTCGTGGTAGTGGCCGTCTCCTTTTTCAGCTCCACCCGGATTCGCAGACTGAATCCAATTGTGGCTCTCCGAGGGGGGATCATAACGCACAGCTTCCGGAAGAATTTTATCCCTCTGGACCGGGCCAAAGGAGTTCTGCCTATTGTTCTGGCTTTGAAATCCATGCTGCAAAACAGAAAGCAAAGTATTATGATGGGAATTATCTTTATGGCCGTTTCCTTCGCCGGTACGTTTGCCGTGATCATGTTTTACAATACCACGGTGGATACGAAAGCTTTTGCCGAGACTCCGGGCAAGGAACTTTCCAATGCCATTGCCATGCTGAAACCCGGGGACAGCCATGATTCCCTTGTCACCAACATCAGGCAAATGGATGGGGTGAGAAAAGTTCAATTCATTGATGAGGTGGCGGTCAGAATAGAGAACAATGATGTGCTGGCCTATGTAATGGAGGATTACAGCCAAAAGGAAACTAATATGATTTATGAGGGGCGTTATCCTCTGCATAGCAATGAAGTGGTGCTGGCCGGTTCGTTGGCGGAAATGCTGGGAAAAAAGATTGGAGACAGTGTGACCTTACAGGTAGGAGCCAGGCAGAGCCAGTATATCATTAGCGGTTTATCACAGGGAGCGAGCAGGGGCGGATTAAACCTATCCCTTACTGATGAAGGCCTGGAAACCATTAATCCTGATTTTCAGCAGCAAAGACTGCAGATTTATCTGCAGAAAGGGGTAAGTGCCGATACCTTTGTCAAAAAGCTAAAAGACCTTTACAATGATCATCTGGTCACGGCGATTGATATGGATAAAGACCTGGCTCAAGGGATGGGGACTTATATTGAGATCGTTTCCAAAGTGGGGAAATCCATGCTGGCGGTCACCGCTCTGGTTGTCGCCCTGGTCCTTTATTTTGTGATCAATTCCTCAGTGATTCGCAGAAAGCGGGAACTGGGCATCCAGAAGGCCCTTGGCTTTACAACCTTTCAGCTTATGAATCAGCTATCCCTCGGACTCCTTCCTCCCTTGATGCTGGGAATCGCAGCAGGAGCAGTCTTAGGAATGACTCAGACCAATCCGATCCTGACGATGGCCCAAAGGGCTATGGGTGTGATGAAAGCCCAATATATCATCATGCCCTCCTGGATTCTGGTATTCGGGATTTCCCTCGTGTTCCTTTCCTATGCCATCTCCATGCTGATAACGTTTAGAATCCGCAAAATATCCGCTTATGGCTTGGTGAGCGAGTAAAACAGTAATTTCAAAGCAGGCCAAGCAATGAATGACACTCCGCTGTCGCAAACTGGCGTTAATCGCTCATCTTCGGTCATTTATTGCTTGGCTTTGCCTTTGAAGTCTTGTTTTGTGACAGCTCTTTGTTCTGTTGGTTGGTCGACACTGTGAGAAAAGATGTGGTAAAATTATGGCAGAAGGTTTTGCCGGGACAGGCTTAAAAATGGAGGTATGAGTATGAATACTTTTTATATGCCGACCAGAATTCTTTCCGGAGAGCATGTGGTCCGGGAGAAATATCAAATGCTGCAAGGCATGGGACATAAGGCCTTGATCGTGACCGGACGGCGGTCGTCCAAAGCAAACGGTTCTTTAAAGGACATGGAAGAGGCTTTGGGACAGGCCGGCATCGGTTATGTCATCTTTGACGAGGTAGAGGAAAATCCTTCTCTGGAAACGATGGAAAGGGCAGGCCGGCTGGGCAGAGCAGAAAAGGTGGAGTTCATTGTGGGGATCGGCGGAGGTTCTCCTATTGATGCGGCTAAGTTTATTGGTATTCTGGTGAAAAATCCCGAGCTTACCGGCAAGGATGTTTTTGCAACTCCTAATCTCCAATCCTTTCCTGTCGTGGCCGTGCCTACGACCGCGGGCACGGGGACGGAAGTGACTCAATATGCCATTGTGACTCTGGCGGAGGAAAAGACCAAAAAGAACTACGGACAAATGATTTTTCCCACCCTGGCTTTCCTAGATCCGGGATATATGGAGGAGCTTCCCCTAGCCATTACCGTCAATACGGCGGTGGATGCCTTGTCTCATCTGGTGGAGGGCTATCTCAACCGCAATGCCGGCGTTTTATCCGACGCCCTGGCTGAAGCGGGAATGAGAATCTGGGGTGAATGTGCCGGCGCCTTACTGGCCGGAAATTTGACACTTAAGGAACGGGAAAAACTGATGATTGCTTCCACCTTAGGAGGAATGCTGATCGCTCAGACCGGTACCTCTCTCCCTCATGGCATGGGCTATGCTCTGACCTTTCATAAAGGAATGCCCCATGGCTTAGCCAATGGCATCCTCTATGTAGAATATCTCCGCTCGTTTAAAAACCGGGAGAAGGTGGAGAAACTGCCATTCCTTCTGGGCTTAAAGGATTATGCCGCCCTTGAGGATCTGCTGAAGAAGCTGACTCAGACTGAAGTTGCCGTCAGTGAAGAGGAATTGAAGGAGTACAGCAGGGGCATGGTTGAAAATAGAGGCAAGCTCGCTAATCATCCTGAAGAGATCAGTTATGAGGAACTGTACGGCATTTACAGAAACAGTCTGATCCATTGATGTCTGTTTGCTTGAAAGCTGTGATGATATCTTTCCTGAGCACATATAATGCATAAGAAAAAAGCGTATGGGGAAGGATGGGGATGTTCATGGATGGGAAGGGTCTTTCGGTGGCAGCTGTATCCCTGATCAAATTCAAAACTTGTCCGATATTCGGCAACGTTGCCGAATATCGGACGGGCTTTTAACTCTTTTCCGGCCTCTGAGCGCACGCCCATGTGATTGCGGCGGTTGAGTATAATAGGATGGTTTAGGCTTTGCCCGGAAAGATTGTGAGGCACATGATTGTCTTGGGGATTTGTGGATTAATTTAAAAAAGTGGATTTATATTATATTTTAGTGAACTTAATTTACATATGACTTCGGTGCGAACCCAAAGTGAACATAAAATCCCTGGGGGATTCGCACCGGAAAATGATAATAAATTTATTTAAATGTGATGTTAAATTTAATTTATGTTGGGTTTGTAGTAAAATGGGTAATGGAAGAAATTAAAAATGAGCTGTAAAAGGCGCTTTTTTGATACTTTTTGCTGTCGCTCTCTACGAGAGAGCGTGGATTGAAATACCATTGTCCTGCGCTCCATGCTGGATAATAACCGCGTCGCTCTCTACGAGAGAGCGTGGATTGAAATCCCCTGCTGGCGCTGCTTCAGCTCTGATTTTGTCGTCGCTCTCTACGAGAGAGCGTGGATTGAAATTTTAAAAATCATGGCTTGGTGTTTAGATTCAAGTCGCTCTCTACGAGAGAGCGTGGATTGAAATAAAGTCGCTGCCGCCGTCAACGTTTGTCCATGGGTCGCTCTCTACGAGAGAGCGTGGATTGAAATGACCTCACAACGGAGGACGGACTAAAAACCTATGTCGCTCTCTACGAGAGAGCGTGGATTGAAATCATTGTAAATTTCAAGCAAGCCTATCAGCCTTTCTAGTCGCTCTCTACGAGAGAGCGTGGATTGAAATTGGTTTCGCAGATCTCGGAGCCAACCATGCATCCACGTCGCTCTCTACGAGAGAGCGTGGATTGAAATTTTGCCCGCAAGGAATACAAAATGATCAAGGCTGTCGCTCTCTACGAGAGAGCGTGGATTGAAATTATCAATAAAAGATCATAAACTTTAGACGATTCGAGTCGCTCTCTACGAGAGAGCGTGGATTGAAATCAGTTATGATCATTGTATCCCGCCTTATCTACAGCCTGTCGCTCTCTACGAGAGAGCGTGGATTGAAATGCCTTATGGTGGACAGCGACAAAAAAAAGATGGCAGGTCGCTCTCTACGAGAGAGCGTGGATTGAAATCTTAGAGAGAGCGAAAAAACGCTGGGGCCTACCAATGTCGCTCTCTACGAGAGAGCGTGGATTGAAATTCAATCGCTTTTACGTTCTGAGTGCAATATTCAGTCGCTCTCTACGAGAGAGCGTGGATTGAAATTAATTTATCTATATATTACCATACTCTCCGCCAGCGTCGCTCTCTACGAGAGAGCGTGGATTGAAATACCCACTGTTAAATCCTCCCAAAAAATACTTTTTATGTCGCTCTCTACGAGAGAGCGTGGATTTAAATAATACGGGCCACCTCAGAC
>JAEWCM010000129.1 GCA_023390635.1 Bacillota bacterium
GCAGGGAAGCGACGGAAGGACGGATTCAGGTTCTTAACGTATTGGCTGAAGGCGTTCCGTGTATCATTGTGACTTATGTACAGGCTATCGGATATCGCTTATTTGAGCCGAAACGATGGAATGATTATCGTATTGATTTGAAATGTGAACATCAGTATGATCTCGCTCAATTAATAGAGCAGTTGATCATTGCCGGATATGAACGGGTTGAAGTGGTAAGTGCTAAAGGTCAATTTGCCCTCAGGGGGGGGATTCTGGATATTGCTCCATTAGACGGGCCGGCGGTGAGGATTGAATTCTTTGATGACGAGATTGATTCTATGAGGATATTTGATTTGGAGAGCCAGAAATCGGTAGAGTCTATCAAAGAAGCCGTTTTCCCACCTGTTCGTGAATTTATTTTAGAACAAGGGGATCTGAAACATTTAAGCGAAGAGATTCAGAATTATGGCCGAAAAGCGACAAGTCGCTTGCGCAGAGAAGATAAGAAAGAGGCCTATGCTTCTTTGCAGGAAAAGATAAATCGATTGCAGGAAAAATTAGAGCAAGGGATAGTAGATCAGAATCTTCATCATTATTTGAGCTTGACCGCTCAACCTTTAGTCAGCTTTTTGTCCTATTTGCCTGCTCAGTCGCTGCTGATTCTTGATGAACCAATACGCCTTAAAGAGCAATTCAGTTTTCAAATTGGTGAGCGGCTGGAGGAATATACACAGAAATTAGAGTACGGGGAGGCTTTCGTCAGCCCGGAAGCACAGCTATTTAGCTATAGTGATCTTCTGCGGGAAGAGAAGGATCGCTGTACCATTGTTTTGTCAACTCTGACCAGACAGGCTCCTGACTTATCTCCCAGGAGAATTATTAACCAAACGGCTCGTCCTTTAACCGGGTTTATGGGAAAGACGGGAGAGCTGGTGGAAGGCATTGATCATTGGCAAAAGGCAGGCAATATAGTGGCCTTGTTTGCAGGTGACCAGGAGCATGCTAACCGACTCCGTCAGGGTTTAAAAGACCGGGGTTTAGAGGCCGTCATCAAGGGCATGGATGAAAAAGTGGAAGAAGGACAGGTTTATATCTTTCCTTATTCCTTGGAACAAGGCTTCGAGCTGCCCATTGGCAAACTGGTGGTTTTGGCGGAGACAGAGATTTATAAGCGTGAAAGGAAAGAGGGTACCCGTAAGAAAAAGGCCGCGACAGAGCGGGTACGGTTGAATGTCTCTGATCTGAAGCCAGGGGATTTTGTGGTTCATGTCCATCATGGAATTGGTCAATTCATGGGGATTGAACGGATTCCTGTGGCGGGGATAGAAAAGGACTATTTTGCCGTGAAGTATTCCGGTGAGGATAGACTTTATGTGCCACTTGATCAACTGCACCTTTTGCAAAAGTATTTAGGTACAGATGGAGAACATGTGCCTAAACTTTATAAATTGGGCGGAAGCGAATGGACAAAGGTTAAAAGTAAAGCCCGTTCCGCGGTTAAAGAGCTGGCTTTTGACCTTTTGAAGCTGTATGCTAAGCGGGAAGCAGCGAAAGGATTTGCTTTTTCTCCTGATTCTGTGTGGCAAATAGAGTTTGAGGAGAAGTTTCCCTACCAGGAGACGGATGATCAGCTTCAGTGTATTGAAGAAGTGAAAAGGGATATGATACGATCACGCCCCATGGACAGGCTGCTTTGCGGCGATGTAGGATATGGGAAAACGGAGGTGGCCCTGCGGGCAGCCTTTAAAGCGGTGATGGACAGTAAACAGGTAGCGGTTCTTGTGCCTACTACCATTCTCGCTCAACAGCATTTCAATACCTTTAAGGAACGCTTTGCCGGATACCCGGTAAAGATTGAAATGCTTAGCCGCTTTCGTACCCTCAAAGAGCAAAAAGGAATATTTTCCGGATTGGAAGATGGGAGTATTGATCTGGTTGTAGGTACACACCGGCTTTTGTCTAACCAGATTAAATTCAAGGATTTAGGTCTGTTGATTGTGGATGAGGAGCAACGTTTTGGTGTAGGTCACAAAGAGAAGCTCAAGGTGCTCAAGGAAAATATTGATGTTCTTACCTTGTCAGCCACTCCTATTCCTCGGACTCTCCATATGGCTATGATCGGGGTCAGAGATATGAGTGTGATCGAAACTCCACCTGAAGACCGTTATCCTGTCCAGACCTATGTGGCCGAGTTTCGTCCAGATTTAATACGGGATGCTATCCGCCGGGAAATCCAAAGAGGCGGGCAGGTATTCTTTGTGCATAATCGGATTGAGGATATGGAGCAGACGACGGAGTTTTTAAATAAGCTGGTACCTGAAGCACGCATCGGGATGGCTCACGGCAGGATGCCTGAGCAGGAACTGGAAAAGGAAATGATGAGTTTTCTGGAACAAGAAAAGGATATTTTGGTTTCTACTACGATTATTGAGACGGGTCTGGATCTGCCCAATGTGAATACATTGATTATTGATGAATCGGATCGGCTGGGACTTTCCCAGCTTTATCAGCTAAGAGGACGGGTGGGCCGATCAAATCGTAAAGCCTACGCTTATTTCTTGTATAAACCACAAAAGGTTCTCTCGGAGGTTGCAGAGAAACGTTTGATTGCCATCAGAGATTTCACGGAGTTTGGCTCAGGTTTTCGGATTGCCATGCGCGATCTGGAGATTCGAGGAGCCGGTGATCTGGTGGGTGCTCAGCAACATGGACAGTTGGCTGCGGTAGGGTTTGACTTGTATTGCCAGATGGTAAAGGAAGCAATTCAGGACTTGCGGGGAGAAACGGTGGCTGAAAAGGTGGAGACCAGCATTGACTTGCAAATGGATGCCTTTTTACCGGATAATTATGTAGCTGACCGGCAAAGCAAGACTCAGTTCTATCAGAAAATGGCTTTGATTGGTGATGAGGAGGCCTTAAGTGAACTTGTAGATGAAATGGTGGATCGCTTTGGGAATCCTCCCGCTGAAGTAGAAAACTTGTTTAAGCTGATTCGTTTGAAATGGAAAGGGGAGCGCCTGCAAATTGAGCAAATTCAGCAGATTCAAAATACCCTTTATCTGAAGTTTGGTAAGGATCCGGGAATCGACGGGGAGGCTTTGATGAAGATTGTAGCAGAATGCCCTTATACCCTTACCTTTGCGACCATGACTAATAACAATTTAGAGTGTAAGGTGAAGCTGGGCACTGCAGGGAAGCCTGAAAAAATTATTGGAGTAGTCGGGCAGATTTTAGACCTTTTTCTCCGATTTGGGGAGAAAGAGGCCCAGGAAGGGAAGACGCTAAAGTAGGTTCAAGCGTAATTGAAGATGTCAAGATTATTTCAAGATATTGTGAAAGCTATGTGTAGAGAAAATGAAAAGAGTGTGAAGAGCGGACCAAACGCTTTTTGATGAGGCATTGGTTCGGAGGCATGCATTGCAAGGCTTGGCACACCTTGATATAATGGCAATATTGAAACGAAAGGGCGTGTGAAGATGAAGAGATCCCGAATGGGGATGATGGCAGGAATTCTTACTTTGGCGCTGGTCCTCACCGGCTGTTCTTCAAGTGGAAAATGGGCGGCCAAAGTCAATGAAGAAGAAATTACGGTAGATACGCTTAATACGTATGTGAAAGATGCTCAAGACCTATATACTAAGCAGGGGATGGATTTTACATCAGAGAATGGCAAATCTTCTTTGGCCCAATTACGGGCTCAAATCCTCCAGCGTTTAATTGAGTCAAAGTTGATAGCCCAGGAGATTAAAAAAGAAGGGCTGTCGGCAGATACGGATGAAGTAAAAGCACAGCAGGAAAAGATCATGAGTCAGTTCGATAACAATGAAGACAGTCTCTTGCAGATGCTAAAACAACAAGGGATGGACAAACAGGCTTTGGAGAATTTTTTGGTACTATACACTCACGTGACGAAGGACATCACTGTCAGTGACGATGATGTTAAGGCCTATTTTGAGAAGAATAAGTCTAATTATGACCAGGCTGAACAAGTAAAAGCCAGCCATATTCTGTTGAAAACAGAAGAAGAAGCTAAAGAAGTGATTGCAGAGCTGGATAAAGGAGCTAATTTTACCGAACTGGCCAAGACCAAGTCTACAGAGGAAGGTGCCAGTGAGACAGGCGGCGAATTGGGGTATTTTAAAAAGGGTGATATGGTTCAGGAATTTGAAGATGCGGCGTTCGCCCAGGCTGTTGGTACGTACAGCAAGACTCCGGTGAAGACCCAATTTGGTTATCATGTAATTCTGGTAGAAGATCATAAACAAGCTGTGGAAGCCAATTTCGATAATGTTAAGAACACAGTCAAGGCAGATGCTTTAATGGAGGCTCAAGATGCAAAATACAGTGAGTATATGCAAAACTTAATGAGTGCTGCTAAGATTGAATATGGTAACGGATATGCTCCTGCTGGATAGCGGATATTCTAGAGAAGAACCGTTGGATAATCAAATTTGATTATCCAACGGTTCTTTATTTAGCTGAGTTAAAAAGAGGGGTTAAAAGATAAAATATGCTTTCTTTGCTTTTCCTTTGGAAAAAAATGAATAATCCTTATTATCCAGATATATACTATCATTGAATTAATGGCAGCGAAGGAGGGAACCGGCAATCATGAAAGCAACAGGGATAGTTAGAAGAATCGACGACCTGGGTAGAGTCGTTATTCCAAAAGAAATTCGCCGTACACTTCGTATCAGAGAAGGAGACCCACTGGAAATTTTCGTCGACCGGGAAGGAGAGGTTATTTTAAAGAAATATTCTCCCATTGGAGAACTGGGGGATTTCGCTAAGGAATATGCTGACTCTCTTTATGAGGCAACAGGCCATATAGCCTGTATCGCAGACCGGGATACGATTATTGCCGTGGCGGGAGCCTCAAAGAAAGAGTTTCTGAATAAACCGATTACTCCGGTGATGGAACAGGCGATGACTGAAAGAAAGACCATTCAATTGGGGAAGGCTGGAGAAAACGCATCCTTTAAAACAGGCTCGGATACCGTGGATGATGAGCAATGGAATTTGAGTTGTGAAGTGCTCGCCCCCATCATTGCTGAAGGGGACCCCATTGGGGCTGTTATTTTGATGTCAAAGGATCCTAATGTTAAAATGGGTGACCTGGAAATAAAATTAGCAGAGACTGCCGCCGGTTTTTTAGCCAAGCAAATGGAGCAGTAAAGATTTACATGAGCGGCGACCTGCTTAAGGGCATAGCCGCTTGTGTATTTTTTTGATACAATAGCCTCCAGGAGGTGGCTTATGGGCGGTTGTTTGCACATTGTGGGACTGGGGCCGGCCGGACTTGACGGTATGACCTTAGGAGACTATAAAATCCTGCAAAATTCACATAAGATATTTCTGCGCACGTTTCGGCATCCCGCAGCTCAGGAACTGTTGCAACAAGGTTTAGCGCTGGAAAGCTTTGATGAATTATATCAAAAGAACGAATCATTTGAAACGGTCTACACGGAGATTGTTAGTTATCTGGAAAGGGCTTTGCAGGGTGAGCGGGAGGTTGTATATGCTGTACCCGGAAATCCGATGGTGGCTGAAAAGACAGTCCTGATGCTGAAAAAAGAGTTAAGTTCATCTTATCGGGTCATTATTCACTCAGGGCAATCCTTTTTGGATCAGATTTTTTCCGTTTTAGGGTTTGACCCTATTGAAGGAATGACAGTTCGTAATTATGATGCTTTGCTCGAAGCCGATCTGACGGGAAAGGACTGGTTAATTGTTCCTCAGGTCTATAACAGGTTAATTGCTTCAGATGTTAAACTGGATTTAATGCGTTATTATCCTGATGATGCAGAAGTTTATCTGGTGCAGGGCCTGGGTACGGAGAACGCTCAAGTGGACAAGCTCCCTTTGTATGAATTGGATCATGGGGAAAAGGATCATCTTACAACGTTGGTAGTGCCTCCCCAGCCCCTTACAGCATCGTGGTCAAGATTGGAGGATGTCATCAGGACTTTGCGCAGCCCTGAAGGCTGCCCCTGGGATAGGGAGCAAACCCATGAAAGTTTGAAACCTTTCTTACTCGAAGAAACCTATGAAGTTTTGGAAGCGATTGACCAGGGAGACATGTATAATTTATGTGAAGAGTTGGGAGACTTATTATTACAGGTATTTTTACATGCTCAGATTGGCTCGGAGCGAAATGAGTTTTCCATTCTGGATGTAGTGCGGGGAATTACAGCAAAAATGATCAGAAGACATCCTCATGTTTTTGGCAATCTCTCATTGACTAACTCGGTCGAAGTCCTGCAAAAGTGGGAGGAAATTAAAAAGGCCGAGAAAGGGGAAGCGGGTGAAAGGCTTAAGCGATTTAAGACCACTCCGGGCTTACCGGCTTTGATGCTGGCAGAGGATACACAGAAGAAGGCTGCTAAGGTGGGTTTTGATTGGCCTGAATTGTCCGGAGCGATGGCTAAAGTGAATGAAGAATTAAAAGAACTGACAGACGCTTTGGAAAAAGGTGAGGGGATTAAGGAGGAGCTGGGAGACGTACTTTTTTCAATAGTAAATATATCCCGCTTCCTTAAGGTGGACCCGGAGGATGCGTTGAGACAGACGATACGAAAATTCCAGTACCGCTTTGAAAAAATGGAGGATTTGGCAGGAAAAAATGGATGCATTTTACAGGATCTAAAGCTTGATGAGATGGATTTACTCTGGGAAGAGGCTAAATTACTGGAGAGACAAAAGTAAAATTAATAAAAATATAGGCAAAAATTATCTTTTTGTCGGATATAATGCAGGAGTTTCGGCATTTGTCTCGAAATATAACGCATGTATCAAACATATAGGAGGGAACATGTTTTGAATAAGGCTGAATTAGTGGCCGCTGTTGCTGAAAAGACCGCAATGTCTAAGAAAGATGCCGAAAAGGCTGTTTCTGCAGTGTTCAGCGCAATTGAGGAATCATTGGCAAAGAATGAGAAAGTTCAGTTGGTTGGTTTCGGTACCTTCGAAGTAAAAGACCGTGCCGAAAGAACTGGCAGAAATCCCCAGACCAAGGAAGTTATCACCATTCCGGCAGCTAAAGTACCTGGTTTTAAAGCCGGAAAAGCATTGAAGGATGCAGTTCAATAATTAGGAATAAGTAAAGAGGCCAGGTTCTTTTGAACCTGGCCTCTTTAGCTTAAGAGAGTATGGATTAAGGAGCGCTTTCATGCGAATTGATAAGTATTTAAAAGTATCTCGTCTGATCAAGCGGCGTACCGTTGCGAAGGATATTTGTGAAGGGGACAAGATTCAGATTAACGGACGGATTGCAAAGCCTTCGGGGGAGGTTAAGCCTGGGGATATAGTAACTTTGACGCTTGGAAGAAGTATTCTGGAGGTTAAGGTCCTCAATACTCCGAATAGTATTAGGGCAGATGAAGCTCATACATTGTATGAGGTAATACGCGAAGAGAGGCAAGAATAATAAAAACTATTCTGATTCAAGGGGCTTTCGGTGATGATTGAAATCATTGCTGAAAGCCCTTTAGTTTATCCAAATTCCGGTGCTAACTGCCGTACCAAAGTAAGTTTTCTGCAGATTAAGTATATTGGGAAGGCCGTGAGAATATGGTTTAAGAGGAAAACAGTTGGAGGGATAGAGGATGCAAGAGCATGTAAAGGGAACGGAACATCGGATCGTGTTGGAGAGCAGAAAACAGCTTTGCTTGAGCGGAGTAGAAAAAGTCCAATCATTTGCCTCAAAAGAAATAATGCTTGAAACAATTCAAGGACTACTAAGCGTTAAAGGAGAGGGATTGGAGATAAAACATTTAGATCTGGAGGGAAAGATCGTTGAAATTGAGGGAATAGTCGACGCCCTGACTTATTCACGTCATGCGAAAGAGGCAAGACAAAACATATTGGGCAGAATCTTTCGATGAGTCTTCTATATGAGACTTTGATTGAACATAGGTGGAGGGAGGAACTTTGAACACAGAGCTACAAGCTTTAATTTGGGTTGTCCTTGCGGGAATGCTCGTAGGACTGATATTTGATTTTTATCGGATTTTTCGTAAACAGATGAGATGGGGCAAGTTTTTGACAGGAATGGGAGATTTCCTTTTCTCCTTCACAGCTTTGGGTATTCTGATTTATTTCTTTCTCAAAGCCAATGCTCTCGATCTTCGTTTTTATATTTTTTGGGGGAGCCTTCTCGGTTTGGCTTTGTATCTGGTTGTGCTTAGTCCATGGATTGTTCGCATACTGCTCCGGTTATTTTATATTCTCTCTTGGTTATGGGGAAGAATACTTCAGATTTTAAAGATTCCCCAAAAACTGCTTCATTGGTTCATGGAATTTCCATATGGTCTTTTGCGCTGGCTCTCCATGCTGGCCTATCGAATGGGTGAGGCTATTTGGGGTCTTCGTTTCAAGCAGAAAGTGAAACGAGTGAAAATCTGGTGGGCAGGTCATTTTCCTCCCAAAGAAGACTAGGACAAAAGGGTAATAATTGTCGAAGGGGTTGCATTTTATTTGACAAGCTATATATAATTGTCTTGTAGATATTTTGTACTTTATATGTAATTGATTTGTCCACAACTTATTCACAGCCTGTGAATTGTTTCAAGCATACTGTGGACAACCATGCGGTACATATACGATCTAATCAGTTAATTATATGAGGGTGGGCAAGGGTGCATATCGAAATCAGAGGGTTGGAAAGACTCAGTTTCCGTGAGCGGCAGGTAGTGATGCTGAAAGAAACGGGAAATTCATTAGAGCAAATAGCCAAGCAGCTGAAGATGGCGCCCAGCTCGGTAGCGACGCTGTTGGCCAGAGCCAAAAGCAAGAAGTATGAGATTGTATGTATTATCCCTGAAGGGGAATTAGGGATAAAAGGAGATGGGTGGAATGACGAGGAGGAAGACACCTAGCAGAAGGAAAAAGTCGGGGCGACATTTTCTTTCTCTTTTATTGGGATGCTCATTTTGTGCTTTGGTAGGGAGCTGGGTATGGGAGCTATGGGGATTAAACAATACTGTAGAGAGCCAGTTAAAAACATTGACCGCTCAGAAGACGACCCTTTTGGAGCAGAAAATCGGTCTGGAGAATGAGATTAAACGTCTGAATACTCCAAGTTACATCGAACAGTTGGCCCGGGAGCAGTTGGGATTGGTCAGACCGGGCGAGATTTTAATTGCACCTAAGGAAAATCCTTAAAACTGGTTTTGGTAAAGAGCTTTTTTGAGTAAATAAAAATAATCAATTTGGATATTTTAATAAAAGGTATTGAGTATTAATAATAATAAACTATAATAGATAAAAAACCTTTAAATTTTATTTCTGTGTTTTGAGCGGCTTGACAGTCTCTTTCTACGCTATATATAATATAATTAACTATATTTATAATTCACAAGGAGGAGTATTCTTCATATGGCCATTGCGGTTGGCACTGTTGTTGAAGGAGTAGTGACTGGGATCACTAACTTTGGAGCGTTTGTAGAATTGCCGGATAAGGT
>JAEWCM010000006.1 GCA_023390635.1 Bacillota bacterium
AAGGTGAGGGGCCGGAAACAATCTTTGCAAAAGATCTTCGAAATCGGCCAGCAATTGTTGAAAAAAGGACAGTACAACATTCGCATTATGAGCGGTGCCGCCCAGGAGGAAGCCATCTGTCTGGCCAATAAGCTCCGTGAGCTTCCCAATGCCTTAAGTGTTATCTATGGCGGAAATATCAGCCCTGTGGCAGGTGTGCACAGCGGACCTGGCCTGGTGGGCGTTGTATTTATCGAGGCTTAAAATACTCCTTTAATTTCTTATCCACATCGGACTCTCGTATAGCATATAAAAATCTCCCTATGAGTTAAAACTCTGGGGAGATTTTTTTAATAGAAATCTTAAGGGCCTATTGAATGTATCCATGAAGGTGAAAATGATCATGTTCACAACATATTGATGTTGTTGAATATAGGTATATAATAGATTATATAAATAATAAATAATCTAAATTAAGAAATACGACAATATTTTTAATTTTATCACACAAAAACTGGATAAAATTCATCACACTAAAATCTTGAGATTTAATTAATTAGTCAGGAGGAAAAAGCAATGACAGTAAAACACAAATTTGATTTAAGCAATGTGATCGATCCCCATTATGGGCTGCTTATTGGCGGAGAATGGACGGAAGGCACGGGAAGCAAAAAGCTTAAAAGTTATAATCCTGCCACTGGAGAAGTGCTGTCCGAATTCATTGATGCGACCCACGAAGATGTGGATCATGCGGTAGAGGCTGCCTGGTCGGCTTTTGCAAGCTGGAAGAATATTAGTACACAGGAAAGAAGTGCGATTTTACTTAAAATCGCCGACCTGATTGATGAAAACGCCAGCCGGCTGGCTCTGGTGGAAACGATGGATAACGGCAAGCCCTTCAGAGAAACCAGCTCCCTTGATGTTCCCTTCAGTTCCGATCATTTCCGCTATTTTGCCGGTGTCATCCGCTCCGAAGAAGGAAGTGCCAATGCCCTGGACCAGAACACCTTAAGCATCGTGCTCCGTGAACCTATCGGTGTCGTGGGCCAGATCGTCCCTTGGAACTTCCCTCTTCTCATGGCCGCCTGGAAGCTCGCTCCGGCTCTGGCCGCTGGTAATACAGTGGTAATCCACCCCTCTTCCTCCACTTCCCTGAGTCTCCTGGAATTGGGCAAACTGCTGAATCAAGTCCTGCCCAAAGGAGTTGTCAACATCATCACCGGAAGGGGCGCCGATTCCGGCGATTATATGCTGAAACATCCCGGTTTCCGGAAACTGGCCTTTACCGGTTCCACGGAAGTAGGCTACAAGGTGGCTGCTGAAGCGGCCCGCCGATTAATCCCAGCCACTCTGGAACTGGGGGGCAAATCGGCCAATATCTTCTTTGACGATATGAACTTCGATCAGGCCCTGGAAGGTGCTCAACTGGGCATCCTGTTCAATCAGGGGCAGGTTTGCTGCGCCGGTTCGAGGATCTTTATTCAGGAGGGAATTTACGACCGTTTCTTAAGTGCTTTGAAAACAGCCTTTGAGCAGGTTAAAGTAGGTCTTCCCTGGGAGGACGGTGTTCAGATGGGAGCACAGGTTAACCACGCCCAGTTAGAAAAAATTCTTAAGTATATTGAAATTGGGCAGGCCGAAGGAGCAACCCTGGTCACCGGTGGTTATCAGCTGAAAACTCCCGAATTGGAAAAGGGCGAGTTCCTGGCCCCCACTCTGCTGGCCGATGCCACCAATGACATGCGCATTGCCCGTGAGGAAATTTTTGGACCGGTAGCTACTGTGATCAAGTTTAAAACCGAAGAAGAAGTCATTCAAATGGCTAATGACTCGGACTATGGTCTAGGCGGAGGAGTCTGGACCCGGGATCTGAACAGAGCTCTGCGCGTAGCCCGCGGCATTGAAACCGGCCGGGTTTGGGTGAATACCTATAACCAGATTCCCGCCGCCACTCCCTTCGGAGGATACAAAACTTCAGGCATTGGCCGGGAAACTTACAAATCAATTCTCGATGCTTACAGCCAAACCAAGAACATTTATATCAACACCAGTGAAACAAAACTGGGACTCTATTAAGTAAATGATACGGATAAAGGGTTATTGCACAGTCTGACGACTTGCTGCAATAACCCTTTATTTTTGAATCGAAGGTTAATCAGACTCTCAGGTCTCTTTTCTGATAATAGATATAGGTCAAAACGGAGAAAACAGTGGTCAGGAGGAGTGAGAGCACGACAATGCCAGGGTTGAGTCCATTACCATTAACCACATCTTCCAGACTGAAATATTTGAAAGGAGAAAAAACATTGAGAAAATTGACCTTGTCGGTCATATCCGTGATTTTCGATATGACGAAGCCTGCCATGAGGATCCCTGTCGCCAGAGAGCCTGAAGATTTAGGATTTCTGCTCAAAGCGGCTAATGCTGCACCAAGTGATAAAAAGATCAACTGTACGATCAGCATGCTCACCATGAGGGTGACCAGCTCTCCTGTAAGATTCTCACCTTTACTGTAGTTGCCCACTAAGGCAACCGACGTAATCAGGGAAACCAGATTGACCACCAGCACATTAACAAAAGCGGCGAGTAGTTTGGCTGTAATAATGCTCTTCCTTGATACGGGCTTAATCATCAGAAATTCTGTTGTTCTGTCCTTCTCTTCTTTGGCAATAATACCCGCCCCCAGCAAAACAGCATGAATGGCAGTTACCAGTTCCATATAGATAAATAACATGGCGTAATAATTGCTCATCTTGGTCAAATCAAAAGAACCAAATCCCAACAAGGCTTTCATACTGGAGGGAATACTGCTGAAGGCAGCATTAAGGGATTCTCCTCCGGAAGCATAAGCGGTATACTTGCCCATCCCACTGGCAACCACGAAAATCATGCAAATGCTCCATATAATCAGGGCCTTGCGATTTGCTTTCAGCTCTCTGATAAAAATATTCATCGTCTGCCCATCCTTTCATCTAAAAGTTCGAGATATCTGTTAAATTTTGAGATATCTTTCAGCTTGCGGCATGAATATCTTTCCTGACATAAATAACATAGCTTGCCCCAATCGCTGCCAGTACAATGGCTAAGCCCGCCATAAGATATGGGAATTCATAAGCAGAGTGGCTAAGAATATAAGATAGATCAAAGTATTTGAAGGGTGACAGGAAGCGAACGGCATCATCTTTCCCTGTCACCAGCAAGGTGCCAATGAAAAAGAAAATAAAAACGAGGCCGAGGGAAACGGGCAATACCGACTTAAGTTTAGGGATGATCACGGAAGCCAGCAAACCGATCGCAAAAAATATAAGCTGAACAAAAAGGATCGTGGCATTCATCATAAAAAATACGCTGCCGCTGTAATCTCCGGTCTTGACAATAGACGCCATAGCCCAGACTGCGGCATAATAAACTCCATCGGTTATTAAAAGCACAGTAAGGGAGGCCAGCAGTTTGGCGCTGACAATCGATGCCCTCGACACAGGTTTAACAAGGAGAAAATCTGCCGTTCTTCCCCGTGTTTCCTTGGAAATGACGGAAATGCCGAGGTTTGAAGCCTGAATTGCAGCGCATAATGTGATAAAACTCAAGACCATAGAATAAAAGCCTAAGATGGATGTGATATTGTCGAGGGAAATTCCCAGCATTGCCCGCACAGTAGGCGGATATCCTCCCAACAGCTTTTTGAAGTCGGAGGCGTCAGCGGCAATCCCCGGATACACGGCAAAATAGATTCCAGCCAGTGCAATTAAAGAAAGAATCCAGATGATGGTGGATTTTCGCAAGGACTTGAGTTCATGCCAGTACATATTCATAAGCTTAATTCTCCTTTGCATAATAATGCATGAAGATCTCTTCCAAATCAGGCTCGTCAATGGATATATTACGCAAATCAAGCTCCGCAATTTTTTTCATTATGGAATTAATATTGCCATTGAAGATAAAGTCAGCTTCTTTTCCCTTGATTTCCAGCTTACTCACACCATTCAGATTGAAATATTCCGAAGGGATCGGAGTTTTAGTTTCAACTCTGATTTTCTTGTAGCTATTTTCCTGCAAAGTGCTCATTTTTTCCAGTTTGATGATCCTGCCTTCCTTGATAAAGGCAACGCGGCTGCACATTCTCTGCACCTCGCTAAGGATATGAGAGGAAAAGAAGACGGTGGATCCTTTACGGTTCTCCTCAGCAATCAACTCGAAAAACTTCTGCTGCATCAGGGGATCAAGTCCGCTGGTAGGCTCATCGAGAATGATCAATTTAGGTTCGTGAATCAAGCCCTGAATGATCCCTACCTTTTTCTTGTTTCCAAAGGAAAGATCATCAATCTTTTTCTTCAAGTCCAAATCCATCACTTCGGCAAGCTCGTTGATTCGCCGGGTACAATCCTTCTTGTAAAAGCTGGCGGAATACTTGAGCAGATCGATCACCCGCATATTGTCATAATAGAACACTTCGGACGGAAGATAACCTACTTCCTTTCTGAGTTCCGGGTGCTCGATACAGCTTTTCCCAAAAATAAAGGCCTGCCCTGCAGTTGGGTAGATCAGTCCCAATAAAGTTCGGATCGCCGTTGACTTGCCCGCACCGTTTGGTCCGATAAAGCCGAAAATCTCCCCCTGTTCCACATTCAGATTCACATCAATGATGCCCCTGGCCTTGCCGTAATTTTTGGTGAGGTTCTTGAATTCAATCACATTCATTATGATTCCCCTCTCTGTTTTATGAGCTTATTTATAAAAAACTTTTTGCAGCAACACCAAATAATCATCAAACTCGGACATGATCTTCTCGAGGTCATAGTTAACTTTGTAGGCGGGGTCCAATTTGATCCTTTCCAGTTCACGGTTTCCCAGCCCCTGGGTAACCCACAGAAAAATCATCAAAACCTTCTCAGGTTCCAATCCGTCTTTAAATTGCAGTATATTGATATTTTCCAGCAGGGCTTTGTAGGCTTTTTCGAAAACATCCTTATTCTTATCTTCAAGCTCGTGCCTGATTTCCGGATTATCTTCCCCAAACGCAGTCAATAAAAAATTGTACAGATCAGGATGCCTCTGAATTAGCTCAAGTTTCAATATGGCAATCTGCCTCAGCCTTCTGATAATATCCGGTTCATTACAGTCTAATTTACTGTAAAATTCCTCTTCAAAAACCTCCGTCGCATAGGTATAAAGAAAAAGGAATAAGCTCATCTTATTGCTGAAATAGTGAAATAATAATCCTTTGGAAATTCCCGCCTGTTTGACGATCTCATTAGTTGAAGCGTTCTTATACCCCCTTTGCGAGAATTCAGCAAGGGCAGCGTTAATAATTCTATCCCTTTTTTCCGGCTCCAGACTCATAAATTTTGACAGCAATTCTATCACCTTCTTATTGCGCAATCCTATTGACCACATTAGTCAATGGCATTATAATCCTATTGACCATACTAGTCAATAGGTCTTTTTTAAAAAAAATGACGAAGCATAGATAAAGAAAAGTACTGCAACAGCCAGCTGCCAGTAAAGACCGGCCCCTCTGATACTTTCTGATTAATAAAAAAAGGGAACTGTCGCTAAACGATCATTTAGCGTCGGTCGGCCCGGAAATTTATATACGGGTCGGCCCAGTGATGACATATTCGCTTTTCGGCCATAGCGCCCTCCGTGGCGCTAAAGGCCGCGCTCCGCATCCTGCTCCGCTTTGCGCTGAATATGTCATCACTGGGCCTGCTTATCCTGCTTTGCCGGGCTTGCCTTATACTGTTTCCGGGTCAGCTTATTCTGCAAAAGAGCAGCCCAAACAGCCTGTAGAGGCAGGCTGAGGGCACAGAATAAGCGGCCTTATAGCGAGCTTGAGATCAGCCGGAGAGAGGGGCCGCAGCTTTCTAGGACGATCATCTGGAGCGGCGTAAGAAAAAGCGGGAGGGATCCGCTCAGACATTTCAAGGTTCACATGCTGATCGCATGAGGGTTTTGAAATGTCTCGGATCCCTCTCGCGTTTTTAGCCGCGCAAGCGTGTCCGGGAAGGCTACGGCCCCTCTCTCCGGCAACCCCAACGCTACCCCAGACAAGGCTGCTAAATGATCGTTTAGCAACAGCCCCTTTAATGTTTCTTTCTTCTATTTTTTTATGGCTAAATGGCAGCCGCCCGCTGGAACTGTGAATTATACAAATTGGTATAGAAGCCGTTGGCGGCCATTAATTCCTCGTGACTGCCCTGTTCAATAATATTTCCCTCATTCATGACCAGAATTAAATCCGCATCCCTGATGGTGGAAAGCCGATGGGCAATCACAAAGTTGGTTCTTCCCTTCATCAAATTGTCCATCGCCTTCTGGATCATAATCTCTGTCCGCGTATCAACCGAACTGGTCGCCTCGTCCAGAATCAGGATTTTAGGGTCTGCTAAAATGGCACGGGCGATGGTCAATAACTGCTTCTGCCCTTGCGAAACATTGGTTGCTTCTTCATTGAGTATCATGTTATAACCATCAGGCAAAGTTTGGATGAAGCGATGCACATGGGCAGCCTTGGCCGCTGCTATCACTTCTTCATCAGTGGCATCCAGGCGGCCATAGCGGATATTTTCCATGATGGTGCCGCTGAACAGCCAGGTATCCTGAAGAACCATTCCAAACATTTTACGCAATTCACTGCGGTCAAAATCTCGGATATCGTGTCCGTCAATCAGAATTGCCCCATCATTAACATCATAGAAACGCATCAGCAATTTGACAATTGTGGTTTTACCGGCACCGGTAGGCCCGACAATGGCCACTTTTTGTCCATCTTTAACATCAATGCTAAAATCATTAATAACAATATTATCTGGATTATAACCAAAATGCACATTCTTAAACGATACATTGCCCTCCAGGCCTTTAATCGATACAGGTTTTTCCACAGTCTGTACTTCTTCCTGTTCCGCCAAAAATTCAAAAACCCGTTCAGCCGCGGCAACCGTGGATTGGAGCATGTTTGAGACCTGGGCTATCTGCATAATCGGCTGGCTGAAGGTCCTCATATATTGGATGAAGGACTGAATATTTCCTACGGTGATCGTTCCCTGAATCGCCAGGTAACCACCAACAATGGATACGGCCACATAGCCGATATTTCCGACAAACGACATAATGGGCTGCATCATACCTGACAGGAATTGTGATTTCCAGGCAGACTGATAAAGATATTGATTTTCTTTGTTGAATTCGCGGAGTACTTTTTCTTCTCCGTTAAAGACTTTAACAATATTATGGCCGCCATATACCTCTTCCACCTGGCCGTTGACATGCCCCAGATGTTCTTGCTGCTGTTTGAAATATTTTTGCGACCGCTTCATTACCATCGCTATGATCATAAAAGAAACAGGCAAAATCAAGACGGCAATCAAAGTCATCTTCCAACTGATAGACATCATCATAATGAATACGCCGATCAGGAGGCTGACAGAGGTAATAAGCTGGGTCAGGCTTTGGTTTAAGCTTTGACTTAGAGTATCCACATCATTGGTGATTCTGGACAATACTTCCCCATGGGTCTGATTCTCAAAGTACTTCATCGGCATGCGGCCAATCTTTTCCGACAATTCCCTGCGCAGATTATACGTTACCTTTTGGGAAACGCCGGTCATAATGAAGCCTTGAACATAACCGAATATGGCACTGACAACATAAAGACCGATCAGGAAGATTAGAATTTGTCCGATCGCTGTAAAGTCAATACCTGAACCGCCGGACAGCTTGCTGACAAGTCCTTCAAAGATCTTCGTGGTAGCATTTCCTAAGATTTTAGGACCGACAATGGAAAAGATGGTGCTGCCGACAGCAAATAGAATGACCAAAAAGATCCGGATTTTATATTGAGCCAGGTATGCGACGAGGGATTTCAAGGTCTTCTTGAAATCTTTCGCTTTAGCTCCTCCGCCCATTCCTCCACCGAACGGGCCTCCGAAGCCGCCCCCTCTTCCTTCTCTTGGCCGCTTTTCACTCTGATTACTCATGAGCCAATTCCTCCTTTGACAGCTGAGACAAAGCGATCTGGCTATAGACCTCACAGTTCTCCATGAGCTCTTTATGGGTGCCTTTGCCTACAATCTTTCCTTCTTCCAGTACAATAATCTGCTCGGCATGCAAAATGGTACTGATTCGCTGCGCTACGATGAGCACCGTGCTCTCCCTGAGCTCCTCTTTCAATGCCTGACGCAGGGCTACATCTGTCCGGTAATCCAATGCGGAGAAGCTGTCATCAAAAATATAGATCTCCGGATTCTTAGCAATCGCCCTGGCAATCGACAACCTCTGTTTTTGTCCGCCGGAAACATTATTTCCTCCCTGAGACACTTCACTTTGATATTTATCCGTCTTATTCTCAATAAATTCAGCCGCCTGGGCGATTCTGGCCGCTTTTGCCACATCAGCATCGGAAGCATCTTCCCGTCCATATCGGATATTTGTCTCAATAGTTCCGGAAAAGAGTACTCCTTTTTGAGGCACAAATCCCAGCTTATCACGTAATTCATGTTGGGACACGTTTTTAACATTGACACCGTCAACCAATACTTCCCCGCTGGTAGCATCAAAGAAGCGGGGGATCAAATTGATTAAGGTGGATTTACCGCTGCCTGTACTGCCGATAATTGCTGTTGTCTCTCCCGGCTTCGCGACAAAGCTGATATCGCTGAGCACATTTTCCTCCGCATTGGGGTAGCGGAAAGAAACATCTCTGAATTCCAGATATCCCTTCCTCCCCGAATCAAATGCCTGCGATATTTTCGGGTCTGCAATCTCCGTCTTCGTATCCAATACTTCGGCGATCCGCTTTGCGGAAACAGAAGCACGGGGCAGCATGATGGAGAGGAAAGAAATCATCAAAAATGACATGACAATCATCATGGTGTACTGAATAAAGGCCATCAGGTCACCAACCTGCATTGCTCCATTATCAACATTTCCCGCTCCAACCCAGACAATCAGCACGCCAATCCCGTTCATGATAAACATCATCGTGGGCATCATTACTGTCATCACTCGGTTTACAAAAAGGTTGGTCCGCGTTAATTCCTCATTGACACCGGCAAAACGCTTTTCCTCATATTTCTCCGTACTGAAAGCCCGAATTACAGAAAGACCGGTTAAAATTTCCCTGGATACCAGATTCAATTTATCCACCAGTTTTTGCAACGCTCTGAACTTCGGCATGGCCACCACAAACAAGAAAGCGACCAACACCAGAATTGCCAGTACGGCGACTCCGATAATCCAGGCCATTGAGCTGTCGCTGTGCAGCACTTTGATAAAACCGCCTACACCTAAAATCGGTGCATAAATGACCATACGCAACATAATCGCCATCAGCAGCTGAACCTGCTGGATATCATTAGTACTGCGGGTAATCAGTGAAGCGGTAGAGAACTGGTCAAATTCTTTATTGGAAAATCCCACCACTTTGTTAAATACTCTGTGCCTCAGATCCATTCCCAGGCGTGCGGCTATTCTGGCTGCCAACAAGGTAACCAATATGGAAGCCATCACACTGACCAGTGCCAATCCCAGCATCTTCAAACCAGCCCAGAGAATATAGTTGGTCTGCATCTTATCGGTATCCATCCCGATCGTATTGTACTCATTTTTTACAAAACTGACTGCTGACTGCTGGGTAATACTTTCGGGCATTGCGGATATTTTACTATTCATTTGTTCAATGACTTTGGCCCTACTCTCCTGAGGCATTAATTTCAGGATATCAAAAAAACCTGCATTGGCAGGAAGGGCCCCCGCCGGAAATGCTGCCGCCAGCTGTTGCGTCATAGCCACAGATTCAGCCGAACCGGATTCGGCATTGGCTACCAAGAGAATGGCTCCTGCCATTACTTTGTTCAGATCATCCAAAGTTGCTTCATCCACATTGTTAAGCTTATAAAGCTCCTGATCTGCCAAAGCAGGATAATCTTTGCTGTAGCCCTCGTAGTCGGTGCTGTTCAGGCTTTCTTTATCGAGTAAGGTATAGTTGTTCAGCACCTTGTTCTTTGTCTCTTCATCCACAAGGAGCAGCACCTTGTCCATCTCCGTCTTCCTGATTACCTCAGGTGCGGCATGCTCCACTCCTCCCTGCTGAATTCCAACATTGACAATTTTGGAGGTGTAATCAGGCAGGGAAAGATCACTTACCGCCTGGATCGCCAGCAAAACCACCACTGCCAGCAGGGCTACTATCGATTTTTTTAGGTACTTAAATATCTTGATCATTCGGAGTGTTCCTCTCTTTCTTTACTCCATATTGGATCATCTTAAGCTTATTAAGAAAACTCTTTCTAATCTTAGGCAAATTATCGATATTTCTCAGTGCTTGGCCTGTCGAAGATTTGAGGACAGGAAATAGTATAGCCAGAAGATCTCTTAAATCTTCTTTCCCCTGAATGTTAAGGTTCTCCGTGTTGATAAGACTCAAAAGTTCTTCCGGATGAACTTTTATCTTCTGTCCGGCAAATAATTCATGCAGATTTCTTTCTCCGTCATTGCGCAGACTCATGGAAAGGTTCCTGAATATGGCCATATCGTCCTTAAACGTACTGTATTCCATCGTAAAATCAAATAACTTTAAAAATAATGCAAACACATCCCCATTTGACTCTTTCAAACTTTCTCTGCCGATTTCTCCAATCTGTTCTGTGTATCCGCTTAAGAGACAGGATACCAAATCCTTTTTATCTTCAAAATAGGTATAAAAGCTCCCTCTGGAAATTCCCGCTTCCTGAATAATTTTGTTAATTGACGCTTCTTCAAAAGAAGTACGAGCGAATTCTTTCCGCGCTGCGGCAAAAAGCTTATCTTTCTTCTCCTGAGGCAAATTTAAAAAAGTACTTTTTGGCATTGCCCTCCTCCTCAATTGAAAATGACATGCTGTCATATGACAACATGTCATTTATTATATACTGACACCTTGTCAGTATCAAGAAAATTTTTATAAATAATTTATAAACTATCACTCCATTATTTCACAATAAAGAAAGAAGGGATTTGCCTCTCCCCATATGGGCTGGACGGATGATTGACCAGTTTGCCGTTATAGTAAAGGATCGTGGAAGCGCCTCCGTCAAGGTTGGCTGCATTGTACGCCCCATACTCGACCATAATATCCTGCACATCTTTCAGAGAGGCTCCTAATGAACCCAGTTGCCTGCCGTCAATCACTAGCAGTAGAATCTGCCCTTCCCTTGTTTGACCGATGGCTGTTCGCGGTGCAATACCCCAGCCTCCGTCTCCCTGGTTGATGGCCGTCTTGCCATTAACAATCAAAAATGGAGAGAAGGTGACCGCATCCCTGATTCCCTGTTTTTCGATCTGAGCAAGGGTATAATGCCCCAGGGTAAGAACATTATCTTCATTCATGCCGATGATATCAAAGGATTCTTTACCGCTGTCTTTATAGAGAATTTTTCCGTCAGATACAAGAATCCCCAGTGGCTGTCCTCCACTGCCCGTGCCTTGAGGATCGTAAAATGTTCCTCCGTTAATCACGGCAATCGCTCCATTGGTATTGGCAATCTCCTCCGACCTTTCCCCTTTTTCTCCCAGATAGCGGGTTGCCGCCACCTTGACTCGGGAAGGATCATTCACTTTGAGCAGATAGCCTTTGAAACCGTTCCGGCTTACATCAATCAGCTCAATTCCTTTATTATTACTGATTCCGTGTGTGCTGACACTGCTCGGGTCACTGTTTCCTAAATTTTCTGCCTGATTACTGTCCAGAATTTTTTGGATTTCCGCATCACTGAAAAACCATTTGGCTAGATATTGATGATGCAAGGTAGTCATTGCCGTTGTCACCCATAAGGTGCGAAGCTTTTCAAAGGGCTGAAAAGGGCCATATCGAAATCCTGCGAAAAGCAGGGAAAGAATAGCGGCAAGCCCAACCAACCTTATTAAAAAGCGGCTTAATCTCCGTTTTCTTCTGCTGTAGTGGTATACTCCCGCACTTCTTCTCGGCGCAGCCTGTTGTGATGAGCGAGAAGCTCCAGGCACTCCCATGCTACCCATGCTTTTTCCTCCGTAAAAGTGTTTATTTTAAGTAACGTCTTATATTTTACTCTATCTGGGTCGAAAAAGGTCGATATAATTGTTACAAATTAATTAAAAAATTCCTTAAAAGCAATCAATTGAGAACTATTTGATTAAAAATTCCCCTAAATTCTAAAGATCCCCTAAATGATAAGTCCTCTAAACACTGGCGGACAGTGCATAGAGGACCGTTTGAACTAATCTTTTATTTTGCTTTTAAAATTTTCTTTGCGCCTGCTTCTTTTTTAGAGATCTGCTATACCCGATAAAAGGAAAGAAACAAAATATGAAGAAGATCAAAATGAAAAGGGCTGGTATAACAAATATCTTCCATAGAGTGAAATAGCTCAGAGCAAAACAAAGAATCAGTAAAACCGCAAAAAAGGCCGCTCCTTTTCCCACACTGTGTCTATTTTTAGTGAGCATTTCGATTTCAGAATCTAAATCACTAAATATAGGAGATGTGCCTGCTTCCGCCCTGAATATTTGATATCCATTGCTTGCCACGACCGGCATCCACCCGCTGGCTTCATACAGCAACATCATTTCTGAATTTATTCTGGGCTCAAGATTCAAAGCATAATCGTAGTCATGGGGCTGACCTTCTTTAAAACGGTATAAAATTGATTTCATCTCAGATAAATGCCAGCCTTTTAGGCTCATTTCTTTCAGCATCTTCATATCGCGATCGGGTGTCATTGCCAGCCCTCCGCACATGCGGTATTTAGCCATTTATTGCCCCTCCTTTATTAAATGTTTCTCTGCGATTTCAATAATCTTTCTTCTCCTATCAAAATTTTCTATAAGTATCTGCCTTCCTTCCTCCGTAACTTGATATAGAATTTTCGAATCACCTTCACTAATTTCATTAATCCATCCGGCATCGCTTAATTTTCTGAGCGTTGTATACATTGTTGCCGGACCGATTTCAACACTGCCGTCTGTCATATCCTGAATCATCTGCATTAGCCTATATCCATGGATCGGTTCCAGCGTTGCTAATAATATAAGGAAGATGCTGTCCGTCAGCTGGCCTGACTCATATGGGCTTCTTTTCGCCACTTTATTACCCCCTATATCAATGATGGATATATATCATTATATCCATCATTGATATAGTAGTCAATAATACTTTTCTCAAATAAAAAAGAGTGAAGGAACTGACGATTCCTTCACTCTTCTGAACATAACACTTTCTTCCTGTTCTCAGCCAAACAAGCCTTTTTTCTCCGTCACGGAAACCACTTCATAGCCGGCCTCAGTCACCGCATTCTTTAAAGTTTCGTCTGCTACCGGCTTAGCCAGCGTGACCGTCGCAGTCTTTTTATTGAGATTGACCTTAGCCTCCACACCGTCAATAGCGTTCAAAGCTTTTTCAACAGCTGCCTGGCAATGGCCACAGGTCATTCCATTAATCGAAATCACTTTTTTCATCACAATCACTCTCCTTTAGTCAAGCAATCCAATATGTTTTGGTTAATTTATTAATAACTCTTTTTTGGAGCTTTGTCAATATTAATTCTCATTTACATTTAACCTTCATTTTTCGCTATTCCATTCCCCAATTTTTCTTGCCGATGTAAAAATGAAAATTTGGTTTCAGA
>JAEWCM010000053.1 GCA_023390635.1 Bacillota bacterium
AAAAGAAGCCCTCCTTTAAATGGTGGTTTGGTCACTTCCATTTTACCAAGGATCGGCTTCTTTTTGTTGCTTAATTATGCGGAAGAGGGTATCCCTCTACCATTTTCATGGCTTTTGGGACACCCTCCTTTAGCTTTCTAATCAGCCGATTAAACAATCAAAGTTCAATCTAATATAATTCCTATAGGATTATTAAGATAGTAACATTTAACGATTGTTAAATCAATAAGTTTAATAAAGAAATGTGGAGATTTTATGAAGATCCTAAATCCTGAAACGGTATCCCGCTCCCCATACAGTTTCAATATATTGAGGATTGGCAGGGAGGGCTTCAACCTTTTCCCTGATCCTGGCAATATGAACAGTCACTGTTGAAGAATCTCCCAAAGCCTCTAATCCCCAGATCCGCTCAAAAAGTTCATCACGCCCAAATACCCGGTTCGGATGTTTGGCCAAATACACCAGCAGGTCAAATTCCTTCTGAGTCAGGGTAATCACCTGCTGATTTAGCCAAACCATCCGGGCAGCTATATCAATTTCCAAACCACGGATGGAGATTTTTTCTGCCGACTTTCTCTTTTCCACATTGATACTTTCCGTAAGCTTTGTCTTTAATCGCTCATAGTTTTCTAAATGGGCCTTTACTCTGGCCACCAATTCCCCAGGGCTGAAAGGCTTTGTAATATAATCATTGGCACCATGGCTTAACCCCTTGATCTTGTCTATTTCTTCCTTTTTGGCTGACACCAATAGCACCGGTGTTTCCTTTACTGCACGCAGCCTTTGTAAAATCTCCAGTCCATCCACTCCCGGCAGCATTATATCCAAGATGAGCAAATCGTATTCCCCGTCTATCGCCGCTTTTAATCCTGATAGACCCTCTGTACACACGCTCACTTCAAAACCGGCCACCTCCAAATAGTCTTTTTGCAGTTCGGCAATACTAAGATCATCTTCGATAATTAATATTTCTCTCACTTTTGCTGCCACCCCTCTCATCAAAACACCTTGCTTAAGGAAATCATGATGCTGACCCCGTCGTTCCCATGGCTGACAGCCCATATCCTTCCTCCATGGCCCTCCACAATTTGCCTGGCAATCGCCAGCCCTAATCCGCTGCCCTTGATCTCCGTTCGCGCTTCATCTGAGCGATAAAAGCGGTCGAAAATATAGGGCAAGTCTTCCTCAGCAATGCCTGCGCCGTTGTCTCTCAGCTCGATAATAATGCTGAACTGAGTCTCTCTCAGTCTGACCGCTATTTTCCCCTGCTCCTTGTTCATATATTTCCGGGAATTCTCCAGAATGTTCATGAGCACTCTGTCCATCCTTTCCCGGTCTACCAGCACTTCATGATCGTTCTCCAATTGCGATTTAAAATCGAGTACGATCTTGCTGCGCTCCAGATCATACTCGTTAGCAAGCAAAAAATCTTCAAGATAAGCTTTGATAAGAACGGGAACAAAGTTAAAAGGAATTTGGTTCAGGTCCAGTTTAGCATACAGCAGCAAATCATCAATCATCTTATCAATTTGCTCCGTTTTCTGGTAGATGGTCTGGAGATAACGGTCCACTTTTTCCGGTGTATCCGCCACTCTGTCCCTAATCCCCTCCACATAACCCTTAATTGATGTCACAGGTGTCTTAAGATCGTGGGAAATGCTTGATACCAGCATCTTTCGATTTTCTTCGTATTTTAGCTGAGCGTGAATCAAGTCCTTTAATTTAATACGCATTAAATCCAAATCCCGGCACAGTTCAGCGATCTCTCCATCTCCCTCTTCAATTATGGGATGATCCAGATCGCCCTTGCTGATCTTCCCCGCCGCTTTACGGAGGTTATTCAGAGGGAAAAGCATTCGCCGGGTAAGGTAATAGGACGCCAATACATTGGTAAAAGCCGCTATCACTACGAAACATACTCCCACTCCGATCATGAAAGCCATGATGTTCATATTCCTGTCTACCGGAGCCATGATAATGACTCCTCTATGTTCTCCGTTCTTAAGGTTCAGCGCAAAATCCTCCACAGCATAAGTCATCCTGCCGACCTTTACCGTATTATTAAAATCGGAGTCTTTTCCCGCTGCCAGCAGTTTTTCCAGATCAATACTGTTAAACTTGGCCGAAGCGTACAGGACCTTCTCATCTTTGGTAATAATGATTTCTCCATTGATCCCTTCCAGTCGGCTTTTCATGTAGTTTTGAAAAGTACTGTCTTCAATCTGCTCTGGATGGATGGCTAGATTGTTTTTATCTCCGCTTATCAACTCCAATTTAATCTGCGCCAGCTTCTGATAATTATCAAAGGACATCTTCCCGCCCCATATCCTGGAATAAGCAAAAATAAAAACCAACGCAAGCATAGCAGTGACTACCACAGGGATCATCACTGCTGCCGCATTGGTTATTATTAAGCGTCTCTTTAAATTCATTGTCTCACCCTAGAACTCCTTTTTATCAAACAAATAATAAGCAGCGGTAAATAACATGATACTATAGCCGCCCATAATCAAAAACTGACGAAACACCTTTGCTCCCGGGAAAGAGGTCGACAGCCAAAGATTGTACCACTCCAGCTGGCCTGTAATCAATAATCCTGAGTACTGGGAGAAAAAGATTCCCACTACCTTGCAGCCCAAGAAGAGCAGAATTCCCAGAAAAAACACCGATGTCCCGCTTTTTAAAAAATTGGCCAGAAGCACCACCAGCAAAGCCAAAACCAATATTGGGAAAAAGCTCATGATATAGGCCAGGGAAGTTTTTAATACTTCCAATCCGCTCAGTGTTCCATTATTAAAAAGCACTCCTGCCAAAACGGATAAAATCAGAAGCACGAGTAAATTAGCCAAAATAAATACACCGATGGCTCCTATTTTAGCACTAAAAAGCTTAAAGCGGCTTACCGGACGAGTAAGAGCACCTCTCATCACATTATGGGAAAATTCCCCCGAAAACATGTCAATGGCAACCAAAGCAGTAAATAACGGGAGTATGGTGTTAATCACCACAGATAACACCAATACGGCAAAATCCATCTTTCCGGCTCCCCGGATGCCAAAACCACTGCGCATGCCTAAGATGGCAATTTGTCCGATGATAATAATCACCAGAGAAAGGATTACCGCCACAAGAACCTTTTTCTTTTTATATAACTTTTCTATCTCATTGATGAATGCTGCTTGAAACGCGGCCATTTCTTTCTACCTCACTCACAAAATAATTTTCTAAAGTAGCATAATTGTGTAAAATATTAGCCGTCGTATCCACATTGAGCATCTGTCCCTGGTAAATCACACCAATCCGGGTACACGTCAATTCTACATCATGAATCAGATGGCTGGAGATAAAGAAAGTCGTCTTCTCCTCTTCCGCCAAACGCTTGATTAAATTGCGGATATCAATCATTCCCTCCACATCCAGCCCATTTAAAGGTTCATCCAGGATAAGTACTTTCGGTCTGGACAGGATAGCCGCCGCCAGACCTAGCCTCTGTTTCATTCCCAAAGAAAAACGCCGGGGCTTTTCATTTTGAAACTTGAGAATGCCGGTCAGCTCCAAAACTTCCTCAATCCGCTTTCTGTCTACATCAGGATAAAAGCGCCCAAACTGCTTGAGATTATCATACGCACTTAAAAAGGGATAGGCTTCAGGGACTTCAATGATACAACCCACCTCAGCCATCGCCTGTTCATATTTTTCCAGAATGCTATGACCAAAGATCTTCACATCACCCCGGTCCGGTTTTACCAATCCGGTCATGATCTTCATCGCCGTTGTTTTTCCTGCTCCATTCGGTCCTAAAAAACCAAAAACATCCCCTTCATAAATCTCCAGATTAATATCGCTGATCCCCCGTCCATTAGGATATAACTTGGTGAGATTGATCAGTTCAATCACTTTTTTCATATACTCCTCCATATTAAGCAACGGGACAAGCTGCCGGAAATGAATCCGGCAGCATTGGTCTCAAGCTTTATCTCGCTTTTCACATTTATTCTTTTTTCTGAACAAGATATATTTATTCCACTTCAATTCTGAACTCTTGATCGCAAATCAGCCCTGATCCCAGTCCAACGTCGTTGGAATTCAGGTAAATCCTTCCGTAAGAGGGGTCAAAAGAAATGCTGTCAAGGTTCTTCTCCGTCTGGATGTTCTCGTCAAAATCGGCCATATAAGGATGGTCCTGGAATTTGGCAGCAAAGGTAAATTCCCGCGCCAGGTCAGCATACTTCTCAAAGCCAGGTCTAAATTGCTCATAATAGCGGCCTTCCACAGTTTGACCATCTATGTGGGTTATCTCGATAAAACGCTCCCCGGCTTTCACAAATTTTCCGTCCTGTTCCATCAAGATATCGTTGACAAAAGTCCCTTGCAGTTTCTGCAGATTTTCCGTTGTCATGCCTTGTGCCGCACTCTGGCCGGTTTTATTATCCTGAATTTCTTTAACTACATTCTTTCCGCTTAAATCCGGCTTACTCACTGTCGTGTTATTAATATCATAGAGCTTAAACAAAATGTCCACCGTCAGTTCATGCTCCTGCCCATCCTTATCCTTACCTGACAATACTGCACTGGCCAGTACGTTATCCAGCACGCCGTCTTTATTGATTTCTGCTTTTCCCTCCACACTTTTGACGAAGATATCCTCCGCCAACCTTAAATTGGAGTTAGAATTGTTCCCGAATTCCTGTTTTAAAGCAAAGGAGGTCACCGCATTGACCAGCGCCGGAATCTGCACCTGGCTTAGTGAACCGGAAAGAACTTTATTTCCGTCCTGCTCTTCCTTCACCATCACCTGATCTTTAAAACCTCCTACCAGCGCATCGGCAATCTTTTCTATATCTCCAACTTCATCATCATCAAAAGCATCCTCATACATGTAATTTGGTTCTTGCGAAGAAGTCAGTTCAATATCATGATAGGTATCATTTTGGGAGTCATAATAAATCAAATTGTTCGGACTATAATAGGAATGACTCTTGTAGTTATTCCTAGGATCCTGATGCTCCGAAATATCTTCCTTGGCCTTTCCTTTCAGATCAGCTTTCATAATATCCGTTTCTGAAGTTAATACGTTGCCATTATCCTTTACCACTGCAGAAAATTCTGCCGTGTAATTGCTGAATCCGCTCGCCATCTGTTTAGAGGTTAATTTCAAACTGTCCTTTAATTGATCATAGCCGCTCTTGGAAGCCATGTCGGCCAGAGCCGTTCCGGCAAAAAGCATGGCACCCAGCGAAAAACTGACCAGCATAGCGGTCCCTTTTTTCAGTTTCATTATATTCACTCCTTGCTTTGTTTCTATATTCGTTGTTAATCCTATTTTATCCTCCATGTCTTGATTATCCCTAAACAGACTATAAACAAATTATTAACTTATCAGCTTCTAAGCCGCTTTATCTCTTTCTTCTTTTCTCCACATAACAAAAGCTGCCGTACCAAACGGTACGGCAGTTTTCTTTCCATTATGGTGGGTTTGAGAGGACTCGAACCTCCGACCCCCGCGATGTCAACGCGGTACTCTAACCAGCTGAGCTACAAACCCAAATAAACTACATTTAGATTTAGAATATTACATAAAAATGGTGCCGAAGACCGGAATCGAACCGGTACGGGCTTTAGGGCCCGCGGGATTTTAAGTCCCGTGCGTCTGCCAGTTCCGCCACTTCGGCACGTTTGATGGAGGCGGCACCCAGATTTGAACTGGGGATAAAGGTTTTGCAGACCTCTGCCTTACCACTTGGCTATGCCGCCAACATATGAATAAAATGGAGCGGGTGACGAGATTCGAACTCGCGACTTTCACCTTGGCAAGGTGACACTCTACCACTGAGTTACACCCGCATGGTGCCTCAGGACGGAATCGAACCGCCGACACGAGGATTTTCAGTCCTCTGCTCTACCGACTGAGCTACCGAGGCATAATTCAAACATCAACTTAAAATAGCTAATATGGCGACCCCGATCGGACTTGAACCGACGATCTCCTGCGTGACAGGCAGGCATGTTAACCACTACACCACGGGGCCAATATCACTATTTCCGGCCTTTAGGTTTGAATATCGAATTGGTGGGCGATGACAGGATCGAACTGCCGACATCCTGCTTGTAAGGCAGGCGCTCTCCCAGCTGAGCTAATCGCCCAAAACGATCGACGATTTACAGTATACACAAAAACCTTGCACCTGTCAAAGGGTTTTTTATATCTTTTTTTGAGCACTCAGATCACTGCTGACTTCTGACAACAGCTTCTGCCATAAGAAACAACGGCAGAAATTATCCTTGCAAGCTAATTTCTGCCGTCACCTGTTTAGATCCTCTATTTCAGTTTGATGATGCCTTTTTCTGCTGCACCACTTCTTCATAGCTGATTGAACGCACATGTTCAGTGTGAGACCACTGTTTGTCCTTGCGATGCAAAAATCCCAGGAATACAATAGGGATCCATGAATAAATGAAAATAGGAAAATAAATCAATCCTACGTAAGCTCTCCAAGGAATTCGCTCTAATGCCAATGCGGCAACCGGATATACCAACTGAATTGCCGATAGAATCTGCCAGGCTGTCCAAGGAACCACTGATGAGAAGATTTGACTATAGCTGCCCTGGAAAATTGACACAGTGTTTGTCAGCGTAAAGAAAGTGGCCAACATGACCAGCGCAGGCTGAAACAGATGTACTGCCGTATCAAAATACATAAATTTGCGTTCTTTTATTCCTTTGAAAATTAAAGGCAGCAGGTAGCGTCCTGCTACATCAACTTGCCCCTGAGCCCAACGCTTTCTTTGATTCCAAGCCTGCATAAACGTCAGCGCCTTTTCGTCATAAACAATGGCATCATGAGCCCATGTTGTTTTTACTCCATGCATCAACGCTTTAACACTAAATTCTAAATCCTCTGTTAAGGAAGTGGCACCCCACCCGTATTCTTTTAGCACATCAGTAGAAATACACATTCCTGTGCCGCCTAAAACATTAGAAAGACCCAAATTATAACGGGAGAGTTGCAGCAAGCGGTTAGAAATCCAAAAATTAATTGAAAATGCGTTGGTTACCCAAGTATCATAAGGGTTCTTTGAGTCAAGGTAGGATTGAATGATTTTATCTCCCTGACAAAGTTTGCTGTTCATTTCCTGCAAAAAGTTCTCTTTAACCAGGTTGTCCGCATCAAAAATTATCACCGCATCATATTGCTTTTCCATCTTAAATAAACGGTGGAACATCCATTCCAATGCGTACCCTTTTCCCCTTTTCTCACTGTTAAAGCGTTGAAACACGTTGGCTCCAGCGTTTTTAGCGATCAGCGCAGTGCGATCGGTACAATTATCAGCTACTACAAAGACATCATAAAGCTCTTGAGGATACTCAAGACTTAAAAGGTTCTCCACTAAAGGCCCAATCACCGCCTGCTCATTATGAGCTGCAACAACCAGAGCAAATGATTTTTCCGGAGTCAGGATTTTTTTTTCTTTTTTACGATACAAGCTGAATAAGGAAAGCACAAAATAATAAAATGTAAGGGTAATAATGATCACCTGAATCGGTATCATGATAACATTCAGTAGTTGGCTTTGGGACAAGCCCAACAAAAAATCCACAATTCCATCCCCTTCCTACCAAACTAAAATTGTATCACGCAATGCCTGATAATGCAAAAATTATGTAGCCCGTTTTATTTCCAAGGTTGTCCATATTCTAAACATATGGAATTAAACTTAATTTAAGAACCGATTTCCATCCCATTCCTATTTCCGACGAATTATTTTGCTAAAGATATATAGAATTAATACAATACTTAAGATAAATAGTACCACAGTAACTTTAAACTTCAAAATCCACGCCTGCCAATATACAGACATTTGCAGAGTTTTCAGGATATCCTTCACTACTATCCCTAAAATACTGAGCACTAAAACCATTAGTAGTATTCCCAATCCTTTAGCCGGCCTATTCTTTCGTGGCCGCCAATATTCATTTTTATTGCATAGCCATATAACTCTATTGACTATTTTCTTGCCCTCATACCCTAAACGCCTATAATAAAATTTTAAGTTTCTTTTCCACATTTTGCCCACCTCTTTATAACTTATGCCTTCAGGCAAAATGCCAGAAGCACAGCTTATGTTTAAGAGGTTTGACTATTGTTAATAATGGTACCAAGGAGGTGGGTCTTCATGCCAGTCACACCGGAAGGAAGTAAATTCATCCATTGTGCCTATTGCGACAGAAAATTCCGCTTTCAGTATGATTGCTTAAAGCACGAAAAAGATATTCATGCCGACAAACTCAGTAAGTAACTTTTCCTCGTTGTCCAAAGGCTAACTTCCAGTTCTGTCCTTACAGATCTGGAAGTTATTTTTATCAATTTTTGTGAAAAATATTTTTAATTATTAGAACTTCTTCATTATACCTTCACAACCCTCTTATATGATCATAATGGAAAAAATATTTTTAGGAGGTTATGATGTGGATAGTAGTATGATAACTCACTACATGGGCCTGTTGGCCGCCAATCAGCCCTGGAATCTACTAATTTTCATGGCTGTGCCCGTGATTTGCGCCGAGACTCTGGCCATCACCGAATTCATTATTTTATTTACCAAAAATTTTACAGGTACAGCTAGAAAAATTAACAGGGCAACAGGAATTTTTGCCGGACTTTACTTTTTAGGTATTTTTATCTATCTTTTTGCTACGGCAGTAATTCCTTTAACTGCAAACGGCGAATGGCGAGGGATCGCCGATGTGATTGCCGTAGGATTCTATCTGTCAGGGGTTATCCCCTTCCTCGGCCTCACCCTGTTGGAACTTGGCCTCATTGGCAGAAAGAAAGGTCAGACAGGAAAATTGAAATTACACGTTATTTTTGTAAGTATCTTTCTGGTAGTTGCCCATGTTGCTATGATCGTCGGAATGCTTGATCCTACACTCTTAATGATGTCACATTAATAAAAAGCTCAAAAAAGCATCAAAAGACATCCCGTTACTAAGTTCATTAGCGGGATGTCCTTTTTTCTTCTTATCACAATCGTTTCTCCTTAACCTCATCAAATCCTCATAAGATCTCCATCAACAGATCAAACGCAAAACCTCATCTTCACTCAAAGAGCGCTTTCTTTTTCCGCACTGATGCTGAACCTTCACCAGAAGCTGTTCAAACTCCTCTTCATGAAGCATAATTCCCTTCTTATTTAAAAGCTGAGTTAAAATTTTTCGGCCCGAATATTTACCGAATGTTACCGCATGCTTTCTGCCGACACTTTCAGGCGGAAAAAGCTGATAGTTTTCAATATCTTTATATATACCGTCAATGTGAATTGAAGAGGTATGGGTAAATACATCCTGCCCAATAATGGGCTTGTTCAAGGCCATTGTCTTTTTTGACAAATCATTGACCAAGGAACATATCTCATTTATTTTTGTCAGATCAAACTTTATCTCCTGATGCAAGGCATATTGCAGAGCCGCAGCCACCTCTTCCAAAGGAGTATTGCCGGTTCGCTCTCCTAAACCGCTCACAGTGACGCTCAATGCCTTGAATCCTGCCTGCACAGCAGCTATGGCATTAGCCGTCGCCATCCCCAGATCATTGTGAGCATGAAATTCTACCGGGATATTAACTAATGCAGGCAATTCCTGCAATTTATTATAGAGAGTGATAGGCTCCAAAACTCCTAATGTATCGGCAAAACGGATTCTCTTCACACCCAGCTTTTCAGCCTCGGTAAAAATTTCTTTTAAAAACTGCAAATCCGCCCGGCTGGCATCTTCCATCCCCAAAACAATGTAATCCGCCTCTTTTTTGGCGAAACAGATCGCTTCAGCCATGCTCTCCAATACCCAGCCCCGGGTTTTACGTATCTTATGGATGATCTGCTGATCTGAGGTGGGAATAGAAATAGCGATTCCTTCAACCCCTGTGCGGAGGCTGGCTTCGATATCATTTTTTACCGCCCGGTTCCACGTGATCATCCGTACAGGCAAATGCAGCCCAGCCAGTTGGGCAAGCGCCCGCTCTTCTTCTCTCCCCAGGGCGGGAACTCCGATCTCCAATTCGTCAATCCCCGCTTCAGCCAAAGCCTCGGCCACAGCCGCCTTCTCCTTAAATCCAAAGGAGACCCCCGGCGCCTGTTCACCATCCCGCAAGGTTGTGTCACAAAGTAAAATATGCTCTGCCATCTTCCATCACCCCCACTGTTGTTTATACGAGACCAATTGCATCCGCTCTGCACTGCTGACAATGGGACATCTGAGGTATGATCTGACCCAGGGCCCGACGAATGGCAGTCAATTCGATCTTTGAAGGAGGCTGATATCCGGCAAATTTTCCTTGAGGAATAAGCGGAAGAAGATTATGAATCTGTGCTCCTCTCTGTTTCACTTCAGCGGCAATTTGCTCCAGTAAATGATCATTGATACCAGGAATAACCACCGTATTTACCTTGACGTTCATCCCTGCTTCCCCAGCCATCTTGACTCCGTCCAATTGGTTCTTCACCAATAATTCTGTACCGGCCTTTCCCCGCAGCATTTTGCCCTGCCAAGTCACATGTCCATAGATTTTTTCTGCCGTTGCCCCATCCAGCGCATTTAAAGTAATCGTTAAATGCTGCACCCCCAGCTTCACCAAAAGGGGAAGCTTTTCCGGTACAAGCAACCCATTACTGCTCAAGCAAAGAGTCATGTCAGGAAAATGCTTATGGATCAATTCCAATGTTTCAAAGGTCTTCTCATTAGCTAAAGGCTCGCCTGGCCCGGCAATTCCTACCACCGTCAGCCTTGGCCCCAGCGATCCGGCTTTAGCATTTTTCACAATTTCCAGCGCTTCCTCGGGACATACGACTTTACTGGTCACCCCGGGGCGAGACTCATTGACACAATCGAATTTACGAACACAGTAATTACAAGAAATGTTGCAGCCAGGAGCCACCGCCAGATGGATACGACCGGTTTTTTCCCCACAGCCTGTAGAAAAACATGGATGCCCTAAATGATTTGCTTTTTGATTGCTCTGACCACAACTGTTATTCATCTCTAATCCCTCCTTTTTCTCAGCCACGGCGGAGGATTGTTCTTCAACATGGTTTGCAATCTCTCTAACTCATGGCCAATCTCTGTTCCCGGCACTACTTTAATCGGATGTATCCTGCTTTGCACCAGACGGGCCGCGGCCGGACCGCCAATGCTGGTACAGTATATAATCGAACATGTGCTTAACTCATTGATTCTGATTTGAATCTTATCGTCATCCCCGCCTGGGGATTCATCATGATGACTACCTTCCTGACTGCCTTCCTGAGCAGCAGGAGCAAATTCCAAGGTTTTTAGAAATTGGATATGGTCCGTTTCTATTTCATAAATGCTAAAAACAGTTGCGGCGGCAAAATGAGAATCGACCGTATTTCCACTCTTACTGGCAAAGGCAACCTGCATACTCATCCCCCCAAATTTATTGTATTTAAAGTATCAAACAGGAAATGCTGAGTTCCTCTGTATCCGATCCAATTCTTCTGTGGCTCCCCCGCCTTGTCAAAAACCGGAAGACCCGCCCGAAGATGAGGTAGCTTCAGGAGGTTGGCACACTGTCTGCCGTTGGAGTTGGCAATAATCAACTGGCTGCCTACTGCTCTGCTTTCCAGTTCCTCCAAATCCCCCACTTCCCACTCATCCTTACCGGTTCCGGTAGCCCCCAAGGCCACGGTTACATGACATCCTACTTCTTCCAAACAACTTTTCAATGAATACAGCAAATCCGATTCTAAAGCTAATGCAATCCTTTTCTCCGCCAGCTGGTCATGGTAATCTGCCAAGGTATCCAACAAACGGTTGCGATGCCTGAGCACTTTGCCGGGAATACCTTTTCCCGATAGACCGCCTAAAGTCAGCATCAACTTATCTGTCGCTTTCAGTCCGGTAATAGACGGAAAATTAAAGTGGGACACCTGATAATTTTTCTGTAAGTACTCCCCGACTTTGCTCATACTGGCCCCAAAAGTAAGGGCCGCTTTACAGTATGGAAGTTTAGCAAAATCACTCATAGGAGTCCCTCCCTGAACGATGGGAGCTGCCTCCAATTCCACATGTCCATCCAACGAATTGGCAATATCGGGAACTACAATTGGCTCCAGGCCAAATAGTTCGATAATATCTTTAAGTTCGTCCACTTCACCGGGAGTAAGGTGCACTCCAGGAAAAACTGCAACCCCTGCCCAAAAAGGAGACTTGACCTCCTCTTCCTGTTCAGGGCTGAGCTTTACTACTTCAATCAGCGTGGATACTAAGGAATATACTGCAATCTGATATCCTTCCTGCATGGAACCAATATAATCAGGGGTAGAAGCCAGAACCACCGGAGTCTTCGCCAAATCCGGTCTTTCTTCCCGCAAAGAGGATAACGCACTGACCATATC
>JAEWCM010000138.1 GCA_023390635.1 Bacillota bacterium
ACTTCACCTCATTCAGCCAGGGAATCAATCCAGACATCCCCCAGGTGGCCATAAAGGAAAGTTGAAATCCAATATCCTTTAAAATTACCGGCTGATATATAAATAGCCCTGTTCCTGCCAATAACAGGCAGCGAAGGCTTGATACCCGCCCCTGCCATAGGCGGCTAAGCAAAACTCCCACTCCCATGATGCTTGCTCTCATTATTGGGGGACTTGCTCCGCAGAGGCCTGCATAAAGAATGACCACTCCAATACATCCCCAGATGCGCCAAAACCGCGGTAGAAAGAAAAACATCCCCCAAGCCATTAACATAACAAAGGCCACATTGGAACCAGAGGCAGCAAACACATGCAATACCCCTGTAATCTGGTATCGTTCCTTTACCTCTGAAGGAATTTTTCCATCATCACCGAACAATATCCCTTCCATGATGCCCTGTTCGGCCGGTGTCCAGGAAGCAATTCGCTCCCCTACACCGGCCTTGATCCTCCATACTAAAGGGGCGCTTCCCTCTTGGAGAATTTCCAGTTCACCTTTTGCCATAAGGCTACCATTCAAACCACGGGCTGCATTGTAAACCCGATAGTCAAAACCGCCAGTCGTTCCTAAAGCTTTGGGCTGCTCTAACCGGCCCTGAATCCCTATCTTATCCCCTGGCTCCACGATTTCCCAACCTTTGGGAAATTCCCCCTCTCCATCCCGGTAAACTTTTAACCTGTACCTTTTTCCCAAGATCTCTTCCTTGATATAGGGCTCTTCATCTGACTCGCCGAAAACTATCTCTGCCCCAATATGCTCCAGATGGAAGATTCCCTCCCCTTTCTCCTCCGTCACCGTCCAATCCAACAATTCTCCTTCTCCGCTGAACTGCCTGATCTCCAGAGGTTGAGGCAGATTAGCCAGGCCGGATATACCATACATCCCTCCTGCAATAAAAGTTAACAGGAGTAAGATTAACTCAGGTCTGATCAGGCGGCCAAAGAAGTCATCCGGTTTCCAAAACCACAGACGTAAACCGCATAACAAAAAAAGGGCCGTGACCCACGGCCAAACCTCCTCACTACAGTAAAGCCCCAGCATCCCCCCTAACAAAAGTACAGCCAGTCTGCCTGTCCAAGGACTTCTCACGGTCCCACCACAACCTGGTCGGCCATCTTCTCATAAGTCTTGTCTCCGATTCCTGAGACTTTTTTCAAATCTTCGGGCATGGCAAATAAGCCATGCTCCTCCCTGTATTTAATAATCCGCTCAGCTAAGGCCGGCCCTATGCCGGGCAGATCATCCAGCTCACCGGCATCAGCCGTGTTGATATTAATTTTCCCGCCGGAGGCACTGCTGTTCCTGACTGTTTCTACGCCCATTGCCGAACCTTGGCCTTCCGCCGCCCCCCCGGGAGCAACAACCACGGCATATGGAATGTTGATTTTTTGCCCGTCTTTCAGACGTTCTGCCAAATTAAGATTATCGATATTTGCCTCGGGAAGAAGCTTGACTTCTTTCAATGCATCAGCCAAACGAGCATCCACCGGCAGACTCACCAGCCCTTTATTTTCCACTGCACCTGTTATATAAACCACAATTTGCCGGGTTGAAGAGGTCTTTTCTATGTAGGCCCTAGTCCCATGGGGCAAAAACAGCTTCCAAATCGCCGCCCCCACTAAAATCACCAAGATTCCCCACCAAACATAACGGAGCTTCTTTTCCACAGCAGCACCTTCTTCTCCAGGAATTCTACTTAAATTCCTCCTTGAAATTCATCTCTGTGCTCCTCTTTTCCTGCCGCGAACTTTGACAAAGAGTGTCGATTCGAAGATAAAAGCTTTATATTTTTTATTAAAAAGAGGCTGTTGCATCTGCAACAGCCCCTCTCTCTTAAACAGCTCTTTACTATTTCACAACCACATTGACCAACTTGCCTGGCACAGTGATGATCTTCACAATATCCTTGCCCTGGGTCCAGTCTGACATCTTGGGCTGCTGCCTTACCAACGTTTCCAAGTCAGAAGCTTCGATCCCTGCCGGAACCTGAATGCGTTCCCGCACTTTGCCGTTGACCTGTAAAACAATGGTCACCTCATTCTGCACCAACGCAGCTTCATCCACCTTCGGCCATGACTCCTCATGAATGCTGGTGCTATGGCCCAAAGCGTTCCACAGTTCCTCCCCGATATGAGGAGCAAAAGGTGACAGCAGAGTAATGATACTTTCTAATGCCTCTTTAGCTACTGGTAATAAAGCATTCTCTTTTTCTTTATATAGGTAAAGGGCATTAACCAATTCCATAATTGAACTGATAGCCGTATTGAAATTAAAGCGGGTGCCGATATCATGAGTTACCCTTTGCAGAGCCAGATGAGTCTGCCGCCGCATTTCCTTGGCATCTCCATCCAGTTCTCCCCATTCTCCTGCTTCTGCTTTTCCTGACTGTATAAGAGGTGCATATTCAGCCACCAGACGCCATACTCTGTTCAAAAAGCGATAGCAACCCTCTACACCCTGTTCGCTCCATTCTAAATCCCGTTCAGGCGGAGCAGCAAATAAAATAAACAGCCGAGCCGTATCTGCCCCATACTTGGAGATAATTTCTTCCGGGCTCACTACATTTCCCTTGGACTTTGACATTTTTGTCCCGTCCATACAAACCATCCCCTGGGTGAGCAGGTTGGCAAAGGGCTCATCGACTTTTAAATAGCCAAAATCCTTTAAGGCCTTGACAAAAAAACGGGAATAGAGCAGGTGGAGAATGGCATGCTCTACACCACCCACGTACTGATCAACATTCATCCAGTAATCGGCTGCTTGGGAAGAGAAAGGTTCCTTGGCATTGTGGGGATCAGTATAGCGCAGAAAATACCAGGAAGAGCACATAAAGGTATCCATCGTGTCCGTTTCCCGGTGGGCCTCTCCTCCACAGTGGGGACAAGTGGTATGCATAAATGATTCAGATGTAGTGAGCGGATTTTCTCCAGACTTAAATACCACATCTTCAGGCAACATTACCGGCAGATCTTTTTCAGGCACCGGGACAATACCGCATTGGTCACAATAAATCATCGGAATAGGTGCTCCCCAATAACGTTGCCGGGAAATCAACCAGTCCCGCAAGCGATAATTAACTTTACGCTGACCCATGCCTTTCTTTTCTAAATCATCCGCCATCTTTTCCCATGCCTCAGTGTTTGCTAATCCATCATAGTTTCCTGAGTTAACCATAATCCCATCTTCCACATAAGCCTCTGACAGCAATAAGCCAGCCTCGTCCGGATCGCTGCCTTGGGGAATGATGACCTTCTTCACAGGTAAAGCATATTTTGCAGCAAAGCTAAAATCCCTTTCATCATGGGCAGGCACACCCATCACAGCACCGGTGCCGTATTCCAGCAAAACATAGTTGGCAATCCAAATCTGAACTCTTTGTCCGCTGAGTGGATTGATACAATACTTGCCGATAAACAGTCCTTCCTTTTCTGTTTCGCTTGAAGTCCGGGCAATTTCATTTAAACCCTTCATCTTCTCGACAAAATCTTGCACTTCACGTTCAAAGCCTGTCCCCACCACCAGTTTCTGCACCAGGGGATGCTCCGGAGCCAATACTACATAGCTCACACCAAGCAGCGTATCAACTCTTGTGGTATAGGCCTTTATCTTATCCGCTGAATCCTCAATCTGAAAATCCAATTCCACGCCCTCTGAGCGTCCAATCCAATTGCGCTGCATCGTCTTGACCTTCTCGGGCCAACCCGGCAATTTATCCAAGTCATTCAACAGCGCTTCAGCATAGTCAGTAATTTTAAAAAACCACTGTTCCAAATCTTTTTTGGTAACAGGAGTATCGCAGCGCTCACAGGCTCCGTCCACGACCTGCTCATTAGCCAACACAGTAGCACAGGAAGGACACCAGTTCACTGCTGCCTTTTTCTTATATACTAAACCATGTTTATAAAACTCCAAAAACATCCATTGAGTCCAGCGATAATAATCAGGGTGACAGGTTGCCACTTCCCGGTCCCAATCGTAAGAAATCCCCATCTCCTGAAGCTGCCGACGCATATTGTCGATATTTTTCCACGTCCACTCGGCAGGAGGAGTTTGATGCTTGATCGCCGCATTTTCTGCCGGCAACCCAAATGAATCCCAGCCAATGGGATGAAGCACATTATATCCTTGCCGCCGCTTAAAGCGGGCAATCACGTCCACAATAGAATAATTGCGAACATGTCCAATATGCAAATTACCGGAAGGATAAGGGAACATCGCCAAGGCGTAATATTTCGGCTTGGTCAAGTTTTCTTCCACACGATAGGACTTATGCTCCAGCCAGTATTTTTGCCATTTCGGTTCTATTTTAGAAAATTCGTATCTCTCATCCATTACCTTTCCTCCTTAAATCAGGCTTAATCACCCCAGAGCCGCCTTACCTTTAAGATCACACTGCTCCTAGAGGTTATATGCTTACCTTTATAAAGAAAACTTGGCTTGCGCCAAGTCGCAGTATCTTCCATCATTCATTCTGACATTAATTTTAGCAAATCACTTTTCTTTGTCAAGATTATAAGTCAGGAGAAAACATCAGGCTACTGAGCTTAAACCGTCAATACTTCCCCGTCCCCCCATAGTCTTTCCAAGTTGTAAAAATCTCTTTGTTCAGGGGTCATGACGTGGATCACCAAGTCACCGGCATCAACCAGGACCCATTGGGCTTCAGGCAGTCCTTCAATGCGCAAGATCTGTATCCCTGCTTCAGGCAATCTTTCCTCCAGATTATCAGCGATAGCCTTTACCTGTGTTGTAGAATTTCCGGTCACAATCATAAAATAATCGGTTACATTGGAAATTCCCTTTAAATTCAACAACACCGTATCATGGCCCTTTTTCTCTTCAACAATCTCAACAGCCTTTTTCAAATGACTTGTCTGAAGTTCCAATATTAAGCCTCCTTCTTAAATCTTCATAAGTTAATCTGGTTTGAGGATGTATTGGTCGCCCACCCTGCTCCAGATATTTTAAAACCTCACTCACACAAACAAAAGTACCCTTCTCCAAATTATCATACAGGGAATGGCGCAATTTGTCCACTTCAGGAAAAGTACGGCCTTCTTCTGTCAGATCAGCACTATAAATTAACATTTCCAAAGATGACATTTTAGGGGCTCCCAAGGTATGGTGGGCCACAGCAGCCAGCACTTCTCCATCCTCAATATTCCAGTTATGCTCCAGCCAATAGGCGGCAATCGGCCCATGCAGCACGTTAGGATTCTCCCGATCCTCAGGATATCTGATTAATCCCCATCGTTCCGCAATCTCCAGCTGCCTGTCCAGGGGAATTTGTTTAGCCAAGTCGTGGGCCAACCCGGCCATTCTGGCTTTTTGAGCATTCAAGCCATGGTGTATTGCC
>JAEWCM010000169.1 GCA_023390635.1 Bacillota bacterium
CAATAGCGCCGAAAGTCCTGTTCCCCCTCCAATGACCACAATTTTCGGACCTCTGCGCCGGTGCTGCCTGCTATAGATGGTATCCACAATATGCCCTTCCTTTTCCGGAAGAAGGACTGAAATGATAGAATTCATCATTTTAGTAAATCCAACAATGATAGCGGCTGCTCCCAAAACTATAATAGCTAAGGCAATGGGCAGTGCCGAACGGGGAAATTTCCCCGTAAAAATATGAACTACCTCACGAAACCTAACTTCAATGTAACCCAAGGCCGCACCGTCAAAGATAATAGCAAAGCCAGTGGCAAAAAGGATGATACCAACCACAGCCAGTAAAAACCACCGCTTTATTTTCATATTGGGATAGAGCCATTTAACACTGCTGCGAATATAGCCTTTAATATATTTTTCCCGCGCTCCCCAATCCAGCTTATCCTTCATGTGAAGCACCTTTTTGCTTTTTGTCGCTGTCCCGATGTTTGACGTGAACCGAATATCCTTGGTCAACTACAAATTCCCCCAGCCGTTCTGCAATTGCTACAGAGCGGTGCTGACCTCCTGTACATCCAATAGCAATCATAAGATTGGACTTTCCTTCTTTCACATAATGAGGCAAAATATAAGCCAAAAGATCGGAAAACTTGTGCATGAAATCCTGCGCCACCTGATGGGAAAAAACATAATCCTTGACGGCTTCGTCCTGACCGGTCAACGGCCTTAATTCTTTAATGTAAAAAGGGTTGGGCAAAAAGCGTACATCCATTACCAAGTCAGCATCCATAGGAATTCCGTATTTGAAGCCGAAGGACAGCAAAGTAACCGGCATTTGCTTAGGCCCCTGCTCTTGTCCGAAAATCTCTGCCACTTGCTGCCGCAATTCCTGAGCAGTCAGGTTCGAAGTATCAATCACCTTGTCCGCTTTTTCTTTCAGTTCAGCAAGGTGCTGCCGTTCTTTATTAATTCCATCCATCAACCTTCCCTGAGGAGAAAGCGGGTGACGGCGGCGTGATTCCTTATAACGGTGAATCAAAGTTTCATCTGAAGCCTCCAAGAACAGGATTTTATAAGGGAATCCTTCTTTCTCCAGACTTTGTAATGCCTCACTCAAATAGTCAAAAAATGCTCTTCCCCGTAAATCACAGACGATAGCCGCCTTAGGTACATTTCCCCTCGATTGGGCACACAGGTCAGCAAATTTAACCAGAAACATTGGCGGCAGATTGTCGACACAGAAATATCCCTGATCCTCCAGGCTGCGCAGAGCCTGACTTCTTCCCGCTCCAGAAAGCCCTGTAATCACAATCAGCTGAAAACCTTTATCTTGCATGTTTGTTCTCCCCCGCCATCTTCATCCTGGTTCTGGATAACTCTTTTTCTTTAATATATTCCCATTCTGCTTATAATATCAGCTCTTTTGGCCGTTAAGTGCTTGCTGCCCTTTTTCCTGAGCATCATTAAGAGCCTGGTCTGCTGCCACAGCCCCGTTCAGAACCTGGTTCCACGCCTCATTCTGCAGAGCAAATAACTGCCACTCCGGTGCATCCCCTTCAAGTACCCATGCATTGTTCAGAACCTGACTCATATAAGGAAAAGCCTTCCCTCCATCAGTTCCATAAAAATCCGGGTTAAGTGGCAACCTTTTGCCGGCGGTGGCCACAGCATTCTCCATATCAATACCTAGAATCAGCTGTTCTACCAGACGAATGGAGGGTAAGATGGCCTCCTGGCTTTTTATAGCCGAATTGGCTATGCCCAATGTCTCGCCCAAAAGAACCCTCTGTTCCGGTGCCACCAGGTCAGTAAGAGGAATTGAAGCCCAAAATGCACCTTGTTGAGCAAGAACGGCCGCCCAACCTGTCGGCCCAATCAGATAGTTTACCTGTCCCCCTGTAAAAAGCGCTAAAGCATTGGAGTTCACTTGCAATTGATTCTGACTCTTCCACGTTGCCAGCTGCTGCAAAAATGTCAAATTCTCCGTCTTATTAAGAACAGGAGCCTTGCCATCCCACACTCCTCCACCTTGGGCAAGCCAAAGCGGTGCTAGAATTTGAGTATCTACCGATGCCACAGCCACCCCTTTGGCCATTAGATCTGCTAAATTGTTAGGCGCCTGTACAGTATCTCTCCGAAAGTAAAGTACAGGCACATTAGCCAACCACGGCTGGGCATAAATAGTACCGTTAAATCGAAACTGGGCTGCCGCAGCCGGAAAAGCAGAACTGGTGGTATCCGCTGCCGGTGCCAGTGCGCCCTTTTTCTGCAATTGATAGAGTACTGAACGGGAAGTCAAAAAGATATGGGGTCCCTGCCCACCTGCTTCTGCCTGGTAAACCTGGGAAACAAAGTCTTCTTCCTGAACGTATTTCAGTTTTACAATTACTTCCGGATGCCCTTCCAGTTCTTTGTTTAATTCTGTTTCAAAAGCTGTCTCTTCTTTTCCGGAGAGAGAATGCCAGATCGTCACTACTGCAGGTCCTTCCCCCCCTGGTTCTCCCTTTTGAGGAGCACGCATGCAGCCTCCCGCCAAAAGGATGAGGATGAGCATGATCAGAAGTAATGCTATATAATTTATTTTTCGATATTTTTCTTTCATATAATCCTCAAATTTCTCCATTTTCGGGTATTTTACAACACATCTGCCCCTGATCGTCACGCATTTCTCCCCAATGTTTCTCAAAACGCAAAACCCGAGTTTCTCCTCGATAGAAAAAAAGATACCATGTTTTACCCTTTATTCTGTCTTCAGCCAAAACATCAAAGTCAAAGCATTCTACAGCAGTCGCTCTGGCCCATTGCCGACGATCCAGCTCAGAATAAGGAGCAATTCTACTCTCCCACTGACTGTGGAAGCGAATCTCCTCTTCCCTTTCCTTACGCCCAGTCTCCTTTTCCCCAAGAGGCAGCAAAAACGAAGGCACTGAACCAGGTTTTTCCCAAAGGTAGAAATCAAAGCGGAGAACTTCCCTCCATTCTTGCATAATTCCCTTCTCCCAGGTAAGCTCTGAACGGTTCAAGTCCTCCAGAAAATCCCACAGCTTGGTATATAACGCTTTCCCTTGCCAAGCTTGCCTAAACCATTCATTTTTATGCCAATAAGAGGCCATTTTATCAAAAAAATCATAGGGGCTGGCAAAATGGCTGATAATTGCAGGCAAACTAACGGAGAACTTGCCTGAATTATAATACCGGTCTACCAATCTTTCTATTCTAGCCAATTGAATCAATTCCCCATGACTTAGACATGAAGTCTGTAAAATTTTATAAGGCGGATCCGGGGCAAAAACAAGTCCATATTGTGCACTATTTTGTCGCAGCGCTGAGCCTTTAAGCATTTTCAGGAAACCCAACTGAAGCATGTCAGGCTGGACAGCATAAACATCGTTAAAAGATTTGCGAAAAGCCTGCCAATCTTCCCCGGGAAGCCCGGCAATCAAATCCAAGTGGATTGGAATATGTCCCTCCTGTTTCAACTCTCTGACATATCCACTCCAGCCGTCAAAGTGCTGAGGCCTCTTAATCGCCGCTAAAGTTTCCCTATGAGTGGACTGTACCCCGATTTCCAACTGGAGCAGTCCTGAAGGATAAGTACGCAAATATTCCATCCACTCTTGATCAAGCAGTTCCCCGGCAAACTCACAGTGCACTCTTAGCCCATCATCTTCTCCTAACAAGAGACTTTCCTCCCTGGCAATTTCTAAAATTGCCATCGCATGAGACTTGCGGGCATTAAAAGTTCGATCCACAAACTTAATGGTTCTTGCACCATACTTTATCAAGGTACGGAGAGTTACACGGAATTTTTCAGGTGACAAAAAGCGAACTCCCTCAGTGACCGAAGACAAACAGTAAGCACAGCGAAAAGGGCAGCCTCTGCTCGTTTCCACATAAACCAGCCGGTTTTGTAAGTTCTCTTCCTGCCCGTAAGGCAAAGGAAGCTCATCCATATCCAACATAACAGGATCTGCCTGATTAACGCAAATCCGTCCATCTTTTTCTCGCCATCCGATTCCGGCAACACCGCTCAAGTCTTGCTGCCCTGCCGCCCATGTGTGAAGAATGTTTGGGAAAGAATTCTCTCCTTCACCTATCACTACCACATCGATTTCTTTTTGATTTGCCATTAACTCGGTAGGGAAGAAAGAAACTTCCGGCCCTCCCAGGACGAAATGAGTGGATGGGCAGACCGGGCGAAGGCGGCGCATCAGCTCAAGGGTCTCCCTTATATTCCATATATAGCATGAAAATCCGATAACATCAGCCTTTAGTGAATATATTTCTTCAGCAATTTTTTCCACAGGTTCATTGATTGTAAATTCTCTGATCTCCGTCATGGGGAACTCCGATTTGACTCTTTCCCTTAAATAACGGACAGCTAAATTGGTATGAACATATTTGGCATTTAAGGCCACCAGCAAGACATGCAATGAGATAACCCCTTTCCCCTACCAGTATAACGGGAATAAAGGGCTTATGCAATTCGCCTTATTCTCCCCTGTCCGAAATCCTTAAATAGCGTTTTAGGTAATGCCCCGTATAAGACGCAGAGCATGAAGCTACTTCTTCCGGAGTTCCGGCAATCAGTACTTCACCGCCCCGGTTCCCTCCCTCCGGTCCTAAGTCAATCAAATAATCGGCTGTTTTAATCACATCAAGATTGTGCTCTATCACCAGGACTGTATCTCCCCCGTCTACCAGGCGGTGCAGTACTTGCAGCAACTTATCAATGTCGGCAATGTGCAGTCCTGTAGTAGGCTCATCCAAAATATAAAAAGTCTTGCCTGAACTACGTCGGAAAAGTTCCGAGGCTAACTTGATTCTCTGCGCCTCCCCGCCAGAGAGAGTGGTTGCCGGCTGTCCAAGGCGTATATAGCCTAAACCTACATCCTGAAGGGTTTGCAATTTACGGGCAATCTTAGGCACAGCACTAAAAAATTCCGTAGCTTCATCGACCGTCATATCCAGAACCTGAGCAATAGTTTTCCCCTTATAATGCACTTCTAAGGTTTCCCTGTTATAGCGTCCTCCATGGCAAACCTCACAAGGCACATAAACATCTGGCAAGAAGTGCATCTCAATTTTAATGATACCGTCTCCCCGGCAAGCTTCACAGCGGCCTCCCTTAACATTAAAGCTGAACCGCCCCGGTTTATAGCCTCTCATTTTAGCCTCGGGAGTTTCTGAAAACAGCTCTCTGATCAGATCGAAAACTCCTGTATACGTTGCCGGGTTAGAACGGGGTGTGCGCCCAATAGGTGATTGATCAATATCTACAACTTTCTCCAAATATTCTAATCCCTTAATTTCCTGGTGAGCCCCCGGCCGCTGCCGGGAACGGTTGAGTTTCATCGCCAGTCCTTTATGAATAATTTCGTTGACCAGAGTACTTTTACCCGAACCGGAAACCCCTGTTACACAAGTAAACAAGCCTAAGGGAACAGACACATTAATATTTTTTAAATTGTTCTCACTGGCTTTTATCACCTGCAGCCATTTACCATTCGTTTTCCGCCGGCAATCAGGCACCGCAATCTGTTTTTTTCCGCTCAGATACTGACCGGTCAGGGATTCCGGCTCTTTCTCAATATCCTTGATTCGGCCCTCAGCCACCACTCTTCCTCCATGAGCCCCTGCCCCTGGACCGATATCGATAATATGATCCGCTTCCCGCATTGTATCTTCATCATGTTCGACCACCAGTAAGGTATTCCCTAAATCCCGCAAATGTTTTAAGGTTGCCAGCAACCGGTCATTGTCCCGCTGATGCAGCCCGATGCTAGGCTCATCCAAAACATAAAGCACTCCGGTCAGACTGGATCCAATCTGGGTCGCCAGCCTGATTCTCTGCGCCTCCCCCCCGGACAGGGTCCCTGCGGCCCGAGACAAAGTCAGATAATCCAAACCCACATTGATTAAAAAACCCAATCTCTCCCGAATCTCTTTCAAAATCTGCTGGGCTATTATCTGCTCCTTTTCTGAGAGTTCCAAACCATTCAGAAAACTCAACTCATCGGCAACCGTCATACGGGTAAACTGGTCAATGGAAATCCCCCCCACTTTTACTGCCAAGGCTTCCGGGCGAAGTCTCTGTCCCTTGCACACCGGGCAAGGCTTTTCGCTCATAAAGGTCTCAATCTCCTGCCGCACATAATCGGAAGAAGACTCTTTATGCCTCCGCTCAAAGTAGGTAATCAGCCCTTCAAAAGGGGCATTATAGACTTTGGCCTGATCAAAAACATTAATATATTGAAAACGCACCGCCTTTTCCGTCCCATGAACCAACCCATTCCACTGTTCCTCCGTCACTTGATCCAAAGGAGTCTCCATCGTAAAGCCCAGCGTTTGCGCCACTGCCTCCATCAAGTTAGGATAATAATTAGACTGTGATTTTGCCCAAGGCAAGATAGCCCCCCCAGCTAATGACTTGCTACGGTCCGGAATAACCAAGTCGATATCCACTTCCAAATTGGCACCCAATCCGGTACAGGCAGGGCAGGCTCCAAAGGGACTGTTAAAGGAGAAAAGCCGAGGTGCCACCTCATCAATAGCGATTCCGCAATCAGGGCAAGCGAAATTCTCACTGAACAGCAACTCCTCCTGATCTATGACATCCACAAGCACTGTTCCCTCGGAAAGGTGAAGAGCGGTCTCCAGCGAATCGGCCAACCTGCCTGCACTGTCTTCTTTTAAGGCAATCCGGTCTACCACCACTTCAATGGAATGTTTTTTGGTCTTTTCTAACTTGATTTCTTCGCTCAACTCTGTCAGCTGACCATCAATTCTGGCCCGTACATAGCCACCTTTGCGGATTTCCTCCAATACCTTGACATGCTCACCTTTTTTTCCTCTGATCACCGGGGCCAAGATTTGCATTTTAGTACGTAAGGGATATGCGACCAGCTGATCCACCATCTGCTGAACGGTTTGCCGGGAAATCTCTCGTCCGCATTTAGGGCAATGAGGATGCCCTACCCGGGCAAACAGCAGACGGAGATAATCATAAACCTCCGTCACTGTTCCCACGGTAGACCGAGGATTTCTGCTGGTAGTTTTCTGATCGATGGAAATAGCTGGGGACAATCCTTCAATATAATCTACATCCGGTTTATCCATCTGACCGAGAAATTGCCTGGCATAAGCCGATAATGACTCTACATAGCGTCTCTGTCCTTCAGCATAGATGGTGTCAAAAGCCAGGGAACTTTTTCCTGACCCGGATAAACCGGTGATGACTACCAGCTTGTCCCTCGGTATATCCACATTAATGTTCTTTAAATTATGAGCCCGCGCCCCACGTACCCGCAAATAGTCTTGTGTCATTCTTTACTCTACTCCTTAAATCAGTTTCTTTGTTTAGCTTCTGCTTTTTTTGCGATCATATCTGGCTCCCTTGCGCTGCACAGGCAGACGATAATTATTCTCCTGTCCTTTTAGTTCAATAATAGCATCACGCAGCTCCGCCGCCCGTTCGAAATCCAGATCCCGGGCTGCAAGTCGCATCTCCTGTTCTAAATTTTCCAGGATTGGAGCCAACTCTTCAGGAGGCAGCTTCTTCCCGTAAGCAGTCTTTTTCTCTGCCACCCTCGTGGCTTCCGGAGCATCATAAATCCGCTTGCGAATCGTCTGCGGAGTGATGCCATGCTCCCTGTTATATTCCATCTGAAGTCCTCTGCGCCGAGCCGTTTCCTCTGTGGCAATCCGCATTGATTCGGTCATTTGATCGCCATACATAATTACCTTTCCACCCGCATTTCTGGCCGCCCTGCCGATCGTTTGAATCAGCGACCTCTCTCCGCGCAAAAACCCTTCTTTATCTGCATCCAAAATGGCCACCAGGGAAACCTCCGGCAAATCTAAACCTTCTCTCAGTAGGTTGATGCCTACGATCACTTCAATTTCTCCCAGACGAAGCTCTCGTAAGATCTCCACTCTCTCCAGGGTTTTAATATCGGAATGAAGATACTTGACCTTTAAATTAAGATTTTTAAAATAGTCAGTCAAATCTTCTGCCATTTTCTTCGTCAAAGTCGTTACTAACACCCGTTCATTCTTAGCTATCCGGCTTTTAATTTCTCCTACCAGGTCATCGATCTGGCCCTTTGTCGAACGAATCAGAACCTCTGGATCCAGCAATCCGGTAGGTCGAATAATTTGTTCCACCACCTGAGGACAATGAGTTTGTTCATAAGGACCTGGTGTAGCACTGACATAGATGCGCTGGGGCACCAGCCGGTCAAATTCCTCAAAGCGCAAAGGCCGGTTGTCCAGTGCTGAAGGCAGACGGAAGCCATAGTCTACCAGCGTTGTCTTCCGCGATTTATCGCCTTCATACATTCCCCTCACCTGAGGCAGAGTCACATGGGATTCATCGACAAAGAGCAGAAAATCTTCGGGAAAATAATGAAGAAGGGTATAAGGTGTTTCTCCTTGAGCCCGAAACGTCAAATGGCGGGAGTAATTTTCAATGCCGTTGCAAAAACCCATTTCCCGGAGCATTTCCAGATCATAACGGGTACGCTGTTCCAGCCGCTGTGCTTCCAGCAGCATATTTTGCGACCGGAAATACGCCAGCCGTTCTTCCAGTTCTGCCTCGATATTGTTGGCTGCCACCATCAGTTTGTCCTTATTCACAACATAGTGAGAAGCAGGAAAAATAGACACATGCTTACGTTGGGCCAGAACTTCTCCGGTTAAAACATCAATTTCATAAAGCTTTTCAATTTCATCCCCGAACATCTCAACTCTAATAGCCCTCTCCGCTGCAGAGACAGGATAGATCTCCACTACATCACCGCGGACTCGAAAGGTTCCTCTAGTAAAAGCCATGTCATTACGGTCAAATTGAATCGCAATCAGCTTACGCAGCATATCATCCCGATCGATTTCTTGTCCCAGGCGCAGGGAAACAACTTGATTTTCATAATCTTCCGGTGAACCTAAACCATAAATACAGGAAACACTGGCCACCACGATCACATCCCTGCGCTCTAAAAGAGCTGCTGTGGCTGAATGTCGCATCTTTTCTATCTCATCATTAATAGAAGAATCTTTTTCAATATACGTATCACTGGAAGGTACATAAGCCTCTGGCTGATAATAATCATAGTAGCTGACAAAATATTCTACGGCATTTTCGGGGAAAAACTCCTGAAACTCGCTGTACAGTTGGGCAGCCAGCGTCTTATTATGAGCCAGAATAAGGGTTGGTTTCTTGACCTGCTCAATCACGTTAGCCATAGTAAAGGTCTTTCCAGAACCGGTAACCCCTAACAACGTTTGATGGCGTTTATTTTCCTTAACACCCGCAACCAGAGCATCAATCGCTTTAGGTTGATCTCCTGACGGATTGTAAGGTGCATGTAAGCGAAATTCCATGGATCAAATTCGCTCCTTCTAATCATTCTAAATGATTTTATTATAACACCAAATGAGAGAGAACAAAACAAAAAGCCGAACATATTTTCGGCTTTTTGTAGAACTTATGTTATTTCAGAGTCCTCCAGTTTGTTTATCGCCTTCCGCTTCCGCTCCCCCTCCAGCTCCTCCTGCTCCTTGGCCGCCATCTCCTGATTGAGTTCCTTGGCTTTGTCCGCCCTTATTTTCTCCGGTTTGTTTTAAATCCTGAGGAGAAACGGTGCGATTTTCTTCAACCGTACTTTGCTCAGTTCCTATAACCTTACCATCTTTATCCAAGTATTCTC
>JAEWCM010000175.1 GCA_023390635.1 Bacillota bacterium
TCTGTATACTGCCGGAGAAGTCTGATCTGCCTTTCCTTAATGATTCCAAACAGCTTAGCGAAGGGCGAAGAGAAAAGCTATTTAAACAGATACAGAAGGAAGCAGTGGATTTTGCCATTGGCCAAGCTGAGGTGGAGGAGATTGACAAGATCAACATTTTGCAGGCAACGAAATTGGCGATGAAAAGAGCTGTGGGAGGCCTGAAGCAGTCTCCCGACTATTTGTTGATTGATGCGTTGGAACTGGCGGATCTGGCTGTTCCGCAGAAAGGCTTGATTAGGGGTGATAGCCTGAGTGCCAGTATTGCTGCCGCTTCTATTCTGGCCAAGGTTACAAGAGACCATTGGATGAATGAAATACATGCTCTTTATCCTCAATACGGATTTGACCGACATAAAGGATATGGTACTGGGAGTCACTTGCAAGCTCTGAAAGAATTTGGTCCCAGTCCCATTCACCGACGGAGTTTTTCTCCCGTGTCCGAGTATTTGCACCTATAGAATTAAGATTTGCTTTATAATGCAGGAGGTCGTGCAAAATGAACAAAGTTTCGTTATGCACACCTCTTTTCTTGTTTTTTGCAGGAGTAAAGAGGGGAAACAGCGAACAGCATAAGGTGAAACTTGTCAATAAAGGACGGTACTTATGGATAGGCGAACTTTGGGGAAAAATGGAGAGGAGTATGCAGTTTCCTTTCTTTCTCAAGCCGGTTTAAAAATCGTGGCCCGTAACTACCGGTGTTACAAAGGGGAAATGGACATCATCGCCTGGGATCAAAGTACCTTGGTGTTTGTCGAGGTGAGGACAAAGAGTTCGGCAGTGATGGGTTGGGGTGAAGAGAGCATTACAGAAAAGAAGCGGCGGCGCTTGAGATCGATTGCTGCCAGTTATCTTCTGGAGAAGGGTTACAAGGAGTGGCCGGCAATGAGGATTGATCTGGTTGCCCTGCGCTGGGAAAATAAGTGCGGGGGCCCAGGTTTGACATTAGGAGCATGGATTAAAGGAATTTGAACATTGACATTTAATTACTGTAAAATACACAAATTGTTCAATATTATCTGATAAAGTTGATACTAAGGAGGATATGGAATATGGACCCGATTTTAGTTGTGGATGATGAAGAGAGGATCAGAGCACTGGTTCGCCTTTATTTAGAGCGCGAAGGCTATGAAGTCGAAGAAGCTGAGGATGGACGAGCAGCCCTGGATCATTTTCATAAAAAGAATTATGCCCTGATAATTTTGGATCTAATGATGCCTGAAGTTGATGGCTGGAGGGTTTGCAGGGAAGTGCGGGAGACCTCAGCAATACCAATTATCATGCTGACGGCTCGGGGGGAAGAGTTTGACCGGGTTTTAGGATTTGAGTTGGGTGCTGATGATTATTTAGTCAAGCCTTTTAGTACGAAGGAACTGGTAGCCCGAGTCAAGGCATTGCTCCGGCGTTCGGCAGGCCCAATAGACAAAAATTCCAACAAGTTGAGTTTCGGCAGCTTGACGATAGATAAAGAGCGTCATGAGGTGGCGATAGGTAAGGAAATCGTCGGCTTGACACCCCGGGAATTTGAGCTCCTTTATTTTCTTGCCAAAAATCCCGGAAGGGTTTTTTCTCGGGAACAACTGATGGAAACGGTTTGGGGATATGATTATTATGGTGATGCCCGGACTGTTGACACTCATGTAAAAAAGATCAGGGAGAAAATTTCCGACCAACAGGTAAAGAGTGCCTTGGCTACAGTTTGGGGAGTGGGATACAAGTTTGATCCAGATGCGTTGAAAAACAGCTAATAAGGGTTGGAGTGTCTGGAAGTTTATTGTTAAGAAGACCATGGAGAGGGTATGACAGTGAAGCAAAAAGGGTGGAGTTTTTCCGTAAAGCTTTGGTTATATACAACATTATTAATTTTTGGTGTGATGGGGGCTTTGACTTCAGTCATATCCTGGCGGTTCAGTGATTTTTATTATCAGCAGAAATTGGACAGCCTTTCTCAGGAAACCGCTAATATTGCAAGCCAATTAGATGCATTACCCACTTGGTCTGAACGCTATTCCAGGCTGCAATCAGGACAACTGGCAGCTGGAAGCCAGTTAGTTCTTCTATCTGCGCGTGGAGAAGTGTTGCTGTCTGCCGGACAGCTTACAGGGATTAACAATCTGCAATCGGAGGAATGGCTGTTTCAAGGCAATAACAGCAGCGGGCTGGAGGACTCTAACGATACTTCCATTATTTCCGGAAGTATGATTGGAGGGTGGAGCGGTTGGGTCCGCGGACCGAGGGTTACAGATTTTTTTGATTCGGATAATTTTGCCCAGGTGCTGGGAGGCAAAGCCCTATCCATCAAAGCTGTGCCTAAAAATAAATTGTCCGGTAGTCCGGCTATGTTGATTTCAGCATGCCCTATTGGTTCACCGGCAGAAGGGATTGTACTGCTTGGCACCTCCACCAGTTCTGTACAGGAAAGCATCAATGCGTTTAACCGCATTATTACGTATGCTTCTTTTGCCGCAGTTTTTTTGGGAATTATTGTGAGCCTGATTTTTGCCCGGCAGGTCACCAGACCTTTGGCCATTATGCACAAAGGGGCATTGCGAATGGCTAAAGGAGATTTTCAGCCAATTAAAGGAGTGACCAGTAAAGATGAGTTTGGTGATTTGGCAGAGGCCTTAAACCAGACAGGAGAAAGTTTACGCAATCATATGGACTGGCTTTCTCAGGAAAAGAATCTTTTGCAAGGCATTATTGAAAGTATCAGTGACGCTGTCATTATGCTGGGGACTGACGGCAGTCTGGTTTATGCCAATGATCCGGCCAAGATGCTGTGGACTGAAGGGGAAACGGTCATTGAGACCCGAAAAAATGAAATTTTAAACTTCCTTCGCACTCAGATGACTGCCACAAAGCTTCCCGACGAGAAACCAATCCGAGGCGATTCAGAAACAGATGGCGGTGAGATCTATGACGAGCGTGACACTCAGGAAAGTGGCGACAGCAGTGAAGCGGGAGAAAATACAAATCAAAAAACGGATGAGAGTTCTCAATCAATGCCAATCATGACGACCTTGGTATTGGGGTCGCAAATTCTGGCCGTTGCTTTGGAACCTATGACCAGGACAGAAAGTGTGCCTGGCTCGGTAGCTGTACTGAGAGATGTGACAGCCTCATTGCGGGCGGAAAAAGAAAGAAGAGATTTACTGGCCAGTGTTACCCATGAACTGCGTACGCCCCTGCACTTGATTCAGGGATATTTGGAGGCTATTCAGGACGGAGTGATCCCGGCTAACCAGTTTGATGAGCATATCAGCCTCGTTTTAGAGGAAACAGGCAGATTAACCAGACTAGTCCAAGGTCTGCAAGATTTAAATAAGCTAGAAAAGGGCAAAGGCTTGGAATTTGAAGAGATTCAAATAGAAGACTTTATGGCCGATGTGGAACATCGTTTCCAAAGAAGGGCCCAGGAAATGGAGATTGCGCTCGAAGTGGAGCATAAATCAGGACTCCTTTGGGCGGACCGGGATAAATTGCTGCAAATTTTTATCAATCTACTGGACAATGCATTTCGTCATACCCCGGCAAGGAAAGGGGTAAAGGTGCTTATTACAGAGGACGGGGATGAATATACCTTTGCCGTCCAGGACGAGGGAGAAGGGATACCGGAAGAATCCCTTGGGCAGGTATTCGACCGCTTTTACCGTGTGGATAAGGCCCGCTCCCGCAAGGACGGGGGAATGGGGTTAGGATTGGCTATCGTGAAACAGATTGCCGAGGCCCATGGTGGCTCGGTGCGTGTCACCAGCACTTTAGGTGCAGGTACGACCTTTTGGGTCAGACTGCCTAAATATAAAGAAGAAGGCGTCCCGGCAGAATAGACCCCCAGAATGGGAAGCGGCAAATAATTCAAAAGTCGAATAAGAGTCAAATATATTAAAATTAAGGAAATAAAGAGTTTTATACAAAAATATGGAAGGAATCAGGCTGGCAAAGGCGAATCCTCATCATATGAGGTGATGTTTATGTTTGCGGCCGTTTCCGGAATGTCGGTGAGCAGCCTGCAGGCCCATGCAGTTCAGGTAGAAGTGGATGTGTCTAATGGGCTGCCTTCTTTTGACCTGGTAGGGCTTCCCGCAGCTATGAATCGGGAGGCAAGAGAACGGGTCCGTTCGGCCATCCGTAATTCGGGGTTTGAATTTCCCTTGCAACGGATCACGGTGAACCTGGCCCCTGCCGATTTGAAGAAGGAGGGCTCAGGCCTGGATCTGCCCATTGCTATGGGGATACTGGCCGCCACAGGGCAGATTGATCCCCGGTTGTGTGAAGGTTATGTATTTGCAGGAGAATTGTCTTTGGAAGGGGTTTTGCGGCCCATTCCCGGCGTGTTGGCCATGACCCTGGCTCTTTCTCCGGGATATGTGTTTGTTGTGCCTCCGGAAAATTTGGCTGAGGCCGGTCTCATTGATCATGTACAAGTTAAGAGCGCTTTTCACCTGGCGGAGTTAGTAGAAATTTTGCATGGCAGAGCAGAAGGGAGTGCCAGGATTCTTGGTTTTTCTGAGCAAGAGCAAGGGAGCCTTTGGGAAAATTCAGATAAGGAACGGGAACAGAGGATTGATCTTAAGGATATTCAAGGGCAAGTGCAGGCGAAGCGGGTTTTAGAAATTGCCGCCGCGGGTGGACATAACCTGATTCTGATCGGTCCTCCCGGATCAGGGAAGACTATGCTGGCCCGGGCTTACGCGGGAATTCTTCCCCCACTCAGCAGAGAAGAAAGCGTGGAGGTCAGTAGACTTTACAGTTTAGCCGGTATGCTGGGAGAACGGGGGAAGCTGATTACCGAACGGCCCTTTCGTCATCCTCATCACTCGGCTACTGTGACAGGTATTTTAGGCGGGGGCAGGGAGCTTCGTCCCGGAGAATTGAGCCTGGCTAATCATGGGGTGCTTTTTTTGGACGAACTGCCTGAATTTCCCCGGGAGGTCCTGGAGTCCCTGCGTCAACCGTTAGAAGACCGCAGGTTGACGATTACCAGACAGAAGGGCAGCGTGGATTTTCCTGCCAGTATTAGTGTGATTGCTTCTATGAATCCCTGTAAATGCGGATTTTACGGGGATCAAGGGCAGGAATGCACCTGTACTCCGAAGCAGGTAGAGCAGTACAGGGCAAGGCTTTCTGGGCCCTTAGTGGACCGTTTTGATCTACATATTGAAGTACCCCGCCTGAGTATTGAAGAACTGAGTCAACTGGCTGGCGATAGCAGCAGGGATGGGGAAAATTCGGCTGCTGTGCGTGAAAGGGTGGTAAGAGCAAGGCAAAGGCAGTGGGAACGGATGGGACAAACCCGTACTAATGCGGAAATGAGCGCTGGTGAGACCAGAGTGCACTGTTCCCTGAATCCTTCCGGAAAGGCTTTGCTGGAACGGGTTTTTCGACAGAGGAATTTGAGTGCCAGGGCCTATGAGCGGATTCTCCGGGTAGCGCGTACTATTGCCGACCTGGCGGAAGAAGAAAAGATCTTGCCCTCCCATTTGGCAGAGTCGGTTCAATACCGGGTGCTGGACAGGGGCGGGGGAAGTATGTTGTAATAAGAGGTTTGGAAAAAAAGAAAAGCAGACAAGGGTGATAACCTCAAAAGCATGTCCAAGAATCTGCAACGTTGCCGATTCTTGGACATGCTTACGGATTCAATACTCTTCATTCGGGGTTGAGAAAGGTATAAAAAATGTCAACGCTCATCCATTTCGAGGTAAGGTTCTTCTGTGACCAGGCTTTCATAAGCCGGCCGGATGATCTTGTCCACGTTGATCAGCTCTTCCAGACGGTGGGCGCTCCAGCCCACAATTCTGGCCATAGCGAAGATCGGAGTATAGAGCTCTAAGGGTATGTCCAGCATGCTGTAAACGAATCCACTGTAGAAATCTACATTGGCACTAACTCCCTTGTAGATATTTCTTTCCTGAGCGATCACCTGAGGAGCGATTTTCTCGATCATGGCATAGAGTTCGAAATCACTTCTCCGGCCTTTTTCATTAGCCAGTTTCTCTACGAAACCTTTGAATATCTGGGCTCTGGGATCGGAGATGGAATAGACGGCATGCCCCATACCGTAGATCAGGCCTCTTCGATCAAAAGCCTCTTTGTTCAATATCTTGGATAAATAGGCGGCAACGGCTTTTTCATCCTTAATGTCTTGGACATTGGCTTTGATATCCTTCATCATTTCCACTACTTTAATGTTGGCACCGCCATGCTTCGGCCCCTTTAAGGATGACAGGGCAGCGGCAATGGCTGAATAGGTGTCAGAACCGGAGGAAGAAACCACTCTGGTGGTAAAGGTGGAGTTATTCCCTCCCCCATGCTCCATGTGCAGGACTAAAGCAATATCCAGAACGCCTGCTTCCAGCGCGGTATAAGACTTATCCGGACGTAGCATGCGCAGGATATTTTCTGCGGCGGAATTTTTTTCATCCGGTCTGTGAATATAAAAGCTGTCGTAGCATTCATAGTGATTGTAAGCATGATAGCCGTATACAGCCAGCATGGGAAAAACGCTGATGAGCATGAGGCATTGTCTTAAAACATTACTCAGAGAAAGGTCGTCCAGATTATCATCATAGGAAGCAAGGGTGAGCACGCTTTTGGTCAGGGAATTCATGATGTCCTTGCTGGGCGCCTTCATAATAACATCCCGGACAAAATTTCTGGGTAAATACATAGAATTGGCCAGGACTCTCTTGAACTCTGTCAATTGCTCCACATTGGGAAGAGAACCAAATAGCAGGAGATAGGTGGTTTCTTCAAAACCGTAGCGCCGATTGTTAACAAAACCCTTCACCAAATCAATGATATCATAAGTGCGGTAAAGTAATTTTCCCTCACAGGGGACGCTTTTCCCGTCTACTTCCTTATAAGACTGGATCAGAGAGATATTGGTGAGTCCGGCTACGACTCCCTTGCCATTCTTGTCTCTGAGACCTCGCTTTACACCATGGACCTCATATTGGCTGGTGTCGACGGTGCTGTGTTCTTTGCAGATTTGACTGTACTTGTCCATATAATTGTTAAATACTTCTTTCGTAATATCTGGCATAGCTTTCCTCCAATCGTATAATCCATTACATACAGATGCTTCTGTCTTATCTATAGATGCTTTTTAGCAAAATCCTTCTTAGTGCCGTGGTGTCGTATAAGAAGTTAAATTATTAACTTGTATTATAGGTCACATGGAGGAACTTAGCAAGGGAAGCCGCGGATGAGGTAACGGAGCCCCAGTTGCTCCTAATAGTAATAATTTATTTTTCCGATACTACTGTTCCCTGAGCATCATACAATATACCCGGGTCACCTTGGTTATTCCAGATGTTCATTT
>JAEWCM010000198.1 GCA_023390635.1 Bacillota bacterium
GATTTATTCGGCCCTGATTTGGTAGTGGTTAAAAAGAATTAAATTAAGGAGGACAAGATTATGGGATTTAAAGGTGCAGGCGGTATGGGCAATATGGGGCAAATGCTGAAACAGGCCCAAAAAATGCAAGAAAATATGATGAAGGTTCAGGAAGAGGTAAAGACAAAGACAGTTGAAGTTTCGGTTGGCGGGGGAGCGGTGCAGGTAACTGCCAATGGGAATATGGAAGTGCTGGAGCTGAAAATTAAGCCGGAGGCTGTGGATCCGGAAGATGTGGAAATGCTGGAAGATTTGGTGAAGGCAGCGATAAACGAAGGGTTACGCAAGGCCCAGGAGATGGTGGCGGAAGAGATGGAAAAAGCAACGGGCGGCTTAAAGATCCCCGGACTTTTCTAGGTAAGATATGGATTTTTTGCAATACCCTCAGCCATTATCCGAATTAATTGCTCAATTGGCACGGTTGCCGGGAATAGGGCCTAAAACGGCTGGCCGGCTGGCTTTCTATTTGCTGCAAAATCCTCAAACCGCTCTATCGCTGGCAGAAGCGATTGAGGGTGCTGAGCAGAAAATTACAGAATGCTCTATATGCTGTAATTTTACTGACAGGGATCCTTGCCCTCTGTGCAGCAGCGATCAGCGTGATCACAGCCTGCTTTGTATTGTGGAACAGCCGCGGGATGTGGTAGCGTTAGAGAAGACAAGGGAATTTAAAGGACTCTACCATGTTTTGCATGGAGTCCTTTCTCCGATGGATGGCATTGGGCCTGACCAATTGACCATCGGAAAAATGCTTCAACGCCTTGATGGACTATCTGAGGTGGTAATGGCGCTTAACCCTACGGTGGAAGGAGAGGCTACGGCGATGTACTTGGCCCGCCTTCTGAAACCGATGGGTATTAAGGTGACCCGCATTGCTCATGGTCTGCCGGTAGGGGGAGATTTGGAATATGCCGATGAGGTGACCATTGCCAGGGCTTTGGAGGGCCGTAGAACGTTATAACTTTGAATCAGATTGTTAAGGCGGTAGTAAACAGGCATGAAAAATAAGCAGTTATTGGGCCATGGGATGGCATTATTTACAGCAATAGTCTGGGGAACAACCTTTATATCAACAAAGGTTTTGCTTGAGGATCTCCAACCGGTTGAGATCCTCTTTTATCGTTTTCTAATTGCTTACGGAGTGCTATGGATTATTTTTCCCAAATGGATACGCAGTTCGGGTTGGAAAGAGGAAGCAGTTTTTTTAGGGTTAGGGCTTAGCGGAGTGTCTTTCTATTTTCTTATGGAGAATATTGCTCTCCAGTATACATCAACATCCAATGTGGGGCTTCTTGTATCGGTAGCTCCTATAATTACAGCGATTTTGGCTCATTGCTTTACTAAGGATGAGAAATTTAAGGCTAGTATTGGTATTGGTTTTTTTGTGGCGATCTGGGGAATTGCGTTAGTGATTTTCAACGGTCACTTCATGCTCAAGCTCAACCCTTTAGGGGATTTACTTGCGGTTGGGGCTGCAGTCGTATGGGGGTTTTATTCCATCCTTTTGAAGAAAGTGGGAGACAAATACAGCTACATTTATACGACTCGGAAAATCTTTTTTTATGGGCTGCTGACGACCTTGCCCTGCGTATGGCTGATGCAAGGAAATTTAGCCCCGGCTAAATTATGGACTCCCGGAGTATTGCCCAATATTTTGTTCTTAGGCTTGATCGCTTCCGCACTATGCTTTGTATTATGGAATATGGCTGTTAATATGATTGGGGTGGTCAAGACCAGCAGTTATATCTATCTGATTCCTTTAGTCACGATCATTACTGCAGTAGTGATTTTGGGAGAGAGGATTACGCCGCTGGCAGCAGGAGGAGCAGTCTTAATTCTGCTCGGCACCTATATTTCCGACCATGGAATTCCTTATTTCGGAAGGAAAGATAAAGAGATAAGCAAGTTATAAGTTATCTGGTCAGGTTCTTCTTTGTCCAAGCTTTGCATAGAATGCAATAGTTGAGGGTAAAGGAGAGAAGGACCATGACGTTTGTCTTTCTTGGCTTGTTTCTTGTACTTATGGCAATGGTAGTCAGATCTTCCCTGAAAAAGCCAGGGGCATTTTTAAAAGCGGGAATCCATGTTCTGGGAGGTCTGGTGGGGCTATGGTTATGTGATCTTCTCCTTAGTCTTTTGGGCTTTGCCATTCCAATTAATGTTTTTACGGTAATCCTTGTAGGAATGCTGGGGTTTCCTGGGGTATTGGCTTTAGCAGCTTTGCAGGTACTGGGTATTTAATGTATACAGTATAGACTCTTTTCTTGACTTGACTTTCGGAATAATCAGACAGTATACTAATTGAATAAATGGAGTAATCCTGAGAAGGGAACTATCCGGATAGTTCCTTTCTTTTTATTCTTTATAGCATTGGTATTAAGATGTCCTGCTCCAGAAAAGAATGGGTGTGAAAAGACTGAAAAGATGGGTTGAAGCTTATGTGGGTGAATATGCCAGCGGCAAAAGTGAATGTGCTGTTAATCGCGCGTTGGAGATTTTAGGGAATAGCCGGAATGAAGAGCAGATAACCCTGGTTGATCTGGACACGGTAGAGCCTGTCTACACCCTGCGCCCGATCAAGGAAGAGCTGGAAGCCAAAGGACTGGCAGTTGTGGCGTGGAGGACGGAGGACACTACGGGTCTGGGTGAAGCAGGTTCGGTAATTCGGCCGGAAATGCGGTGGGTTCTGAAGCGTCCGGGTCATATTATTTTGGATATCGGCTATGGAGTCAAGGGTGCTCAAACTCTCAATTTGATAGAAGGAGCATGGGATGATCCTGATCTGAGAATCCTGGCCGTATTGAATCTGGGACGCCCCCTGACAGGAAGCTATGAGGAGATGTTGGAGTATGTAATGAGTTTAGGACCTCTTCATGGTTTGATTAATAATTCCCATTTAGGGGATGATACTGATTTGGCATTTATTCAGAATGGGGCCAGGGTCGTTGCAGCCATTGGAGAAAAGATGCACTTACCTGTAGTGGCAACCACGGCCGATATTCGTTTCAAGGGCCAATTAGGGGATTATGATGTTACTGGACACCCGGTCCGCTACATGGAAAGATTTATGCCCAGGGCTTTTTGGTAACTCATATCCTTAAATAGGAGCAATTTATGCAATAATTTATTCAGTCATTTGGAGAGAGAGGAGAATTGGGATGTCGGAAAAACCGATTCAAGGGGAAAAGAGAGCCTTTATGACCGGAAATGAAGTGGTCGCTTGGGCCTGTTTGGCCGCTCAGGCTGACATTATGTATGGTTATCCTATTACACCGCAAAATGAGATTATGCATTACTGGACAAGGCTGGCGCCCAAATATGAAAAGAAGTTCTTGCAGACAGAGGATGAAATTTCTGCCGGCTTTACAACGGTAGGTGGAGTTTTATCCGGGGCCAGAGCTTTTACCGCCACCGGGGGGCCTGGAAACGTGCTGATGCAGGAATCAATCTCTATGGCGGAAATGATGCGCATTCCGACGGTGATGATCATCCAGCAAAGAGGGGGGCCTTCAACAGCTACGGTGATTTATTCACAGCAGGAACTGACGTTAACGACGTTCGGGGGAAACGGAGAAGGACATAGGATTGTTTATTCTACCGCGAATCATCAAGAATTATTTGATTATACCATCAAAGCCTTTAATGTGGCATGGACCTACCGCTTTCCTACCTTTATTCTGGGAGACGGATACCAGGCTAAAATGCGTGAGTCCCTTACTATCTATGATCCTGAATCAAAAGGGATTGAAATGGTGTCTACCGAGCCTTTGTTAGGGAAAGCAGGAATGCCTGGATCTGATCGGGATCCAGTGCATTTGCGCAATACTTTTAATACCGAAGAAGAGCTATATCGGGTGGTTAAAGAGCATCAGCAGGAATATGACAGGATTGCTCCTGAATTGATGGAACATGAACAGGAAAGTTGTGAAGATGCTGAACTTGTAATTATCGCCCATGGAATTGTGAGCCGTTCAGTGAAAATGGCTGTTCAGGAATTGCGAACCCGAGGCATTAAGGCGGGTTATTTCCGTCCGATCACGGTACGCCCCTTTCCTGTGCCCGCTATGATCGAAGCTGTAAAACATGCTGATAAACTGCTGGTGGTTGAGTCAGCGGAGGGCCAACTGGTCCGCATGGTTAAGGAAGGGTTGTATGGGGATTCAACGCCCATTTACAACCTGCTGAAACCAGGTATGGGTGTGACAGTGGAAGAAGTCATAGCAGAAGCGGAAAAGCTGCTTGGTGCAGAGTAAGGAGGGCGAAAGATGGAACAGGAATTAGTGATGCCGAAATCTTGGCGGCAGGAGACGAAACCTCATAAATTCTGTCCGGGATGTGGGCATGGTTTGGTATTAAAAGCATTGGGAAATGCCATTGATGAATTGGGAATTCAGGACAAAGTGGTTTTCGGTTGTGATATCGGATGCTCGTTATTGGCTTGGGATTTCTTTAATTGTGATACGGTCCAAACCCATCATGGCAGGACCACTCCGGTGATATCTGGAGTTAAAAGGGCACGGGAGGATAGAATAGGGATTGCCTATATGGGAGATGGGGGCGGTTATGCTATTGGATCCCAGCATTTGGTCAATGCGGCGGCCCGCAATGAGAAGATTACAGCCATTTTGGTCAACAATTGCAATTACGGCATGACCGGTGGTCAGATGGCTCCTACTACTTTGCCGGGAATGAAGACTGAGACCTCACCTTATGGCAGGGATGTGGAAGCGACCGGGTATCCGATGCAGGGGCCGGAGATGGTCGCAGCGATTGCCAGAGAAGGGGCCTATGTGGCTAGAGGAACAGTGGCCAACGTGCGTCAGACCACAACTTTTATTAAACGTGCCCTGGCCAATCAGATGGCGGGTAAAGGATTTTCTTTTGTTGAGATTTTATCATCCTGTCCGACCAACTGGGCAACCAATGCTAAAGACACTTGGGCTTTTGTGGAAAATGAAATGCCGAAATACTTTAAAGTCGGTGAGATCAAGGTGCCGGCAGAGAAGGAGGAATAAGCATGGCAAAGGTTGTGAAGATTGCTTTGGCCGGTGAGGGCGGTCAGGGAATTCAATCCGTAGCGCAGATCATGACGAATGCGGCCTATGATGAAGGAAAGGAAGCTCTCTATATTCCTAACTTCGGAGTAGAACAAAGAGGTGGAGTATCAATTGCCTTTTGTCAGATTTCCGATGAGCAGATTGGAGCACCTAAATTTGAAATCGGGGATATTGTGATCGCTTTAAGTGATCGGGCTATTCAAAGGACAGGACAATATGTAGGTTCCCAGACCGTATTTTTATATGATGCGTCCATTGAGGACGCGGAAGGTTATTTACCTGCTCAGGCCAAAAAGGTTTTGGCCATACCGGCCTTAAAGGTAGCAAAAGAAGAGCTTCATCCCAGAGTCTTTAATGTGATAATTTTAGGGGCCACCCTAAGGGCCACAGGTGTACTGGAACTGGAGCAGGCCAAGCGGGCTTTGGAAAAGAAGTTAAGCTATAAATTCGAAAAGAATCCGGCTTTGCGGGAAATGAATTACCGGGCCCTGGAAAGAGGGGCAGAATTGGTGGCCGGTCTCCTGTAGTATAGACAGATAGTCAAGTGAAAGGATCTGGCATTTGTAATCAATAGATTCGAGGTATTTAAGGAGGAAAGGGCATGTCGTTAACAGATAAAGCAGTGATTTTTGAAGGAACTCGTTCACGGTTGACCGTCTTCCCCCGTTTATGTAAAGGCTGTGGATTGTGTATCGAGAAATGCCCGGTGAAAACCTTGGCATGGTCAGATAATTTAGGGGTATATGGAACTCCGATTCCGCAGGTCACGGAAGAGATCGGCTGTACGGGATGCGGGATGTGTCAGATTGTATGTCCTGATGCAGCGATCAGCGTGGGCAGAGTGAAACGCAGCTAATCATAAGCTTCCTTTTGGAGAATGTTTTGATGTATGGAAATGTGTAAGCGAAAGTTTTCGTTTACACATTTTTTGGTTTAGAGTCTAAATTTGATAGTGATTTGCAATATCGGTACAGGTGTTATTGTTAAAAAAAGTATTGACATTGATTATCATTTATTCTATCTTTAAAGGAGAGATGATAAAAGGGGGTTGGAACAATGCCTTTGACGATGTTGAATGTGGGAAAAGAGGCAGTAGTCAGGAACTTTAAAGTGAAAGAAGAAACCAAAACTTTTCTAGAGGGTCTTGGAATTGTTTCAGGTACTCCTATTTTAGTACTGTCAGAGATTAATGGTGATTTGATCATTCGCGTGAAAGGGTCAAAATTGGCAATCAACAAAGGACTTGCTCAAAGGATTTTTGTTGAGGCTGTTTAAATAAAATCATCCAAAGGAGGAGGGGTGGATCAATGGCAGAAAAGCTGCTGAAAGATTTGCGCCCTGGTGATAAAGGCGTGGTGGCTAAAATCACCGGTGAAGGAGCAATTAAAAGAAGGCTGCTGGATATGGGCGTGACGAGAGGTACGGAGATTTTAGTCCGCAAAGTAGCTCCACTGGGCGATCCCATTGAGGTTAATCTGCGCGGATACGAACTCAGTTTTCGGAAAACAGAAGCGGAAAATATTATGATCAGAATGTAAAGTGGCTTGCAGCGATAGGTTGATTAGGTGTCCTAGTTGATAATTATAATCGCAAATAGGCTTTATTTTAAGAACTAATAATGATAATGATAATCATTTATAAAGAAGAGAATTTTTGTTATTGGCAATGAGCGGATTTTAGGCGTTTGATGCCAGTTTAGGAGGAAAGGAACTATGCCAACTAAAATCAAGATTGCCCTTGCCGGAAACCCTAACAGTGGAAAGACAACGATGTTTAATCATCTGACTGGCAGCTCACAATATGTGGGAAACTGGCCGGGGGTTACGGTAGAGAAGAAAGAAGGCTGGCTAAAAGGCCACAATAAAGAAGTAATTATCCAGGACCTGCCGGGGATATATTCACTCTCTCCTTATACTTTGGAAGAGGTGGTTTCCCGGAATTATCTTATTAATGAGCGGCCTGATGTTATTGTCAACATCGTGGATGCAACCAATATTGAGCGAAATTTGTATTTGACTACCCAACTTACTGAGATTGGTGTCCCGGTTGTTATGGCCTTGAATATGATTGACGTGGTACGTAAAAATGGGGACGTGATTGATACAAAAAAGCTGGGGGAGGCTTTAGGGTGTGAAGTGGTTGAAACTTCTGCCTTAAAAGGAATCGGGACAAAGGAAGTAGCGGAGAAGGCGATTCAACTGGCCCAAAAAAAAGCAAAATCCTCTCCGAGACATACTTTTTCTGAGTTTGTAGAAAAAGCTTTGACCCAAATCGAGGATGAGCTGAAAGAACATGCGGGCGGAATAAATAAGCGATGGTTGGCAATCAAATGGTTTGAACGGGATTCTAAGGTAGAAGAACAAATGTCACTGCCAGGTGATGCCAAAGACCGGATTGAAAAGATAATCACCCAGTGTGAGGCAGAGTTGGACGACGAAAGTGAAAGTATTATTACCAGTGAACGTTATGCTTACATTGCTAAAGTAATGAAACAGGCGGTGCGCAAGAAAAATAAGGATAAGCTGACGACTTCGGATAAGATTGATGCTTTTGTGACAAACCGTGTATTGGCTTTACCTATATTTGCTGCCGTAATTTTCTTAGTCTACTATCTATCTATTTCCACTGTTGGAGGATGGATGACAGATTGGGTCAATGATTCTCTTTTTGGTGAGATCGTACCTAATGCAGTAAGTGGATTTCTGGCAAGTGTAGGCACGGCGGACTGGCTTACTTCCCTGATTTTGGACGGCATTGTCGCCGGTGTGGGAGCAGTACTTGGCTTTTTGCCTCAAATGATGACATTGTTCCTCTGCCTGGCTATTTTGGAAGACTGCGGTTATATGGCCCGGATTGCTTTTATCATGGATCGCATTTTCAGAAAGTTTGGTTTGTCCGGCAAATCATTCATTCCCATTTTGATTGGAACAGGCTGCGGCGTTCCAGGCATTATGGCCAGCCGGACCATTGAAAATGAACGGGACCGGAGAATGACAATTATTACAACAACTTTTATTCCCTGCAGTGCAAAGCTGCCTATCATTGCACTTATATCCGGTGCGTTATTCCCCGGATCGGTTTGGGTAGCTCCCTCAACCTATTTTCTCGGTGTGGCGGCAATCGTTGTTTCCGGTATTATCTTAAAGAAAACAAGACCTTTTGCTGGTGATCCTGCACCTTTTGTGATGGAATTACCTGCCTATCACATTCCGGCGGTAAAAAGCGTACTTCTTCATATGCTGGAGAGAGCCAAGGCTTTCGCTAAAAAGGCCGGTACCGTTATTTTGCTTGCTTCGGTAGCGATTTGGTTTCTCAGCTCCTTCAGCTGGTCTATGCAGATGGTTGATATTGAAGACTCAATTCTGGCTTCTATTGGGAATGTTATTGCTCCGATCTTTGCTCCTTTGGGATGGGGAGATTGGAAGGCGGCAGTGGCAACGATCACCGGATTGATTGCCAAAGAAAATGTAGTGGGAACTTTCGGTATTCTTTACGGTTTCAGTGAAGTGGCTGAAGATGGAGCACAAATTTGGGGAAACCTTCAGGCGGCATTTACCCCTCTAGCTGCATATACCTTTTTGATCTTCAATCTCCTTTGCGCTCCTTGTTTTGCCGCGATTGGAGCAGTAAAGAGTGAGATGGCCTCGACGAAATGGACCTGGTTCGCGGTTGGTTATCAAACATTGTTCGCTTATACGATCGGTTTAATTACCTATCAATTGGGGATGCTGTTTACGGGAGGCGGATTTGGTCCTGGTGCTGCCGTAGCAATCATCCTTACCGCGGCACTGTTGTTCCTTCTCCTCAGAAAACCAAGTAAATCCAATGACAAGTTAGTGAGGACTTCCGATAAAAAGGCGGTGATATAATATGGGCACTTATATTATTGGTGCTGTTGTTTTAGCTGTGATAATTTTTGCAGGATATAAAACGTATAAAGGGCACAAAAATGGAACTTCGTGCGGATGCGGATGCTCAGGCTGTGCCGAAAACTCTTCCTGCCATGGAGGCCCCCAGTCTGGAGCACGTTAATTCTGATAAGTAATAAGCGATATTGGCAAAAAAGACGCTTCCGAGATCTAATTTTGATCTCCTAAGCGTCTTTTTGATTGTAAGATTGAGCCTTTATGTAATACAGATCATGGGTATAACCATGAAAAGATAGGACAAAATAATCCAGAATGGAGGGGAGTCAATGCCTGTTTGGAAAAACTTTATAAATATGATGAAAGACCTGACGGTTCGCCCTGAGGATGTGAAAGTAGCAAGAAAACCTCCGGAAGAAACAGTAGTCAAGGATCAGGACGCTCCTTTATCTGCCAGTAAGATTAAAGAGATATTGGGAAAAAGCAGTGACGTGATTTTCCGTGAATTCTTTATTGCCGGCGAAGAGGACATTCATGTGATGCTGGCGGTTATTGATGGGATGATCGATAAAATTTATTTAGATCAGTTTATTCTGCGCGTTTTAATGGTTGATCTGCCCCAGAATCCCAAAATAAAAACTTTGACGGAAAAAAACATCCTGGAGGAATGCGAACGGAATTTTCTCCCTGGGGTGGAGCTCAAAACTGTGGAAAAAGTTGAAGAGGCCTATACAGCTGTTTTGTCTGGTGATGCAGTGCTGTTTTTTGGGGAAACACCTAAAGCGTTGGTGGTCGGCGCCAGGGGCTGGCCAAACAGGGGAGTAGCTGAACCGGAAACGGAGGCCGTGGTAAGAGGGCCAAGGGAAGGATTTTCGGAAACTCTCCGCATCAATACAACACTGCTTCGCCGCAAGCTCAAGCATCCTTCGCTGCGCTTGCTGTCTATGACTATCGGGGATATTACGAATACCAATGTCGTGGTCACATATCTGGAAGGAATCGCGGCACCGGACATGGTATCGGAAGTATTGAAACGCTTAAAAAAGATTAAAATTGATGGGGTACTCGAATCGGCTTATTTGGAAGAGATGATTGAAGATGTGCCTTATTCGCCTTTCCCTCAGATTAGCTATACAGAGCGCCCTGATGTTATGGCAGCAGGATTGCTGGAGGGTAAAGTGGGGATTTTGGTGGATGGGACCCCGATCGGTCTGATGGTACCTGTCGTTTTAAGTGATTTTTTCCAAGTCAGCGAAGATTACTATGAGCGGACGATGATTGTAATATTGGTGAGAATGGTACGTTATATTGGAGCAGTCATTTCAATTTTGGCGCCATCGATCTATATTGCTGTTACCACGTTTCACCACGAGATTTTGCCAACGGCCCTGGCTTTAAGTATCGCGGCAGGGCGGGATGGAGTTCCCTTTCCGGCCTTGGCGGAAGCTGTTGTAATGACCGTTATTTTGGAGATCTTGCAGGAAGCCGGGCTTCGTTTGCCTAAACCGATTGGATCCACGATTGGAATTGTAGGCGCATTGGTCATAGGTGATGCGGCAGTAAAGGCCAGCCTGGTCAGCCCTTTTATGGTTATCATTGTGGGAATTACCGCAGTGTCCAGCTATGCCATTCCGTCTTATGATTTGGCAATCGGGATTCGTTTGGTGCGCTTTCCCCTGATCTTATTGTCAGGAATGTTGGGATTTTATGGAATAGCTTTTGGCCTGTATACTCTGCTCATTCATTTGGTCAGCCTCCGTTCGTTTGGAGTGCCTTACCTGAGCCCTCTGGCACCTTTCCATCTACGGACTTTCTTGCAGGATACCTTTGTACGGGCCCCCTGGTGGGCTTTGAAGCGACGACCCGATTTCATTGATGTGGCAGAGCCACATTCCAGGAGGAAAAAATAATGGAACGCTTGTCTCCTTTACAATTCAGACTGTTGGCCATGGCGATTATTGTTTCAACCTTACTGGTTCATGTGCCTACTCTTGTCCTTTTGGTGGCAGGGCGTGATAGCTGGATGTGCATGCTCCCGGGGCTTCTATTGATTATTCCTTACGGCTATATGGTAATTGCTTTAATGAACGATTATCCAGGGGATAATTTGCTCCAGGTCTCGGAAAAGGTTTTCGGCAAATGGATTGGAAAAGGGATTGGAGTATTATTTGCTTTAGTATTTACATATCTGGGCGGCCTGGTACTATCCCAACCGGGAATTATACTGGCGAATTCCAGTATGCCCTTAACGCCTGCTTGGATTTTTCATTTAACGATTGCCTTATTGGTATTGATGCTAGGATGGGCCGGAATTGAGGTTTTGGGAAGATTCACAGAGGTTGTGCTTCCGTTTACTTTCCTTATGCTGATAACGGTCCTTACCTTTACTATTCCTCATTTTGAAAAAGGTGAGTTGTTTCCACTGTTGAATAACGGCCTGAAACCTGTTTTACAAGGGACGGTGCAAGTCCTTCCCCAGAGTCTGGAGTATATTGGTGTTCTTGCGATGCTTCTTCCGTTTTTGCCTAATGACAAGAAGTCTCAAAAAAATTTGTTTAAAAGTTTGTGTACAACTGCTGTAGTTGTTGGGCTTGCCGTCACAATTTTTATGAGTGTATTGATCATGGTTTTTAGCTATGAGGTAGCAGTGCGGTTTACTTTTCCCCTTGTGGTGCTTTCTAAAATGGTATCTCTTAAGCATACGCTCGCCGGTGGAGAATCAATCATGGAGATGGTGGGAATCGGTGCGTTTATCATAAAATCCGCTTCTTTGTTTTTTGCTTCATTTTGGGCCTTCACGTATTTATTTAATTTGAAATCCAACCTTTGGAAGATTGCTTTGGTTATCATATATATATCAGTGGCAATTGTTACGACGCGAGGGATTGATTTTTTCTTAGAAGCAAAAACGTTAGATAATTTTATAATCCTTCCCTTTATTGGCATGTGGATACCGGCGTTATGGGTTATGAACCTCTGGAAGAGGAGAAAAAAAGCATGAGAAATAAGATTGTAGCCGTCGTGATGATGATAAGTATGATATTTTTAGGGGGGTGCTGGGGGCAAAGAGAAGTGGATGAATTGGCCTGGGTAATGGCCTTAGGGATTGACGAAGGTTCCACCCCTGGAACTTATCTCATCACTTATCAGGTAGTATTGCCTAAAAAGGGGAGCAATAGCGGAGAGAGCGACAGCTGGACCGTGAGCGTGGAAGCAGCCAGTATCAAAGAAAGTATGAATAGGCTCTATTCCATTTTATATAAACAACCGTTTATGGGGACCATGAAAGTGGTTGTCTTTGGTGATAAATTAGCCCGGGATAAAGGCTTGAACGAGGCAGCGGATTTTCTTCAACGCAATTATATTTTTCGACCCACCATAAGTCTTATTATTACGCCGGGTAAGGCTAAAGATATTCTCAATGTCAAAACCAGAGTAGGGCAAGCGTCCAGTATTTCATTACTGAGAATTATTGATAATAGTAATAAAGACTCGGCCATACCTAATGCTGAGCTGGACCATTTTCTACCTCTGATGGAAAGGGAACAAGCCGCCATGGTGCTGCCAGTAGTGGATTATCTCAAACCAAACGAAGAAAAAGTTCAATATGAGGGGAAGGATGATGAGCCTCAGGAATTTCAATTTAGAGGTGGCGCAGTACTGGATAAAGATCGATTGAAAGACTATCTTACTGTACAGGAGACTAGAGGATTCATGTGGCTGGATGATCAAGTTGTTGAGGTCTTTCTAGAAGGGGAAATGGACAACGGGATCAGCGTAGGCGGCGATGTGACAGAAGCTAAAACAAAATATAGTGCAAAGGAAATTGACGGGAAGATCGGAGTCCAGTACAAGATCAAAGTCAAATCGTTAATACAGGAGGTTCACAATGAAGGATCAATGAATCTGGAACAATATAAAGACTTTATTAGTAAAGCTGAAGTTGCATTTGAAGATGAGATAAAAAAAGAATGTGAAAGTACGATTAGTAAGTCCAAGGCATTGAAGGTGGATTTTTTAGGACTGGGCAGAAAAATAGAACAGAAATACCCGGAATATTGGAAACAGGTAAAGGATCAGTGGGAGGAGAAATTAGCTGATGTGCCTGTAAGCGTCGATATTGAGGTTATAAATACGTATGGTGGGTCAACTCGTAACGGCTTACCAAATTTTCAGTAATAAAGTTCAATTATTGATATTTGAGAATGAAACTTGGTAATACTAATAGATAGGAGAAACTAATGCTAAATAAAAAAAGTAAAAGGTGGAAATAAAGTGGGAAGAATCTATCCGGTTTGTTGTCTTTGTGGACAGCCGCCTCAAGGGGGCCTTTATGAAGGCTTTTACCTGCATGGTAAATTTATCTGTAAAAAATGTGAGCAATCAATACTTGATTCCGGTACCATGCCTTTAGCTGGATACAGAAAGCTATTGTCTGGAATAAAAAGGCTTAAGCTATTTACGTGGACTAAACACATTAAGAATGGAAAACATCCCAGTTTGGATGAAAAATCCCCCTCTATATGATAAAATAAAGTGTAATCTTATGTGTAAGATGAGTTTGGGGGTATATAAATTGCCATCCCTTAGCGAAGGATTGCAGCAATACCAAAAGCAAGGTTTGCGGTCTTTCCACACTCCCGGACATAAAGGACGACGGGAGTTTTTTTTTAATCTGGCGTTTCCCGATTTTGATCTAACGGAATTGCCAGGGTTGGATGTACTTCATGCACCTGACGGAATCATTAGGGAGGCACAGGAACGATGTGCTGAAATTTTTGGTGCAGAAGAGAGTTTCTTTTTGGTTAACGGTGGTACAGTCGGAAATCAGGCAATGATGATGGCCTTGCATGATAAGGAGAATAGGAAAGTACTGGTTGAGCGTCAGGCTCATCGATCGGTAGTCGGGGCTCTAGTTCTGGCTGGACTGAAGCCTGACTATATAGAACCAGTCATTCATCCTGATTTTAATTTACCTTTAGGGACTTTTTTGCCCAGATCCATTCAATGGGAGAATTACTTGGGGTGCCAGCTAACTTACCCCACCTATTACGGAACTTTGCCTCCTTTGGGTCAATGGGTTGGAGAAAGGGATAGAAAAGGAGCTAAAGTGCCGTTATTGGTAGATCAGGCTCATGGGTCCCATTATCTGAATGGCCTTTTTCCACCAAGCGCGCTAAAGGTGGGTGCTGACTTAGTGCTTAACAGTGCCCATAAAACCTTGAGTGCCCTAACCCAGGGAGCAATTCTTCATGTGCAGGGGAATCGGGTAGATCGAAGAAGGCTGCGGCAAAGTTTAGAACTGTTACAATCTTCTAGTCCTAATTATTTGCTGCTCTCTTCCCTTGAAATGGCAGGAGAATTTGCCCTTCAGGAAGAGCGGTGGAGTGAGTTGAATTATGAAGTAAAAAATCTTCACGATCAAGTTGCCAATAAGATTAGGCTTTTAGGAGAGAATGATGCGGGTACCTATGGGATTGGAGAAATCGATTGGTCTAAGATTCTCATCAATGTTCGTTCTCTAGGTTTAAATGGAGCGGCTTGTGCAGATTATCTGCGCCGGGAACATGGATTAGAACCGGAATTTTGGGATCAGGAGAATATTCTATTTCTGCTGGGAATCGGAAATACCGCTGAGGATGTAGCAGCCTTGAGGAAAGGGCTGGAAGCTCTGATCCGATGGGCAAAGTTTGAACACTCTGGAACGCAGGAAAAGAGCTGTAGTATAAGAGAAACGTTAAAGATGCTACCGATTCCGCCACAAAAGCTAACGCCCAGAGAAGCCTTTTTAGCTTCAAAGAAATCAATCCCCTTACGAGATAGTTTGGGAAAAATTTGTGGAGAAACAATCTCCCCATATCCACCTGGAATTCCATGGATTGTGGCGGGAGAGGAGATCACTTATGAGGTGATGGAGGCGTTGCAGTTTATTGGTGACAGGAATTTTTTAGGGTGGCAAGGAAAGGAAGAAAGAAAGATCCAAGTGGTTGAGGAGGGATAATGGGATGAAAATGGTGATTGCTATTGTTCAGGACAAAGATGCAGGAAAATTACTGCAGCGACTGACGAAAGAGCACATTAGTGCAACCCGCTTATCCAGTTCGGGAGGTTTCCTTCGTTCAGGGAATACTACTTTGTTAATAGGAATTGAGCAAGAGCGCCTGGATTTTCTCATTGAGCTGATTCGGCAGACGTGCCGGAAGAGAGAAGAAACCCATCCCCAGATTCAACCGCCGACCATTGGACCGGCCGATGCAAACATTCCTTTTCCCCTTCAGGTCCCGGTGGGTGGGGCTACGGTTTTTGTATTAACGATCGATGAGACTTATAAAGTGTGATGTTATGAATAAAGCTTTGGAATTAACGGTTAAGGCTGCTAGCCAGGGGAAATTAGCTCATTTCCTATTGTTCCACGGTGGGAGTAGGAGTGAGCGATGTTCTTTTGCCTGGTATTTGGCCAAAATTCTTAATTGTCTGGATGAAGCAGGACGCAGGCCTTGCGGACAGTGTTCCAGCTGTCATAAAATTTCTTCAGGGAATCATCCTGATGTGCTGAAAATTGAATCCACTAAGAGTACATTAGGAATAGAGCAAATTTTGGCTTGGCAGCAAAAAGTTTATCGCCCTCCTTATGAAGGAAGATGTAAGGTTTTTTTATTGGAGAAAGGGGATACCTTAACTTTACCGGCGGGGAATGCTTTATTAAAGGTAGTGGAGGAGCCGCCACCGAATACATTAATTATTCTCAGTGCAGATAATGGAGAGGGAATTCTGCCTACCTTGCAGAGCAGAGCGCAGAGTATATACTTCCCCGCTCTTTCTGCTCAAGAATGGATTGATCAGAGCCATGTTTTTGCAGAAAAAACTCAGGAAGAGGTTCGGGCGGCCTTTGCGTTGAGCGGACACGAGGCCAATCTGGCTGAAGAGGTTCTGAGCCTGGGGGTGGCTAAAATTGAAGGATGGACGAGGGCTTTTTGGGAAGCTGTTAATTCCCGGGATTTCTTGAAATTATCTGCCCTTTTTCCTCTGGAAAAAGGGGAGGCCCCGCTTTATCTGCAGGTTATGGCAGTACAAATAAGGGAAGAAGTAAAGAGTGGCAAGGCGGATCCTAAAGCTTTTTTGGCAGTAGGAGAAGCCATGGGAGCTTTAAAGGATCAGGCCAACCCCAGATTAGTGCTGGAAGTTTTGGCTTTGAGTTTATTTGATTAAGGAGGGAATCTTTGTGGTTGAGGTGGTGGGTGTTCGCTTTAAAAAAGCGGGGAAGATATATTATTTTGCTCCGGGACAATTAGCTTTGGCTGTTAATGATAATGTAATTGTGGAAACAGCGCGGGGAATTGAATTCGGAGAGATCGTCCTCCCTTCTCGTGAAGTAAAAGAAGAAGAGGTTGTGATGCCTCTCAAGCATGTGATCCGTAAGGCTACGGAGGACGATGAAGCAATTTTGCTACAAAATCAGCTAAAAGAGAAAGAAGCTTTCCAAATTGGGTTAAGGAAAATAGCGGATCATAATTTGCCAATGAAACTAGTGGATGTAGAATACACCTTTGACGGCAATAAGATTATTTTCTCTTTTACGGCCGAAGGCAGAGTGGATTTCCGTGAGTTGGTAAAAGATCTGGCCGCCGTTTTTCGCACTCGAATCGAACTGCGCCAGATTGGAGTCAGGGATGAAGCGAAAATGCTTGGCGGCATCGGTTCTTGCGGCCGGGTTCTATGTTGCTCTTCCTTTCTCGGAGATTTTGAACCTGTCTCTATCCGGATGGCCAAAGACCAGAGATTGTCTCTTAATCCTACGAAAATTTCCGGGATCTGCGGACGTTTGATGTGCTGCTTGAAGTACGAAAATTGCTCTTACTGTGGAAGCGGTTGTCACCGGGAAGATGAAGAGGTTATTGAAGACCGCGCTCTTCTGGAGTTGTTTAACGAAGAGGGTGTAGTCTTAGATGAAGGGAAAGGTAAACCGGTCAGCGGGCCTAATAGGAATCATAAAAAGAAAGGGGACGGCAATAAAGGCAAAGGAAAGGGTGAGCGAGTATGAGTCAATTGGCTCAAGCTCTATTAGAAGTAGAGGAAAGGCTTCATTCCTTGCTGGAGGAAGTTCACCGCTTGCGTCCTTATGTGCTGGCTCTGGAAGAAGAGAATGTGCGTTTAAAGAGGGAGCTGGCGCTTCCGGAAAGGGAGACTCAGCGGGTGCTGGCTAACGCGGAACAGCTTCAGGGAGTGGCAACGGAGAATCTCATTCGCCTTTACAAGGAAGGATTTCATATTTGCCATCTTCATTTTGGACAGCCTCTGCAAGAGGGAGATTGCTTGTTTTGTATGGCCTTACTGCGCAAAGATTGATAAGGGGGATTAATGATGCTGGAAAGCGGCACTCTCTATGTTTGTGCCACTCCAATTGGTAACATGGAAGACATCACTTTGCGAGTTTTGCGAACTCTGAAGCAGGCCGATATAATTGCAGCAGAAGATACCCGCCATTCCCGGAGGTTACTGGATCATTATGAAATTCATACACCGATGATCAGTTATCATGAACACAATGAAAAAAAGCGGTCTGCTGAGCTGGTGGAGTCCCTTCAAGCAGGAAAAACCGTTGCACTGATTTCTGATGCTGGGATGCCCGGGATTTCAGATCCAGGATATGAAATCATTCAGCTATGCTATAAAGAGGGAGTAAAGGTAGATGTTCTTCCTGGACCCAATGCAGGATTAACGGCGTTAGTCCTGTCAGGAATGCCTGCAGACGGTTTTGCTTTTCACGGGTTTTTGCCAGCTCAGTCTGGTAAGCGGCGTAAGAAGCTGGAGGAATTGGCTTGCATGCCTTTTACACAGATTTTTTATGAGGCTCCTCACCGGTTGACCAATACCTTGACGGATATGGTGGCGGTTTTAGGAAACAGAGACGCTGCAGTGGTGCGGGAAATTTCTAAAATTCATCAATCAGTGAAAAGAGGAAAAGTCCAGGTCTTGCTTAAAGAATACGAAGCGGTTCCACCGAAGGGAGAATGCTGTATTTTGGTCGGACCATGGGAGAAAGAGATTAGAAAAGGTGGCCCGGAAGAGTGGATTAAGGCGGTGAACCAGGAAATGAGCAAAGGAAGCAGCCGCCAGGAGGCATTAAAGTCAGTGGCAAAAGAATTCGACGTAAGCAAGCGGGAGATCTATCAAGTAATGCATAAAGACGGAGGTCAAGGATGACCTCCGTCTTTATAAAAACAATAACCAGTTTTAGAATAAAACTGGTTAAAAAATAAGTGATCAAATCAAATTTTCTATAGATAAGTTTTTTAAGTAAACGTATGCTTTAAAATACCAAACTTATACAGCGGTGTTGGTTGTGCTGTTAACTGATTCGCCCATGGCAGAAGCACATTCACGGCAAACATTTTTACCGCGGAAATTTTGTACATCACTGGCATTACCACAAAATACACAAGCAGGCTCATACTTTTTAAGAATGATTTTTTCCTGATCAACATAGATCTCCAAAGCATCCTTCTCGTCAATGCCAAGAGTACGACGTAATTCGATAGGAAGAACAACCCGACCCAGCTCATCGACTTTTCTCACAATTCCCGTTGATTTCATCACTTTTACTCCACTCCTTAACAACATTATTCGACAATTTCTTACAACCTTATGATACCAGCCATTCCATTTAAAGTCAAACATTTATTGTCAGCGGATTTGAGTAGAATTAGAAAGTTCAATGCTAGAAGAATCTCTCAATCTAAAAGGTTCGGGAGGCCCTTGTATATTTATCCTTTATTGGGCTATACTTGACGAAATAAATAATTTTTTTCCAAGAATTTATTTGAATTTTGTAGAGGTGAGATCATTGAAATATTATATAACAACTCCTATTTTTTATCCTAATGCCAGCCCCCACATTGGAACGGCATATACGACAGTCGCAGCTGATGCTTTAGCCCGTTATCAGCGGATGCAAGGCAGGGATGTATTCTTTTTGACCGGGACCGATGAGAATGCTCAAAAAATAGTAAGGACTGCAGAGGAAAAGGGGGTAGACCCTAAGACTTATGTAGATGGAGTAGTAGAGCGGTTCAAAAGCCTTTGGGAAGAACTGGATATCAGCTATGATGATTTCATTCGTACAACGGAAGAGCGCCACCATAAAGTGGTACAGGAACTTTTTTGCCGCCTTCATGATCAGGGAGACATTTATAAATCGGAGTATGAAGGATGGTATTGCACTCCCTGTGAGACTTTCTGGCCCGAAAGCAAACTGGTCGATGGCAAATGCCCTAATCCTGACTGCGGACGGGAAGTAGAGCTATTAAAAGAAGAAAGTTATTTTTTCAGATTGTCGAAATATCAGGACAGACTGCTTGAACACATTCGGACTCATCCTGACTTTATTCAGCCTGTTTCCCGTCGCAATGAAATGATTCGTTTTATTGAAGGGGGGTTAGAGGATTTATGTGTTTCTCGTACCACTTTTCAATGGGGAATTCAAGTGCCGTTCGATCCTAAGCATGTTGTTTATGTATGGCTTGATGCCTTAATTAATTACATTTCTGCTTTGGGCTATCCGGATGGAGAAAAGTACAGCCGCTATTGGCCGGCTGATGTGCATTTAATGGGCAAGGATATTGTCCGTTTTCACTCTGTGATTTGGCCTATTATTTTGATGGCTTTGGGGATCGAATTGCCTAAGGTAGTTTATGGACATGGGTGGTTCTTGAGCAAAGAAGGAGGAAAGATTTCTAAATCCAGAGGGAATGTCCAAGACTCTTTTGAATTAATTAGCCGTTATGGTTCAGATGCCATTCGCTATTTTCTGCTGAGAGAAATGCAGGTGGGAACGGATGGAACCTATTCAGAGGATAGCTTGGTGGAAAGATTAAACAGTGATCTGGCCAATGACTTAGGGAATTTCGTTTCCCGTAGTTTGGCGATGATCGTCAAATATAGGGAAGGAAAACTACCTGCGCCGGGTGCTGATACTTCGTTAGAAAAGGAATTGCGTATATTAAGCCATGAAGTAAAGGGCGCGGTGGAAGCGCGGATGGAGGCTTTAGATCCGGCAGGTGCCTTGGAAAACATTTGGCGCTTGGTGGCAAGGTGCAATAAGTATGTGGATGAAACAGCACCTTGGGCGTTGGCAAAACAGCCAGATCAAAGAGAACGACTGGATACGGTCCTCTATACATTTGCAGAGTTGATTCGTATTTTGGGAATCCTGACAGCTCCCTTTCTTCCGAAGCTTACTCCCAAGCTTGTGAAACAGCTGGGAAGCGATGAAAGCATCATTCAATGGCAGGAGTGTGACCATTGGAATGTTTTAAAACCTGGCACACAAGTGGAGAGAGGGGAAGCCCTCTTCCCCAGAGTTGATCTGTCTCAATTCGAAGTTGAAGAAAATAATAAAGAAAAACCGGGGCAGACCTTAGCTGCAAATTTTGAAGGAAGTGACGCGAAAATGGATATGGAAATCAAGGCAGAGAATACAGAAGAGAGAGTGGTTGAGCCGATCAAAGAGGAAATCACGATTGACGATTTTGCCAAGATTGATTTGCGGGTGGTAAAAATCCTTAAAGCCGAAAAGGTGGAAAAAACGGATAAACTTATGAAATTGGAAGTGGATCTTGGCAGTGAAATACGCACTGTAGTTTCTGGTATAGCCAAACATTATGTGCCTGAAGATTTGATCGGGCGTCATGTGGTGCTGGTGGCTAATTTAAAACCTGCCAAATTGAGAGGCATTGAATCGAAGGGCATGATCCTTGCTGCTTCTGAAGGAGAAGTTCTGGAAGTTCTTAGCTTGGACAATCCGCTTCCAGGAGGAGCACGGGTTAAATGATTTGGGATACACACGCTCATTTGGATGATTCCCGTTATGAAGAAGGCGCGGAGGAAGTAATCGCCAGAGCCAAGGAGGCAGGCGTGGAGCGCGTTACCAATATCGGTTATGATTTGCCTTCTTCCCGAAGATCGGTGGATCTCGCCCGAAACCACGATAATATTTATGCGGCCATTGGGATTCATCCCCATGATGTTAAGGGAATCTGTGATCAGGATTATGAGGAACTGAGAGCATTGGCCGAGGAAAAAAAGGTGATTGGGTGGGGCGAAATCGGCCTGGATTATTACCGTGATCTATCTCCCCGGGAGGAGCAAAAAACAGCTTTTATTCGACAGATTGAGCTAGCCAATCTGTGCGGGTTGCCTATCATTATTCATAATCGCGATGCCCATCAGGATGTGCTGGAAATTGTTAAATCTCATCCGCCTAAATGGGGTGGAGTGTTTCATTGTTATTCAGGGTCATGGGAGATGGCCAGGATTCTTTTGGATTTGGGTTTTTATCTTTCTTTTGCCGGCCCTCTCACTTATAAAAACAATCGACAGACTGTAGAGGTTGCGACTAATGTTCCCTTAGACCGCTTTGTGGTGGAAACCGATTCTCCTTATTTGACACCTGAGCCAAGAAGGGGCAAAAGAAATGAGCCGGCTTATGTGATAGAGGTTGTTAAACGAATCTCAGAGTTGAGGGGACTTGCACCGGAAGAAGTGGCCAGGATGGCTTGGAGCAACGGTGAGCAGCTCTTTCGCCTGAGCTGATGTTCTATTTATCCTCCCTCGTTCATACCTTGGAACGAGGGGGGATTTTTATGTATTCGCTGCCTATGAGTACCTATTCAGATTATTGGCGCACAACCAAGTCCTGGAGTAAGTACCTGGGGGGAGCTGTTGTTCTGGGAGTGGGGACAACTGTGCTTTATGTACCTGAATTCTCCTTTCCCCACATTTATGACAATGCAGGGTCTGCCTTGTGGGAGGAAACAGCTGCTGTACCGGCCTCCCGTAGTGAAGTGATGGAAGTTAATGTTCAGATTGAGGACTATACAGTGCCTTATGAAACAGAATACCAGGAAAGCCAGGATTTATTGCCGGGGATGAGTAGAGTAGAGCAGGAAGGAATAGAAGGGTCGAGGCGCAAGGTGATCAGGACAGTGAGTATTGGGGGAGAGGAAGATCGTCAGATGATCTATCAGTTCCAACTCGCCAGTCCGAAGAAGAAAGTCATAGTGCAAAATTCTCAACCCGTCACAGGGGAGCAGTTAGACATCAATAAGTTAAATATCAGTAGAAGCTTTCAGGGAGAAGCTACTGCATACACTTATACTGGTTACTGCACTGCCAGCGGATTGTATCCCAGAGTAGGACTTGTGGCGGTTGACCCGGGGGTCATTCCCTTAGGGACAATGCTATATATTGAAGGATATGGGTATGCGGTGGCGGCAGATACCGGAGGGGCAATTAAAGGGCATATTATTGATGTCTTTTTTAACACCGTGAAGGAATGCGTAGATTGGGGAAGAAGGCCGGTGCAAATTTATATTCTTGAATCAAAAAAGTAGTTAGTTCATTTAGAAAGCAATAGAAATAGAAAAAAAGCAAAGAATTTGTTGGATAATATAGGATAAATAATAAAATAGTGTAATTCACATGGAATTTTCAACCATTATATGGAACTATATAGGCTGTTTTTTTGACAACAGACC
>JAEWCM010000100.1 GCA_023390635.1 Bacillota bacterium
GGAACTTTGCCGCCGGCTTCCTTCAGATTCCACCTCGCGATGGACACCCTTGCCTTGAGCTAATGGTTGGCGCTACATACCCCCATAGCGGACTCTCACCGCCGAGTTAATCGTCATGCGTGGCGCAGCAAGCAGCCGATAACTTCCTACCGGAAGTTATCGGCCGTGACGTTATTTTTTTGATCAATTTACTAAACTAGAAAATAACAGCTAAAGCGATAAGAATTAGAATAGCAATAGCGATAATCCCCACTCCGATTCCAGCTCCAACACCATAACCATAGTTACCACCACAGAATGCATTTCCAAACATGAAATCACCTCCTCAATCTAGTTATTTTTGAAGTCTATAAAATTCATTTAAAATACAATACCCAATGCGATTAATAATAAGATGATAATCACTACAATCCCTATGCCGGTACCCAAGCCACCTGCACCATTGCAACCACATTCTCCTGTTAAAGCCATGAATAAAACCTCCTTAAATGACTCTCAATTACCTTGATTTAATACATAATATGGATTAAATCCTTATTATGTTAATTATGTAAAAATATAGTAAAATGGTCAATCTATCGTTTATTGACTGGCCATTTTACTATCAATATTGGGGATTGGTTACGCGCTTAATAAATTCATCCGTTCCCATCCCGGCATAACAATAGACGCGAGGAACACGCATAAGGCTTTGTCCCAGCCTTGCCCAACCTCTTTCTGTGGTAAAGCCCATTGTATAGCCTAGGTCTTCAGCCTTTTTTACTACTTGGGCATTATATATTCCATAAGGGTAAGCTAAAGATTTAACCGTCTTTTTCAGGTGCTCCTCCAACAAGAGCTTAGATTCTTTTAATTCATAGTCAAGAGCATCAGAACTCAAATCACTTAAAGATGGATGACTAACAGCATGCCCTTCGATTTGCCATCCCGCCTCTTCCATTGTTTTCATCTGCTCCCAGCTCAAATATCCACTATGATCTGCATAATCGGTAACCATAAAGACCGTTGCTTTAAATCCATATTTTTTTAGAATAGGAAAGGCATTAGTAAAGTTGTCTACATACCCATCATCAAAAGTAATAACCACCCCTTTTTCCGGAAACCCTTTTTGGGTAGACAATCCTTCATAAAATTGATCCAAAGTTAAACTATGGTACCCGTTTTGAGCCAGATATTGCATTTGGGCCTCTAACTCTTCCGGAGGCATACATAATTCATTACCCGCTTCATTGCGGACAGCATGATAGTAAAGGACGGGAATTTCCTGCACCAATTTTAGCGGAGTCACGGAAGGCTCGTCCTTATTAAGCTGATCATCCTTCTCCGAAGAATTACCCATACCGTCCTGATCACTTTCATTATCCAAAGTGCTTTGGATTTGCTCCGTATTGGCTTGTTTTTCAGGACTTTGATTTAAATGGTTCATCAGCAAGAAGCTAATGATTAAAGCAATTAATACTGCAATAATTCCAATTACTTTTTTCTTCATTAATGCCTCCTCACTTTTTTGCTTAAATATTTTGAAAATAGCCGATGTAAGTATACTTCTTCCCCATAACATCAAATTCCTTTCAATAACCCTATTTTCTTCTCTCTTTTTCATTCTATCTTCCTCTGTCCCATTTTAACCTTTTAAAAACTTGATACGATCTTGATAACTTAATCATAAAAGGGACAAATCTTATTCTTATACTAAAAAATGGTTTAGATTATATTTCTTTTAAATGTCCCAGCTCTAAATTCAAAACAGAAAGGATGATATGAGTGAATTTTCTCAAACGGGCCCTTCTGGCCGTAAGCAGACGCCGGGGCAAAAGTGCTATCCTGTTTATTGTTTTTCTCCTAATTGCCAATATGGTCTTGACCGGACTGGCAATTCAGCATGCTACCGACTATGCCAGCGTTTTGGCCAGACAAAAACTGGGGGGCACCTTAACTTTGCAGTATAACATGCAGGCTGCTATGCAATCAGCCAGAAATTCAGGACAGCAACGTCCCCAGATTCAATCTGAACCAATTACAGAAGATATGGTCAAAACTATTTTACAGCAAAAAAATATTGTAGATTATAACTATTTAGTCAGTACTAACGGGTTAGCAGAAAACTTCGATCCTGTCGTTACGGAAAGTGACTCTACTACAACGAGCAATCAAAGCACTTCGGGAAGCAATAACTCAAATTCCGGTCAAAACTCCAATGTACCGAACGGCGGAGGAAATCTTATGAACGGGCAATCAGGCTTCACCATGCCGGACGTGAGCATTGAAGGGGTCTCTTACACGTCTCTGCTGGATACCTTCAAACAGGGAACCTCTACAATCACTGAAGGAAAAGAACTGTCCGCTGATGATGAGGGAACGAATTCGGCTTTAATTGAAAAAAATCTTGCTGATCAAAATAGTTTAAAAGTGGGAGACACCATCACGGTTAAAGGCACCCGCTCAGATGACACTGTCAATTTTAAAATTGTCGGGATCTATGAAACTACAGACACAGCGAGTCAGGGCTCAGGAATGCGCAACCTCTCTTTTTCCTCACCTTATAACAAAATTTATGTTGACTATAAGTCGGCCCTTCCCCTTAAGGCCAATTCCTCCACTTCCACCTCCGAAACCTCGTCCTCTTCAGAGAGTACTGTAACAGGAGCCGATTCTGTGGCTTTTTACCTGGACGACCCACAGAATATAGAGAAGGCGGAAACAGAGATAAAAGCGATGAATATTGACTGGAGTAAATTCAGCCTTGACGCCAATGATGCGGCATACAAAGAGATGGTGGGCCCGATTGAGAATGTTGCTTCCTTTTCTATGACTGTAGTATATATTGTCGCCATCGCAGGAGCTGTCATCCTCGCTTTGATCCTCACTCTTTCTATTCGGGAGAGAAACTATGAAACAGGCGTCCTCCTCTCTATGGGAGAAGGGAAAAGAAAAGTAGTGGGACAATATCTGGCAGAAGTATTGCTCATTGCCGTCGTTGCCTTTGGATTATCAACTATAAGTGGTCATTTTATTGCCCAGAAGGTAGGAGATACCTTGCTCAGCCGTGAAATCACCGTCGTTCAGAATCAGCAGTCCTCTTCTTCCGGCCAAGGATATAGCATGGGCGGGCAAGGGGCTTCCGGAAGCAATCAGCAACGATTTGGCAGCAATGGCCAATTTAATCGCCAATATACCGGCAGCCAGAAATATCAGCCGGTTGATACCCTTACTATCCAAATCACACCTCAGGAAATCGGAAAAATGGCCGGAATTGGATTACTCGTAGTAATTGCCGGTACTATCGTCCCCGCCTCAACCGTTATGCGCTTTAAACCTAAAAAAATCTTAACGAAGACGATGTAAGGAGGGGAAAAAAATGTGTAGAAAGATGACTCAGCCAATTTTAGAGTTTGAAAAAGTAAATTTCAGCTACACCAATGGCGGTAAAAGGATCGACATCTTAAAGGAAAGCAATATTTCTTTTTATCAGGGAGTATTCTATGCTATTCTCGGTCCTTCCGGATCAGGAAAAACTACCACCCTTTCTTTGGCAGGAGCACTGGATGTTCCCCAGTCAGGCAGAATCCTCTACGCAGGCCAGGATATAAAGAAAATCGGTTTTACTAAGCATCGCAAAAAAAATATAGCTCTGATATTTCAGAGCTATAACCTGATCAACTATATGACAGCTTATGAGAACGTTATGATGGCCATGGAGATTTCCGGTTCATACAAGGGGGAGAGAAAAGAAAAAGCCATGCAGCTGCTGAGTGACCTGGGTCTGACAGCGGACGAGGGAAAGAGAAATATCATGAAGTTATCGGGCGGACAGCAACAGAGAGTGGCCATTGCCCGTGCTTTGGCCAGCGATGCTCAGGTTATTTTGGCCGATGAGCCTACCGGAAATCTTGACGTTGGTACGGCTGGGGAGATTATCGAGATATTTAAAAATCTTGCCCATCAGTATAATAAATGCGTCATTGTCGTTACTCATTCTCAACAGTTAGCTCAAGAAGCCGATGCAACTTATCATTTTGAACGGGGCAGTTTGGAAGGTGCGATAAAGGATAAACTTCAGACCTGATAAATGAAATAAAGGGGCTGCCGCATCACTAATAATGACAGCGGCAGCCCCTTTACGTTTTCATCTTTTCTCATGCTTCCTTAGCCGGAAGGGGTGAACGAGACAGGGCAATCCGCCCTGTACGCACAATCTCAATAATACCGTGATCTTTGAGCACTTCACAAAGAGCGTCAATTTTGCTGTCTTCTCCCGTTAACTCAATAACCATAGTTTCTCTGTTCACATCGACAATTTTGGCGCGAAAGATATCTACAATATCCACCAAGTCAGAACGTGTCTCAGGACTGGCTTTCACCTTAATTAAGGCCAATTCACGCTGAATCGACTCCGTACTGGTCAAATTACATATCTTAATCACGTCAATCAGTTTGGAAAGCTGATTGACCAACTGTTCCAGGGCTAATTCATCCCCATCCATGACCAATGTAATTCTGGTCATATCCGCCTCTTCCGTGTAGCCCGCGGCAATACTTTCAATATTGAAGGCCCGGCGGCTGATCAGCCCGGAAATATGTGTCAAAACACCTGGCCGGTTTTCCACCAGCACTGCAAGCGTGTGTTTCATACCTTATCCTCCCATAATCATTTGATCTAACCGTGCTCCCACCGGCACCATTGGCAATACATCCTCCGTTTCCGGAGTACGTACATCCACTAATACCGGTCCAGGCACAGCCAAGGCCTGAATCAGCACTTCTTCCAGCTCAGCGGGGCAGGTTGCTCTCAGCCCTGTGACACCCATGGATTCAGCCAGCTTAACGAAATCAGTATTGCCCTTCAAATTTGTATGGGAATAACGTTCCCCATAAAACATCCGCTGCCATTGGGCCACCATTCCTAAAACCTGATTATTGAGAACAATCACCTTTACAGGCAGATTCAAATTAGAAATGGTCGCCAGCTCCTGACAGTTCATCATGATGCCACCGTCACCGACAAAGGCTATCACCTGCCGGTCCGTATTCCCGATCTGAGCCCCCATAGCTGCAGGCAGCCCATAACCCATCGTACCTAATCCTCCGGAGGTAATTAAAGTATTAGGATTTTTAAACTGATAGTACTGAGCAACAAACATTTGGTTTTGTCCCACATCCGTGACAATCACCGCATCCTCTCTTGTCAGACGGCTGATTTGCTCAATCACAGCCTGAGGCATAATCATCTCAGAGGTATTGTCATATTTTAAGGGTTTTTCTATTTTCCATTTTACGAACTGCTCATTCCATTCTCTTAAAATCTTTTTGCCTTCTTGCAGACTATTGCCGTCAGACAATTTCTCAACTAAAGCAGGTATGGACCACTTAAGATCACCAATGACCCGTAAATCAGCCAGAACGTTTTTATTCACTTCCGCCGGATCAATATCAAAATGCACGACCTTGGCCTTCGCTGCAAATTCATTCAGCAGTCCGGTAACCCGGTCATCAAAACGCACTCCCAACCCAATTAAAAGATCGCACTCGGTAGTTGCCATATTAGCAGCATAGGTTCCATGCATGCCCACCATGCCTAAATAACCTGGAGCATCACTCCGGACCGAGCCCAAGCCCATCAGGCTGGAGATGACAGGAAACTGGGTGAGTTCGGCCAGTTTTCGCACTTCATCTGCACAATGAGCAAGGTTCACCCCGCCTCCGATAAAGAGCAGGGGTCTCTTAGCCTCTCTGATTAATGCTGCCGCTTTCTCAATTTCAGACTCTTCCCCGTTAAATAAAGGATTATATCCTCTTAAGCTAACCTTTTCCGGATAGACATAATCCAATTTGGCAGCAAAGACATCTTTCGCTATATCAATGACCACTGGACCGGGTCGACCGGTCCGGGCTATATAAAATGCTTCCTTGAGCACCCGGGGAAGTTCTTCCACACATTTTACCAAATAATTGTGTTTCGTAATAGGAGTTGTAATTCCACAAATATCCGCTTCCTGAAATGAATCTCTGCCAATCAGAGATACTCCCACTTGGCCGGTGATCGCTACCATAGGAATAGAATCCATATAAGCAGTAGCAATCCCTGTCACCAAATTTGTCGCTCCCGGACCTGAAGTGGCAATACAGACTCCCACCTTTCCGGTAGCACGGGCATAGCCGTCAGCAGCATGAGCCGCTCCCTGTTCATGCCGGGTCAGCACATGAGGAAAATTTGCTTCGTAAAGTGCATCATAGAGTGTCAGCACTGCACCTCCCGGATAGCCGAAAACCACTTGCACATCTTCGTGCCTTAGGCTCGCAATAATCGCCTGAGCCCCTGTCAATATCACACCACAATCCCCCTCGTAAAACTTATGCCTAACACAAATTCGATTTTTCTCTTATTATAGTACAGATTTTCAAAAATTTACACTCTTTATTTAGATTATGTATACATTAAACTTCCGTGTCGCTATATCAGGGCCTTAAGGGCGATTCAAGATCTCTGAATAATTCGATCTGAATTTGTAGAAACTTATAGGGAATAAATCTAAATATATGACAAGGGGATAGTAAAATGAAAGTCCGGGAAATTATGACCGAAAACGTAGAGTGTGCTTCGCCAGACACAAGCCTAGAGATTATCGCTAAAATAATGGACGACAATGATGTTGGTTGTATTCCTATATGTCAGGAAAAAACTGTACTAGGGATGATAACTGACCGGGATATCGTAATCAAGGCAGTTGCTAGAGGGAAAAACCCTACAACTGTTAAGGCTAACGATATCATGAGTATAGACGTAATAAGTGTCTCTCCGGACACAGATGCCCATGAGGCCGCTGAGAAAATGTCCGAATACCAAATTAAACGTCTACCCATTATTGAAAATGGCAAATTGGTAGGAATTCTCGCTTTAGGTGACTTAGCCATTGAAAAAATCCATGTTAATGAAGCCGGAAATGCCCTGAACGCTATTTCTCAAGGGATACAGCATTAATCCAGGTTAATTTTGAATTGCAACCGTTTGCTGTCTTTTTGATAAAGCAGAATAAGCAGACATCAACTTTTCCGCTGTACTACAAGAGGCCTTCAAAGAGCAGTTAAACATGCAGTAATAAGTAAAAATAAAAATAGCTCTGGAAGAAAAATGATCTTCAGGGCTATTTTTATTCCCTTATTCTTTCCTTGAACACATAGTGGACATCCTGAATATATTGTACTAGCCCATATCAAATAACCCTTCCACAGCATTATAAAAAAGAATGGAGTGAAGTGCATTGATAATAAATATTTGGCGACGTGTCACATTTAAAAATAATCGCATCAAAATTCGTTTACCCCGCCGCCATCACTAACGCCACCATTCCTCTAAACAGTTTGACCAGGCACTACGCCTGGTCTTTTTACGACCTGTTCCATCAACTCTTTTAAGTCCTTGACTTTCTCGATTGCAGAATCAATTTCAGAAAATCCCATCCATTCCGCACGCCCCATTCTCCCCCTTGAACACATAGTGGACATCCTGAATATATTGTACTAGCCCCACATCAAATAGCCCATTAAGACTGGAGTGAAGTGCATTGCTTACAAACATTTGGCGAAATGTCACATTTAAAGATAATCATATCCACATCCACTTCCATCAACATTATCATTATACCCGCTGCCGCCGCTATCATTGCTTCTAAACCGTTTGACCAGGCACTATGCCTGGTCTTTTTGCGTTTGTTAGTTATTCACTTGGGCTTCAGCCTTGGTTTACGCTTCGTTTCTTTATATTCCAGGTGCAGGCATATCAAAACCTTTTACATGGTGACTGTGTCCGTCGTCCACTGTCGTATAGAAATCCCAATAATGAACATGACCACCGCAATCCATGGGAATGGCTGTGCTTGACACAGCTTTGTAATAATGAGAATGTCCATACTCGTACAGCACATAGCTTTCCGAATGATGAACGTGGCTTTCACCTGCTGGAATGGCTGGCCCGGTTATATCTAAACATTGATGCGAATGGCCGTGATCACAAGATGTATGTGTAGAGCTACCATGATTATGAGTTGCCGGGCTTTTAACTTGTTGAATCATTTCTCCACCTCCTCTTTTTATAAAATATTTTTACACGGAAGTTTTTGACACCATTTCCCCCAGGCCCGTCAAAATCACATAGCTAAAGCACTGCCATTTGACAGTGCTTTGAGATTTAAGAATGTGAGAGAAGTGAATTGTGCTTACAATACATATTACGCATGTTCTGCTTACAGGGTTACAAAAAGACACCGCCACAAGGACGGTGCCTCCAGAAAGGAGATTAGCTATGGCAATCACAACACTTTATCTTATGCTCATACAGCGGACAAGGTGACAAAGTAAAAACCGTTCCTGGCTAACTAGCTGTCCAGGAACGGTAAGATAATTCATTGAACACTGACTTTAGGCTTTAGCCAGTTTTTTTCTTTTCGGGTTCATATGTTTTTTGATTTCCACCCAAATCTGACTGCCAATGAAGATAGAGGAATAAGCACCACTAAACACGCCGATCAGCATAGCCAGAGAGAACACTTTGGTCGATTCACCGCCAAAGATGAAAATAGCCAGCAAAGCAATTAACACGGTAACGACTGTATTAATGGAGCGTCGCATCGTTTGCCAGATTGATTTATCTACCATATCTTCCAGACTGTCATTCTTCTTCATTCTAGCCTCGTTCTCACGCATCCGGTCGAAGATAACCACCGTATCATTGATGGAATAACCGAAAACGGTCAGCACTGCCGCCACAAAGGTCGCATCAACCTCAATTTGGAAGATGGAGAAAACCCCCAGCACAATGAGCACATCGTGGAAAAGGGCAATGATACCGGCAATAGCATAGCTGAACTTAAAGCGGATAGAAATGTAGGCAATCATGAGAACGGCAGCGATAGTGAGAGCCTTAATCGCATTCCATTGCAGTTCTTGCCCCATAGCCGGTCCCACTTTATCCTCTTTCAGGCTGGTCAGATCAATCGCTCCAACCTTCTCCTGCAGAGCGCTTACCAGCTTGTCCCTCTGAGCTTCATCTAAGGCCTCAGTACGGATTAAGGCTGTCGTGTCACCGTTGGATAGCTGCACATGGCCTGATAATCCCACCGATTTCATGGTATCGCTGATTGCCGTTTGAGATGCAGCACTTTTAAAGGTCATTTCCAGCATACTGCCACCAGTAAAATCAATCCCCATTTTTAAGCCTTGAATAGCCAAAGAAATGAGACCGGGAATAATGATCAAAAGGGAAATGGCAAACCAGATATAACGTTTCGTCACAATATCGAAATACAAAGGATGCAGCTTCTTGACTTCTTCATAAGTCTCCAGATGAAATGCACGTGATCCAGTGGTCTGACTGGGAGCTTTTTTTTCTTTATCTGCCATTAGTTTTCCCTCCTTACACCGAACCAACGAACATTCAGTTTAGGATTAATACCCACAATCAATTTCAGAACGAGACGAGTAAAAGTAATCGCCGTAAACAGGCTGGCAATGATACCAATACCCAGAGTGAGGGCAAAGCCCTTAATGGAGGATGTTCCCCAGATGTACAAGGCAACCACGGTCATGAACGTGGTCACGTGGGCGTCAATAACGGTCAGGAATGCCCTGCTGAAGCCTGAATCGACCGCAGCCCTCAGGCTTTTTCCTTCCCGGATTTCTTCCTTGATTCTTTCATAAATAATAATATTAAAGTCCACCGCCATCCCGACAGATAAGATAAGTCCTGCTATGCCAGGCAATGTCAGCACCGCATGGAATAGCCATGTCACCCATAAAACAATCAGGGAGTAAACCACTAGAGAGAAATCCGCCACTACCCCCGGCAATCTATAAAATACCAACATAAATAAAAAGATAAAACCGATACCCACAGCTGTTGCCACAATACTCTTATGAAGAGAATCTTCACCCAGTGAAGCACCTACCTGCCGTTTTTCGGAAATAGAAAGGCTCACTGGAAGAGCTCCGGAACGGAGCAATACCGCGTCATTAGCCGCCTCGTCCAAGGTGGCATAGCTGCCGCTGATCTCTGCAGTGCCACCGGAAATCGGCTCATTAACGGTCGGATCACTGACCTTGGCCTCATCAAGATAAATTCCAATTTTTTGTCCTACATACTTCGTAGTCAATTCTTCAAATTTCTTGGCTCCTTCAGAGGTAAAGGTAAGATTGACGGCATATAGTCCACGTGAATTTTGCCCTGCCCGGGCATCTTTCAGCTCAGACCCGTCCAGCACTATATTACCGCTCGGATCTCTGAAGGTTAGCTTTGCCGTTGTTTTAAGTACTTCCACCGCCTTGTCCGGATCCTCTACCCCGGCCAAATCGACAACGACCCGCTTTTTGTCGTAATCCACCTGAATGACAGGTTCTGAAACTCCAAGTTCATTCACCCGCTTGGAAATAATCGCTTTCGCTTTATCCATATCATCCTTGGTGATCGCAGCTCCATCTGTCCCCTGTTCAGCCTGCAGCACCAAATGAACGCCACCACGCAGGTCAAGTCCCAACGGAATGCCATTTTCATGATGGCTGAGTGGTCCGACAGATACTACCCCAAGGATAGCAACCAGGATCACAAGGCCTACCAGCTTGATGATATTTCCCCGTCTCATCTTATTCCTCCCTTATTTGTGTGAATGCGGAACTCGCCCATACCAATCTATATTATAGGCTTGGCTTGTCCGAGTGTCAATTAAGTGTGATTGCTTCAAGTTATGTTATAACAGTTTAAAATTAACTTACAAGAGCTTAACACCGTTCACCAGCAGTTCAAAGCGTGCTCCCAAATACTCCGCTGCTTTGCGGCAAAGAAGCATCCTGGCCAAAAAAATTTCAAAGTAATCCATCACGGGACAAATCTCCGTATTGATAGTCAGCTCCAACCCAATCCGCTCGTGAGAATAAACGTTTAAAAAAGAATGTTCCACTGCATAATTAACTCGGTCATGAATGTCAAAATTAGCCAGTTCCTGATTTCTCACCCTCGTTCGATGCACATCGGATTTATCGGCTAAAATTAAAGCCGCTGAAATATTATTGACTGGATTTCCATCTCCTTCATCATGATTGCCAATGGCACCGATCACCAAAACAATTTCCTCCGCCGCCACGCCATGGCGTTCCAAGATTGAAGCAGCTAAAAGAGCCCCTGTCTGAGCATGATTAAAGCGATTCACCGCATTCCCGATATCGTGAAGATAGCCGGCTATCGCTGCCAGTTCGCAGTCCCGTCCAGCATGTCCTAGCTTCTCCAAAATATTGGCTGCAATATGAGAGACCAGACTCACATGGCGCAGCCCGTGCTCCGTATAGCCAATGGCCCCTAAATGCCTGTTTCCCCCTTCAATATAGGCTTCAACCTTAGGATCATGTTTCAGTTCTTCCAGTGTAATTCTTTTCAATCCATTCCCTCCTCATTCTTCAGAACGAAGAATGCGCAGACGGTAGCAATTCATTCCTGTTTCTCCCAAGTCGTCTAGGAGACCATAATTGGCCCATGCCCCCACCGCCGCACCTATTCCCGGTAAAAGCTGCAAAGTTTTGCGAAAATCGATCGCGTCCCTGTATTCCATTTGCAGCTGCTCCCAATTAATATGCACCGTGGTATTTTCCTCATTCATGGTCTCGAGAGGACTGGGAAAGTGAATCGATTTTTCATCCCAATGAAGAATCGTATCCAGAACTTCGTGTCTTTTTTCCTGACTGGAAAAAGCCAATTGAAAGATCAAAAGAATATAGACCCTTTCGTTATATTCCTTAGCGGAAAATCCGTAGATATGAGCTAATTCAAATAAGAATTTAAGCTTTATTGCTATTAATGCCGGAAAATCCGCCAGTCCGGCAATAAAGCCCCCCGCCCCCATGCCTGCTCCCTCTGCAGCGGCAATCTTTTGATAACGGCCTAGGCATTCCTTGGCCAAATTGTCCCGCTCAGCCAACGTAAGATTATGCAAAGGAGGATCTTTAGGCAAAAGTTTCAGACTGAAAAGAACGCTCTGAAATATTCCTTTAATAGCAGCGGTAACTCCATCCTGAACTTTACGAGGGATCTTGGCATTGATTTTATTTTGGAGCTGCTTAGAATGTTTTTCTAGAAATCCCGGCTGCTTCAAGAGCTTCATCTGCCAGCGCCCCAGTTCCCGCTCTATCTTATGTCGATAAAATTCTTCCAAACGTTCCTCACCCCCTGAAATAAGGAGCAAGCGGTGTTCACCACTTGCTCCTTCATCTTAAGCTTGAGGCTGATCTTCAACTTTCTCTTTTTCCTTTGGCCCTTTATCCTCTGTGACATCCCGGTTTTCCACACTGTTGATGCCGGCTTTAAGCACTTCGATCTCCACTTTATCAGCGATTTGGATCACCACTGTCTCATCTTTAACCTTGACAATCTTACCCATAATTCCGCCTGATGTGACGACTTTATCTCTGACCTTCAAGCTGTTAAGCATGGCCATTCTCTGCTTTTGCTGTTTTTGTTGGGGCCGAATCATGAGGAAGTAAATAACAACGATAAAAAATACAAAATACAAAATCATGGTCGTAGTCGCGTCCATTGTGAGCCTCCTTAAAATCCTAATTTATTTTCCTTTATAATTAATTCACCATAAAGTGAAAAAATCCTGCCTGAAAGTAATTTACTCCTGGTTTTCATAACCATAATCTCTGAAGAAACGATTCCTGTATTCAGGCAGACAATCTTCCGCGATGGCCTGCCGTATTTCTTTCATCACCGTCTGCAGGAAATGAAGATTGTGAATGCTCATTAGACGAAGCCCCAGAATCTCATCTGCTTTGAGAAGATGACGAACATAAGCGCGGGAGTAATTTTTGCATGTATAGCAATCACACGTAGAATCAATCGGTGAAAAATCCTTTGCCACCTCCGCATTTCGGACCACCAGCTTGCCAAACCTTGTCATCGCCGTACCATTTCGGGCTATTCGAGTAGGCAAGACGCAGTCAAACATGTCAATTCCCCGCATCGCTCCTTCAATGAGAGCGTCCGGTGACCCTACACCCATAAGATAGCGGGGCTTATCTTCAGGTAAAAGGGGTACGGTATGCTCCAGCATTTCATACATTAAATCCTTCGGCTCACCCACGCTCAACCCGCCGATGGCGTAGCCTGGCAAATCCAGCGCTGTGGTCTGAGAGGCACTTTCCTTGCGCAAATCCGCAAAGGTACCACCCTGCACAATCCCGAACAAGGATTGCCGCTCACTCTCTCCAATAGTCTCCTTGCAGCGTTTCAGCCAACGAATCGTCCGTTCCAGAGAGTTTTTAGCATATTCATGGGTGCAGGGATAAGGCGCACACTCGTCAAAAGCCATGACAATATCTGAACCTAACGCCATCTGTACCTGAGTGGCAATTTCCGGGCTAAGAAACTTTTTGGAACCATCCAAATGCGAACGAAATTCCACACCCTCTTCACTGATTTTGCGCAGATCACCTAAGCTGAAAACCTGGAATCCGCCTGAATCGGTGAGAATCGCTCCATCCCAATTCATGAACTTATGCAGCCCTCCTGCTTCCTTGATCAAATCCTGACCGGGACGCAGAAAAAGATGATAAGTGTTGCTCAGAATAATTTTAGCTCCTAAAGCCTTCAGTTCTTCCGGTGTCATGGTTTTTACCGTGGCCTGCGTGCCGACAGGCATAAAAACGGGTGTCTCAATCACTCCATGGGGAGTGTGCAGCTTACCTAAACGGGCGTTGGTTTTTGTGTCTTTCTTAAGTATTTCCAAATGAACTGCGGGCAAAACATTCCCTCCTCAAATTATTAGCATGGCATCGCCAAAGCTGTAAAAGCGATAGCGTTCCTGTACTGCCAATCGATAAGCTCGCAAAATAAAGTCCTGTCCGGCAAAGGCACTGACCAGCATAAGCAAAGTGGAGCGGGGAAAATGGAAATTCGTGATGAGGGCATCGGCAATTTTAAACTTATAGCCGGGATAGATAAAAATATCCGTCCAGCCTTCTCCAGGCTGAACTCTGCCTTCTCTCCCCACAGTTTCTAAGGTACGAATGACCGTTGTACCCACGGCAATCACTCTTCTACCCTCATCTTTGGCCCGGTTGATCTGCCTGGCTGCTTCTTCCGTTACCCGATAATACTCAGAATGCATTTTGTGCTCGTCAATCTCTTCTACCTGAACCGGCCTGAATGTGCCCAGTCCCACATGAAGAAGAATATCCACAATTTCTACTCCTTGACTTTTCAGCTTATCCAGCAGCTCAGGGGTAAAATGCAATCCAGCCGTAGGGGCAGCGGCAGAGCCTTTTTCCTGAGCATAGACTGTTTGATAGCGGCCCTGATCCTCAAGTTGTTCCGTGATATAGGGAGGAAGAGGCATTGTTCCCAGTCGATCCAGGACCTCTTCAAAAACCCCTTCATAATGAAACTTTACCCTTCGGTTACCATCGGGCATGATCTCTAATAGCTCCCCCATCAAAAGCCCATTGCCGAAGGAAACCTTTTGACCCACCTTTAAACGTTTCCCCGGCTTCACCAACACTTCCCAGTTATCCTGTTCTAGCCGCTTAAGCAGTAAGAATTCGATTTTGGCCTGAGTTTCCTTTTCACCAATCAGGCGAGCCGGAATAACCCGGGTCGTATTCAATACCAATACATCACCGGCATGTAAATATTGGGGCAAATCATGAAAAACATGATGCCCGACTCCTTCATTCTCCCGATTCAGAACCATCAGACGGGACGAATCTCTGGGTTCGAGCGGATGCTGGGCAATCAACTCTTCCGGTAAATCATAATCAAAATCAGCTACTTTCAATCCCACATTCCTCACAATATCTGTATTTTGGGGCTATGTTATTTTACATTTGAGCCCATTAATTACTTATCTTTCTCACTTTTGTATGACTGTAGTAGAAATCTAAAATTTGCCGATAAGTATATCCTTGTTGAGCCATATTATAGGCTCCCCATTGAGACATTCCCACCCCATGTCCCCAGCCCCGTCCGGAAAACTTATAAAGGCCATAGGGCTGGGCCACTTGTTGAGTGTCCTGACCGGTGCTGACAATCTTACCGAGCAATGGTCCTGCCTGCTTTTGGGGCACTGCATGGAGCAAATGTTCAAATTGCAGCTTCGCAAATCCTTGCGGATCAGATTCTGGAGAATTTAATTTCGCCGAATCCTGAGTATTTTTTCCTGTTCCTTCGCCTGTTGATTTAAATTCCACATTAAAAAGGCTGCCCAAAAACGCAGAACTCGTAATCTGCTCGCCAAAAGGATAGAACTTCTGCACAAACTTTCTGCCGCTCAATATCAATTCCTGGCCATACCGATCCGTCATTCTTACTTTTTTTACCCTACCGGAAGGATATCTTTCAAGTTCAATTTTGTTAATAACATCAAGTCCAAACCTTTGTCCCAGGGCAATGGCTGAAATCTGGAAGCTCCATTGATCGGCAGCCCCGCCGATCCCTTCGGAAAAGGGATCAGGATGGGCTGTATAATGGGTATCTTCCTTTCCCCATACATTCTCCGCCGTCTCGGAGAAACCACCGTTATGAGCGGAATAGAGAGCGTCTACCGGCTGATTGCTCACCTCATCGACCAGGACTTCTCCCTTCGTCGCTTCCACTGCAGCTGTAGCATCCCCTTCTGATTTCTTACCCCCATATGCCTGATCGTGATCAGGCGAATCGGTAATGACAGCCCCTCCCTGAGTATGGCTTACTGCATAGGTACGGGCGGCAATGCTTTGTGCCTTGAGAGCCTCCAGACCTTGAGCAGCCCATCCGTTTTCCATTTCCATCGGAACTACCCCTTTGAGGTAATCTTCCAAATCAATGTTGTTAGTCAGCCGCCAATGATCACCAATCCAGGCAACTTTTAATCCGCCCCGATATTCAGCTTTCTTCCCGTCAGGTGTACAAAGCAGAAAACTGCCCTTTTCCTGCATTTTTAACTCTACTTCAGTGCCGCGAAAGATTTGGTAACCCTTCCCACCAGCCTGCCAAACCGGGGTCCATCCTCCCCAGCCAAATTGAAGCAGTTCTCCCGGTGCAAGGGCAATATCTTTATTTCCTGGCGAGCTCAGCTGGTAACTTCCACTTTGGACACGGATTTCCGCCCAGCCGGCCTGTCCAAAGTTCCATACTAATTCCACGGAAATTTCTTTGGCCTCTGTCCGATTGGGGAAAAAAATTCCGCTAATTAAAATAATGAAAATTAAGCTTAGCCTCGCCCATGGCAGGTTATGCTTTTTCTTTTGCATAGGAAATTCCATTCTATCCACCTCTAGAGGAAAGGGTTCCCAGAATTCCCCATCCCTATCCCTGAGAGTTGGATAGATTATCCACACATATTCTGTAAAATGATTTACTCTTCACCGATATGGTTGAAAAGTCCCGGCAGTTCCTGAAGATTTTCCCGATTTTCCGGAACTGGCAGCCCCATGTGCCGATAAGCTCGGGCCGTTACCATCCTGCCCCTGGGTGTGCGCTGCAGAAAGCCCAGCTGAAGCAAATATGGCTCGACAATATCTTCAATCGTTGTTCCTTCCTCTCCGATGGTCGACGCCAGAGTATCCAGTCCCACCGGACCACCGCCAAAGGTACGGATAATCGTATTCAGGGTTTTCTGGTCGATCAAATCTAACCCCGCCTGATCCACTTCCAAACAATTCAGGGCTTCTTCCGCCAACTTTTTACTGACCACTCCATTGCCCCATACCTGAGCATAATCTCTTACTCTTTTGAGTAAGCGGTTAGAAATTCTTGGAGTTCCCCGTGAGCGGCGGGCGATTTCCAAAGCTCCCTCTTCTTCAATTTCCACATGCAATATATGAGCTGTCCGATGAACAATAGTCAGCAAGTCTTCCACTTCATAGAATTCCAGCCGGGATATTACACCGAAGCGATCCCTCAGCGGAGTGGTCAGCTGTCCGGCCCGGGTCGTTGCTCCAACCAAAGTAAAGGGAGGCAGGGATAGTCGGATAGAGCGGGCACTGGGGCCTTTGCCGATTATGATATCCAGACAGCCGTCTTCCATAGCGGAATAGAGCACTTCCTCCGCAGTCCTGCTCAGACGATGAATCTCATCGATGAACAGCACATCACAGGGCTCCAAGCCGGTGAGAATGGCAGCCAGATCTCCTGGCTTTTCAATCGCCGGCCCGGAAGTGGTACGAATATTAACGCCCATTTCTGAAGCAATAATATTGGCCAGTGTTGTCTTTCCCAGACCCGGCGGACCATAAAGCAAAGTGTGATCCAGTGGCTCCCCCCGCGTTTGTGCCGCCTGGATAAAAACACGCAGATTTTCTTTCACCTTGGTCTGGCCGATATAATCTTCCAAGCGGTGAGGACGGAGCACCTCTCCTTCCTGATCACCTACTTGGAATTGAGGGGTTATAATGCGTTCTTCCATATCTCTGCTCCTTCAATCTATAAATCAATTTATATTCCTCGATTTATAGCCGTTCCGCCAAGTATTGCAAAGCTGTTCTTATTTGCTCCTCCAAGGTCAATGCATCTCTATCTTCAATCCTCTGTAGAGCTCTTTTTCCTTCTTCCTGACTGTAACCTAAAGCCATCAAAGCTTCTAAAGCATCCCATGAATTTGATCCTGAGCCTCCACTGAGGGGCGACTCTGCCTTATTTAAACCTTTAAGTGCCCGGTCCTTATACTTTTCCTTTAATTCTAATACAAGTCTCTGGGCGGTCTTCTTCCCGATTCCCGGTACCCTCGTCAGTAAATTCACATCTTCCGTAGCGATTGCCTGTTCAATCTGCTCTGAATCAAAAGTAGACAATATCGCCATTCCAGCTTTAGGGCCAATACCAGAAACACTGATTAAAGTCAGAAATAAGTTCTTTTCCGATCCAGACGAAAAACCGTAAAGGGCTAGATCATCTTCACGGATAACCACTTGCGTATATATGACAGTTTCCTGACCTATATAAAGTTTACTCAGCAAGCTATTAGGCACCGTCATTTCATAACCTACACCTTGTACATCCATTACCAAGCCATTCGGCAGCAATTCCCATACTTTGCCCCGGAGCATACCAATCATTTTAATTCCTCCACTCTCCGCTGCAATCCGTTGCTATGTGCGTGACAAATTGCCACTGCTAAAGCATCGGCTGCATCATCCGGTTTGGGAATCTCCGTCAATCCCAATAAAGCCCTCACCATCTGCTGAACCTGCTGTTTCTCTGCCTTCCCGTATCCCACTACTGCTTGCTTGACCTGAAGAGGAGTATACTCTCCTACAGGAATCCCCCGCTGAGCCGCCGCCAGAAGAGCAATTCCCCGGGCATGCCCTACGGATAGAGCAGTAGTGGTATTGCGATTAAAAAAAAGTTCTTCTACAGCAATTTCATCAGGATGGTTTTGATTCAAATACTCTTCAATTCCCTGATAAAGTTGAAGTAAGCGGTCCGGCAAGGGAGTATGAGCAGGTGTGCGCCAGCAACCATAATTTAATGCCTTCAGTTGATTACCTTTTTTTTCAATCAGTCCATATCCCATAATTGCCGTTCCCGGATCAATCCCAAGTATGAGCATCGTTCCCTTCCTTTCTCTGTTATAACTTCGACATCAAATTCTAACTTCCTCTACTCAATAAAGAAGGTTTGATGAACAAAGAAAGGGCATGCACCTCATAAGGAACATGCCACTTGCTCTACATCTTATTCTGGATGCCATATTACTTATCTGAACCTGCTGACTAAAACTAGAGTTCAACACCTTCCAAGGATTCAGCCAGCTCGAAATTAGAATATAAGCCCTGGACATCATCGTGATCTTCCAAAGTATCCATCAAGCGGATCAGCTTCTCTGCCTGGTCCTTATCAGCAATCTCTACCATATTTTGGGGGACTAAGTTGACTGCCGATTCAGTGACAGAAATCCCCTGGTCAATCAACGCTTGGCGAACGCTTTCTAAGTCGTCCGGTACAGTGTAGATTTGAAAAGCATCCTCATCAGCTTCCAAATCTTCCGCTCCGCAGTCCAAACTGATCAGCATCAGATCATCTTCCGTCAAATCGCCGGTCTGAGGAACGGTTATCTGTCCCTTTTCTTCAAACATCCAGCTTACACAGCCAGTCTCTCCCATGTTGCCGCCATTCTTAGAGAAGATGTGACGCATTTCTCCTGCAGTCCGGTTTCGGTTATCAGTAAGAATATTAACCATAATAGCCACTCCGCCCGGACCATAACCTTCATAGCGGAGTTCTTCATAGCTTGTCCCCTCACCGCCGCCGGCGCCTTTTTGAATGGCCCTCTGGATATTGTCGTTAGGCATATTAGCTGCTTTCGCATTATCAACGGCTATCTTCAGGCGAAAATTATTGGCAGGATCAGGGCCGCCTGCCCGCGCTGCTACAATTAATTCACGACCAAGTTTGGTAAATATTTTGCCTTTCTGAGCATCAACTTTGGCCTTTTTGTGTTTAATATTAGCCCATTTAGAATGTCCTGACACAAATACTCCCCCTATCATAGTCCATCAAATATTTTAACACAGGAAATTCTTTGCTGTAAAGTTAAGAAGGAAAAATGAGCATATGACTATAAGAAAAGAAAAAGAAGCCCGGTAATAAACCGTGGCTTCTCAACTAAGGCGGCATCTGTTTTAATTTATTTGTTTTTTCTTCTTTTCCATAAGAGAGGAATTCCTCCGACTAGCATGGCGATACCGGTAATGGTTGTTCCTCCCCATGTC
>JAEWCM010000205.1 GCA_023390635.1 Bacillota bacterium
CCCAGGGGGAGACGGCGCCCTTGCTTTAGCTATTTTACAGAAGATGATCCTCAAAAGCAGCGTTGACTATGCTTTTATCAAAGATCATTCCGAAGGCTGGGAAACATTCAGCTCATGGCTGCTTCAGGCTGACCCTCAGGAATTATATAATGTAAGCGGAGTGGATGAACGTAAAGTTGAAATGATCGCCGAGCAGGTTTCAACGCTGAAACCTGTCTCTTTTTGGCCGGGTTCAGGCCTGTTGCGCTATTCAAACAGCGGCCAAAACATGAGAGCCATTGATGCGCTTGTAGCTGCAAGCGGAAACCTTTGTTTGAGGGATGGAGGATTATATTTTCAAAATATTGATTTCTGGGAGTTAAATTATCATATCTATGCCTCAGGGTTTAAGAAAAAACTATATGAACCGCGCCTTGTTGGCTTAAATGCTCTGGCCAAAGAACTGGGAGCCTGTCAAAATCCTCCGGTTAAAGTTCTATGGTTTACCTCAAGCAATTATTTGGCCCGCGGTACAGATATTCTGAGCATGCGCCGGCAGATCGCCCAAATGGATCTGACCGTTACGGTCGATCATTTCTTAACTTCAACGGCTGAAGCCAGTGATCTTGTTTTCCCTGCCGCAACTTGCTTAGAAGCTCCCGATTTGGTTGTCGGATATTGGCATAATAAGATCGGAATTAATCAGCAGGCCATACAGCCTGTGGGCGAATGTCGTTCTGAACTGGAAATCGCCCGGTCATTAAGCCGGATGCTTAATTATCTCGAACCAGGCATATGTTCTTTCCCGGAAGGCCGAAAACCTGAGGAATGGTATCAAAGCTTCACCTCTTGGTTAAAAACGAATGTAGGAATCTCTGAATACCAGGAATTGCTGAACGGAGTCCTTCCTTTACGACCTCCTGACCAAGAGGTTCAAGAAGAGCCGGGGCCTTCCCCTTTATCAGGAAAATATAAATTTCTTACCTTTGACGCTTTGAAACAGGGATGTCCGGAAATTCCTATGCTGATAAGCCCCTTGGATCCCCCGGCGGCATATCCTTACCGTTTCCTGGTTCTGCACAGGGCGGAACATCTGAACACCCAGTTTTCAAACTTGGATTGGTTTCAGGATGACAAGTTGGGCGAAGTTTTGATGAACCCTTCCGTGGCCGGGCGTTTGGGTATTGAAGAGGGAAACGGTGTGATTATTTATAATGAATTAGGGGAAATAGAAATGCAGGCAAAGATTGATAATGAGATATCAGGAGATCTGCTTGTCACGTACAACTGGCAGGATTTGAACAAAAAGCCGGTTAATCTGCTCATCAAAGTGCAGGAAACGGATTTGGGACGAAGTTTAACCGGTTTTCCCGGCGTGGCTTATCACGATACCTTTGTTAATTTAACCGCACGGTGAGGAGGTGGCGCTAAGTGTACGGATGGAGGTTTTTATTTGACCCTTCACTATGTATCGGATGTAAAAACTGTGAAATTGCCTGTCGCAACGAATTCAGTGCCAAAGGCGGCGAACGGCGAAGATGGGTAAAAACCGTTGAGAACGAGGAAAATTATCGGAAATATTTTCTAACGATGAGCTGTAATCATTGCGAGAGCCCGGAATGTTTTCGTGTCTGTCCGGAAGGGTCATTTCGCAAACGAAGGGATGGAATTGTCATTCACGATTCACGGCGGTGTGCAGGCTGCGGGATTTGTGTGAGAGCCTGCCCGTTTGGGGCGATAAGTTATTCGGTGCGAACGGGAAAAGTGGATAAATGCAATTTCTGTGTGGACCGCCTTGATGCCAATCTAAAGCCTGCATGCATTGAAGCTTGCCCAACGGGGGCTCTGAAGTGTTTAAATGTTTTTGAAGATAACCCTCCCTCTGCACTTCGCTTCGTTCCCGGATTTGGTAAAATAATGCTTACCCGCCCGTCTATCCGGTTTCTGATCAGTGGTAATCTGTCAAAAAAGGGTGGAGGAGATGATTAAATTATGTGCCTAACATATTTTTTGCGCAAAATTGCTGCAGCTCAGGCTAATGGCACAGGTATACTGGGGTTGTCCCGAATCCTGATGAATGAAATTAACCGGCCGATCATTATTGCAGATACGAGGGGTCATATCCTCAGCTGGCACTGTCCCCCGTCGGTGGCTCTTTTCCCGGAAGAAAGAATTATGCTGCCAAGCATAATTCGGGAGCAAAGAGAAGTCCCCGGTGAAGGAATTATCAGTTTCAGAGGTAAAAAATTTAAATTTCTTTGCTGGCCCATTGGAGAGGTAAAAATACTTGGCTATCTCCTGTTGCTTGAAAAACCCGGAGAAATGTTGGAAACTGAATTCCCGATGCTGGGTCAATATGCTGAAGCAGTTAGCCTGGCCGTGATGGTTGAAATAATGCATCAGCGTGATATCGAGGAAAGAGAAAAAAAATACAGGGATGAATTTGTGCGGGATCTTATTTTCAATAACTTTGACGGAATCGATGAAGTGATCCGGGCCGGTAAAATATGGGGCTGCAATTTCTCAGGTGCCCATATCGTCATGGTTATTGAACTGCTCAATAAAAGCAATAATCCAGAGACAGAACGGTTAGACGCTTTATTAAGAATTGAAAAGTTCTTTAACGAGAAAGTGCCCGGCAGTATTGTGGGGGAGATGGCTCACTTTCAGGTTGTGATCACACCCTTGCCGCAAGATCGAGCCGGCGATTGGCATAGATATACCCAGGACCTGTTTACAGGTATCTCGCCAATGATTCCTGAATGGGATTATATTGCCGGAGTCGGTAAACTTTACGGAAATATTAACGAGTTGTACCGAAGTTATCAGCAGGCTAAAGTAGCTTTAGAATTAGGAAAAATCGTTCAGCATGACGGCTCTCCCTTTTTCTTTGAAAAGCTTGGGGCTGTAAGGCTTTTCTATAACCAAAGTGAGCAAGACCTTAACGAATTTTATAAAGAAGTTATTGGTCCTCTGGAAAAGTTTGACCAGGAGAATAACGGGAACCTTTTGACGACACTTTGGCATTATTTAAGGGCCGAGCGGGATATGAAAAAGGTCTCTGAGCAGCTTTTTATTCACACAAACACTTTAAGATACAGGCTGAAAAGAATTGAAGAACTTTTGGGAGAAAGTCTGGAAAAAGAAGAGACAAGATTTAATATTTATGCTGCGCTTAAAGTTGCAGCTATCTTAGGAAAAATTAAATAAACCAACAACTTTAAGCTGTTATTCTTGTGCTTTAATACAATGATTAACATCGTTTTGCTTTCGATTATTTGAAGGTTAGGAAAAGAAGATGCAAAAATAGGCTTTCTTGTGCTTTCGTGTACAAAGAGAACCTATTTTTTTTGTACCCCTATCCAATGTAGAAATCAGGCGCGTATCGTATCATGTGCGTGGGTTATTAATCAAGGTCAGCTGATTCTCAGCAAAGGAGGTGAAATTATGCATATGAAGAATAAAGGCATTCCGGAGGAGTGTAAAGCATTAATTGAATTACGGATGGATGCTTACGGAATTCTCAACAGAACTTTTCTGGAGGAACCTGCCAGAGACTTTCTTCAGCTTCTCAGGAAGAATCAATTTTTAGAATCCTTTCCCTTTCAAGATGAACACCCGTTAATCAAACAGGGAATTGAATTGGCGCTTCGATCACTGGGTAAATTGGATCCAGAAACGTATGAACGAATACGGTGGGACTATACCCGGCTCTTTATCGGACCTTATAAAATCCCTGCGCCACCCTGGGAATCAGTATATGTGAATAAAGAACGATTAATTTTTCAGGAGGAAACCTTAAATGTTCGCCGGGCTTATCTGAAATACTGCTTAATGCCCCGGAACACGGGCCGGGAAGCAGATGACCATTTAGGTTATGAACTGGATTTTATGTACCAGCTTTGCCGGTTAAGTTTGGAAAGCAGTGAGTTTATAGGAACTGTTCTAAGTGATCAAAAGAGTTTCCTGGAAAACCATATTTTAAAATGGGTGCCAATAATATGTAAAGATATCTTTGTTCATGCCAAAACGGATTTTTACAAAGGTATGGCCATTTGCCTGGAAGGCTTTCTGGAGATTGATAAGAAAGCCCTGAATGAGTTAATGGATCAATTAGTGGGTTGTGATTTTTCGGAGGTGAGATAAATCTATGGCTGATTTTTTAGATAAAGCAAAAGAAACGATGATAAGCAGAAGAAAATTTTTGGGGTTGTCAGCTTCTACTGCTGTCGGGGCCGCACTCCTGACTCTTCCGGGCTGTGGGCTGACTAAGGTGAATGCCAAAGAAGCGGCAGCTCTGGCCAATAAGGAAGAAACATGGATTCCCGCGGCTTGCTGGCATAATTGCGGCGGCAGATGTTTAAATAAGGCTTTGGTTGTCGATGGTGTCGTTATTCGCCAAAAAACCGATGACACTCATGAGGATTCCCCTGATTACCCGCAGCAAAGAGGGTGTCTCCGGGGCAGGTCTCAGCGGCAGCAAGTATTTGGTGCTGATCGCCTGAAATATCCTATGAAACGGAAACACTGGCAGCCGGGAGGTGGCGATAAATCCTTGCGGGGCAAGGACGAATGGGAACGGATCAGTTGGGATGAAGCTTTTACGTATATTGCCGATGAATTGAAGCGCGTTAAAAAGGATTATGGCAATCGTTCCATTTTGCATATCGGAGGCTGGAACAGTGAAATCACGGAAATGTCCAGAACGTTAGGTCTGTTTGGTGGTTACACCGAGTACTGGAACACCAACTCATTCGGCAGCTGGGCGATGACGCCTAAAACCGTGGGCTTTTGGCAGTTGGGAGTATGGGATCAAACGGTCAATGACCGTTTCGATTTACGCAATTGCGATACGATTATTATGTTGAGTATGAATCCGGCCTGGAGCGCTATGGGAAGCTCAAGCTGGCATTATTGGCAGGCAAAGAAAGCCGGAGCAAAATTTATCGGGATAGATCCGTTTTATAACTATACCTATTCCACATTAGGAGCCGAATGGGTGCCAATACGACCGAGCACGGACACAGTGCTGCTGCTGGCGGTGGCTTATGTTCTTCTTACCCAGGATCATCCTGTTTTAAATCCTCTTATTGATTGGGAGCTTCTGAATAAATGTACGATAGGTTTCGATGCAGACCATATGCCGGAAGGAGAAGATCCGAAGGGCAATTTCAAAGACTATGTTCTGGGAACATATGATGGCCTGCCTAAAACACCGGAATGGGCCAGCGAGATTTGCGGCGTTGATAAGGTTCAAATCGAGCAATTGGCCTTGGAGTTCGGTAAAAATAAAAAAGTGGCGTTCTTATGTGGAATGGCTTCAGCCAGAACCAGAAATGCCGATAATCTGCCGCAACTCATTATGACTATTGGGGCCATGACAGGTCACATGGGCAAATCCGGGCATATGACAGGAAGTACAATGCACGCCACATCCGGTAATGGCGGTCCCGCACTTGTTTGTGCAGGCTCGAATGGACTGCCGGATATCTCCAACCCGGTTGATGATACGATCAATGCCAATCAAGTGTGGGATGCGGTTCTTAATGGCAAATACAATTTTACCGGAAGTGGCAGTTTCGTTTCAGAGAAACAGTATCAGGCCGGGCAGGAGAAAGACATTGATATTCATGTCATTTATCATTCCGGAGGCGCTACTCTGCAGACGAGCGACGGCATGACGAAAGGAATTGAGGCTCACCGTAAGGTGGATTTGGTTGTTTCCCATTCTCAGTTTCTGACGACAAACGCTAAATATGCAGATATTGTCCTTCCGGTCACCACAGAGTGGGAGAAGCTGGGTGGCTTTTCAGGAGGAGGTCTGGTTCATAGCGGCAACCGGGAAATGATTATCATGTATTCCCAGATTACAGAACCCCTTTATGAAACCAAGAGCGATCAATGGATTGCTCGGGAGCTTGCAAAAAAGTTAGGCATTAATGAGAAGGAAGTCTATCCGTTTGACGAAAAGCAGCAGTTCTTCAATACTTTGGCCAGCATAAAAGTTGTCAATGAAGATGGCAAAACTTACGGACCGTTGGTGACCATCTCCCAAGCGGATATTGATGCATTAGGAGTTAAGGGGAAACCACAGACCGGAAAAATAAGCTACAAGGAGTTTAAAGAAAAGGGAATTTATCAGGTAAAGCGTTATCAGGGTGATAATTATGGTTATATCGCTCTAAAAGATTTTGTTCAGGACCCGGAAAATAACAAATTGAATTCTGAAAGCGGCAAAATGGAGATCTATAGCAGAAAGCTGGCCGACACCATTAATAACATGGGATTCAGCAAGATCAAACCAATTCCGTCATATATAAAAGTCGTTGAAGGATATGAAGAAACTTTTAAAGACTGGGAAAATAAAGTCAAAGGCGAATACCCTTATCAAGTGATCACTCCCCATTATTTACGCCGGTCCCACAGCGTGTTTGATAATGTCAAGTGGTTGCAGGAGGCTTGGATAAATCCGGTTTATCTCAGCGCCCAGGATGCCGCGGCTAATGGCATTGCCGAAGGAGATACGGTGCTTATATCCAGTGCCCACGGAAAAATCTTAAGGAAGGCCTCTGTAACGGAACGCATCAGGCCCGGTGTTATTGCACTTCCTCATGGAGCCTGGGCCGATATTGATGAAAAAACGGGCATAGATACCGGTGGGGCGGATAATATCCTGAGCGGACAAAATGCTACGGGTCAAGGAGTCTCGGGCTTTAATACCGGAATTGTTAAAATTGAAAAATACACCCAGACAAAACTAATTTCCGATGTGGAGAAACCGGCAAGAATTATCTTTTAGGGAGGAGTGCAGAACAACATGGGCAAACTGGGATTTTATTTTGATGCGGAAGCTTGCATTGGATGCCGTACCTGTCAAATGGCGTGCAAAGATAGAAGCAATTTAGATATTGGTGTTTTGTTTCGCAGGGTGAAGAGTTTTGAAACCGGTGTTTATCCCAAACCCGATGCCTATAACTATTCCGGTTCCTGCAACCATTGTTCCGAGGCCAGATGTGTTAAAGGGTGTCCGACCGGGGCAATGCACTATGATGAGGATGGAACGGTTCAGCACGATAAGAATAAATGCATTGGCTGCCGGTATTGCATCTGGAATTGTCCTTACGGCGTTCCCCAATATCTTGAAAGAAAATGCGTGGTGGGAAAATGCGACAGCTGTAAAGATTTAAGAGAGAAAGGCGGCAATCCTGCTTGTGTAGATGCATGTATCATGCGCTGCCTTCATTTCGGCGATCTGGATGAGCTGAAGCAAAAATATGGTCCGGATTTAGTTAATGAACTACCGATTCTGCCGCCCTCCAGCCTTACCCGGCCATCTTTACTTGTCAAGCCTAAAGGATGCGCCCTGGATCGTAACTACAGAGAGAAGGAGGTGTAAGCGATGCAGGAAATGCCTTTAATAATATTTACGATCTGTATTCAGGCCGCTATCGGAATGATGGCCTTTGCCGCCATTGCCAAGCTGGTCAATAAAGAAGGCAGTGTCAAATCGGTTGTCATAACTTCCGCTGGGCTGGCAGTTGTGGGCCTTCTGGCTTCTCTTACGCACTTAGGCCGGCCTTTTGCGGCAATTAATGCCCTTGCTCAGTTTAGCAGCTCCTGGCTCAGCCGGGAAATATGGTTTTCCAGTATTTTTGCGGGAGCAACTGTTTTGACCGCTTTATTCATCTTCTTTAAGCCTACCGCTAAAAAAGCTGTTAATGTGTTGCTTCCTATTGCTGCGGTGATCGGATTTGCCGATATTTTCGTTATGGCTTTCAGCTATCATTCTACCAGTGTTCAGGCTTGGCAGCACAGTGCGGTTTTCGTTGAGTTTTATGCTGCAGCTGTCTCGATGGGAGCTGTTCTCTTTATTGCTCTGAGCGGGAAAAGAGAGGAAAAGCTGCGAAGACCGCTGGCATTCGCCAGTGGGGTGGCAGTCATATTCCAGATTGCAGCTATGACCATCTATTTTATCCAGCTGGGCGTTGGTGAAAGCTTGGCGCTGCAAAAAAGTTTTTCGCTCTTAAACTCCATGGGCGGGGTCTTGGCCCTGAAGTGGGTGCTGCTCATTCTTGGTTCAGGATTACTGTTTTTACCAGGTAAGAAGCTGAGCGGAAACAGGGCGGTTGGCCAAACGGAGATTGAGGCCGCAGCAACTGTAGAAGGTACTTTGAACAGTACCGCTTGCATCGCAGCAGCTCTGCTTATCATTGGTCAGATTATCGGCCGCTATCTTTTCTATGCCATTATGGTGGCTGGAGCAGTTGGTTTATACTAATAAAGCTCATGTGAGCAAAGGCCGTACGTTTAATAAGTTTTCAATAATGAAACGGACTTACTTTTTTGGTAAGTCCGTTTCATTATTTCAACGATGGCCTAATTGGTATATCCGACTGCAGATTCCAAATTGTCGGTTATCCTGCTGGATGTTGACTATTTTAATGACTTCAATGATTGCTATGGTCATGTTAGTGTAGATGGGTGCTAAAAAAATGATTATGAACACATGGGTTCGTATTAAAAAACATACTGAGCATGGGCAAGGAGAATGAAAAATTATATCCTTTCTGAACGGGTAGACTTAAATTTATTGAAATGGATCTTTTGATACTGCAGCTTATCTCCTTCATAAGGTTTTTTTTCTTCTGCAGGATAGCCAATGGCAACCATGCATTCAACGCTATATTGCTCAGGTATCCCCAGCACGTTTCTGATATACTCTTCAGTTGTCTCTTGTTCCGTATGAAATCTTTCTCTGACTTGAATCCAACATGAGCCCAGACCTAAATCCTGTGCAGTCAATTGCATAATAATTGATGCGATGGAAGTATCTTCGATCCATACGTCACTGGCCCCCTTGTCCGCTATGACTACAAGGGCTAAAGGTGCATGTGCTAAAAACTTGGGACCAGGTTCTCTACACAGAGAAAGCTGCTGAAGCAGTTCCCCGTCGGTGACAGCAATAAACTGCCAGGGCCTTATCGACCGTGATGATGGAGAGAGCAGGGCACTTTTAAGTATAATATCTAAATTTTCCTTTTCCACTTCTTTATTTTGAAACTTTCTGATGCTTCTTCTGGATCTTAATATATCGAATAACATAGATCATTCCTCCTTAAAATCGTATTAACTGCAAAAATCAATTTTTATCTTTATAGTAATATTTTTATTTTATTATTTGAAGAATGTCAACATTATTGGAGCTATGAGGCTTAAGATTGCCCATCCGAAGGTCTCAGGTTGACTGCGTATCACATTGACGTTTAAGATATTGGAATACAACATAGGCTCTCAGATAAAAATTGGAGGTATCAATGATTTATAGAAATGCTGTTATTGAGGACATATTTGCTATAGGAGAATTACAGAAAAAATATCATATTGCATCTATCAGTGAAAGAGACAAGTCCGATGGCTTCGTAACTACCTTATTTACAGAAGAGCAGTTTAAGAAATTGATTGAAAAAGAAAATGGAATTACAGTTGCCTGTGATGGCGAGCAAATTGTCGCTTATGCTATGGCTGCGTCTTGGGAGTATTGGGCTAAGTGGCCCCTTTTCCAATATATGATTAGCGACTTGAAAAACACTGAATATAAGGGGATTATACTTTCCGTAAAAAACTCTTATCAGTATGGACCGATCTGCATTGATAAGGATTACCGGGGTACGGAAGTACTTCAGAAGGTTTTTGATTTTTCCAGAATGCAAATGAGTAAAAAATATCCGATCCTGATAACTTTTATTAACCATATCAATCACAGATCATACTGTGCTCATACCAAAAAGCTTGGTCTTGATGTGATTAAAAGCTTCGAGTTCAACAATAATACTTACTATGAATTGGGTTGTAACACTTCTAAATAAGCCTTAAACATCAGATAACCGATTAGTGTTCCAAGAGTATTCAACAATAAATTATCAATATCCCCTTCTCTTGAAAATGGCAATAGATTGATTTGCTCAGTATAAAGCTGAATGTCGTACCGCAGTAAATCAAATATAGTACCGGCACCTGTAAAATAAAAAACAGCAAAAATGTACATGGTGAAAATTAAGAGGATTAAGAAGCGCCCTTGTGCATGGGGGATTTTCTTTCGCAATCCAAGTCAAGATTTTATCTTGGCGCTTTGTTAAGATTTGATCGAGGGGTGAACCGATGGAGAGCTGGGAAAGAATTGATGCCGTACAGCGGATGCAGGAGTATATTGAACAGAATATCCATGAACCGATAACCCTGTATGAGTTGTCAAAATGTGCGGGTTATTCCCCTTTTCATTGTGCAAGGGTTTTTAAGGAGTTAATCGGCAAATCTCCATTTGAATATATACGTGCGCTCAGGCTCACCCACGCAGCACTAAAATTGAGAGATGAAAAGATGAAAGTTGTTGATGTTGCGCTGGATTTTGTATTTGATTCCCACGAGGGATTTACAAGGGCGTTCGCAAAGGAATTTGGTATAACTCCTAACAAATATCGAAAAAACTCTCCCCCGATCTATTGGTTTATGCCTTACTCCATCCGGGATCGATATGTTCATTTTCTGAAAGGAGAAAAAAGAATGGAGAAGAAATCAACTGCCAATACTGTTTTTGTGCAAGTCATTGAACGGCCGGAAAGAAAGCTGATCCTAAAAAGAGGCAAAAGGGCAGAGGAATATTTCGCCTATACTCAGGAAGTCGGGTGCGAAATATGGGGATTATTATGCAGTATAAAGGACGCGTTATACGAGCCTATCGGTATGTGGCTTCCGGATAATTTCCGAACACCGGGAACATCATACTATGCACAAGGTGTTGAGGTTCCGGCGGATTATTCAGGTGAAGTGCCGGAAGGGTTAGAAATTATTAGCTTTCCGGCATGCAAAATGATGGTTTTTCAAGGACCGCCTTTTGAGAACGAGAACTTTGGTGAGGCCATTTCAGAATTATGGGATGTCATGAAAACATTTAATCCAGAGCTTTACGGTTTTCAATGGGCTGACGAGGATGGGCCGAGGTTTCAGATGGAACCTCAAGGTTATCGCGGATATATTGAGGCGCGTCCGGTTCGGCAATTAAACAAATAAGTTGGTTGATTATCTAAAGAATGACGTTTGATCGGCAAGCGTCATTCTTTATTTTTTCGATGGCGTAATCTTGATGCTATTGCGCAAATCAGGTCAAGAACGAATTTTTATCAGTTGGTAAGCTAATATAAAAAAGGAGGGGCTATATGATAAAACCTTTGATTGTAAAAGGACTGACAAAGTCTTACGGTACTATCCGGGCTGTTGACGGTTTGGATTTAGAGGTAAACAAAGGAGAAATTTTTGGGCTTCTCGGTCACAATGGGGCAGGTAAAAGCACAAGCATAGAGTGTATTTTGGGTGTTAGAAAGTTTGATGCCGGTACTGTTAAGCTGCTAGGCATGAACCCCAGTGCCGATCGCAAGAAACTTTTTGAAAAAGTCGGCGTGCAGTTTCAACAGACGAACTATCATGACAAAATACGGGTATCTGAAATTTGTCAGATCACAGAATCACTTTATAAGGCCCCTGCGGATTGGCGGAAACTTCTTAAGTCTTTTGGGTTATCGGGGATGGAAAAACGCATAGTATCGGAGCTATCCGGCGGAGAGCGGCAAAGGCTGTCCGTATTGCTGGCTTTTATGTATCACCGATATGCGGCGCGATGTCAATCCTCTGATCAAATGGCTTATTTATTCTTCAACCAAGCCGAAAGAAATCCGTCCAGGATTTTTAACCTCTTTAGATGCATCATACACAGTTGAAGAGATTAAGAAATTACTCAGCCAATCAGAATTAAAAAATACCGCTGTCAGTAAAGAATTTTTTGGCTTATGTATATCAGGAAAGAAAGTTAGTGGAAGCAGATGAACTGCGCAGGCCCATGCAATAACAATAAAAAGGCAAAAGAGGACGAGTTGCCCAAAAGGCATTGAAGCTTTTAAAAAATTAATGGCAGACTAATTGAACGTGATATTTCAGAACAGGACATCAAGATGTCCTGTTCTTGCGTTATAATATTACAAATGAGGTGTTTTCTATGATCAAGATAAAATTATCAACTATTGCCTTGCCAGGCGAATTGGAGGCGGGTGTGGATGAAGCTTGACCGCTTGTTGGGAATAGTTACGATCCTGCTGCAAAACGAGCGGGTGACTGCCCCTTATCTTGCTGCGAAATTTGAGGTTACACGGCGTACGATTGGCAGGGATATTGATGCCTTATGTCAAGCAGGCATACCGGTTATCACCCATCAGGGCAGCGGTGGGGGGATTTCCATTGCCGAAGGCTTCAAGCTGGATAAGAGCGTTTTGACCACCGATGAGCTTGCCGGGATTATGGCCGCACTCAAAGGGATTGGAAGTGTATCCGACCAATCCAATATGGAAAAAATCCTCGATAAACTATCTGCCCATAAAGAGGCTGTTGTATCGCTGCGGGAACCGATTGTAATCGACCTTGCTTCTCATTACAAAGGCAGCTTGACGGAAAAAATAGCACTGATCAAAAAAGCAGTTCATGAGCAACGGCTGATCGAATTTGACTATTATTATGAAAAGGGGCTTGCGCGCCGCCGCATTGAACCGGCTTTTGTTATTTTTCATTGGACATCATGGTATGTCTTTGGATTTTGTAACCTCCGTCAGGATTTTCGGATGTTCAAACTCCAGCGGCTATGGGATTTACAGCTTTGTGACCAAACCTTTATTCCGCGCGAAATACCGCCTGAAAAGCGGGATTTCAATGCCTGTCTGCCTGATGACAGGAAGCTGGTGGCCTTGTTTGAACCGTCGGTGCGATATCAGCTGATCGAAACATATGGGCTTCATTGCTACACCGAGACAGAGGATGGCTTGCTGCGGCTGGAAATCAGGTATACGAATCGGGACTTTATGGTTTCATGGCTGCTCGGTTTTGGTGGTAAGGTCAAAGTCTTGGCACCGGAGGATATGGGGGAGACCATCCGGGAAGCCGCGAAAAATATTCTTGCAGCTTATGAGTGAACAGGACAGGGTGTTGTCGTGTTCACAGTGATACAATTTTTGGTAGGCAGGTAAGGAGGGTTGGGGTTGAGTAATCATCCAATCAAAAATTATACCGATTTTGTGGATGCCATGCTGGACGCTGGGTTTTCCATGGGCGGCGGCAACAGCGAAGGAATCTTTTCGTTAATTCCGTGGAGCTGGAATGAAGAGCCGCCTTATGAAACACCGGTGCGGTGGCATACAGGCAATCCTGAAACCGATCCATGGGAATGGCGCATGCGGGTATTGGACGAGCGGGATGATGTGGCCTATGCCAAAGTGTTTTTTAAAAAAAGCGGTTATATCACCAAAGCATGGGCGCCGTTTTTTATCGCGATTCGCCGAGGCAGGAGGAGCTTTGAGGAAGAATATGCGGGTGGTGCGGTCAGTCATGAGGCTAAACGCATTTACAGTATTGTCCTCGAGCATGGAACGTTGCCCCTGCATGCCATCAAACAGCTCGCGGGTTTTGGAAAAGCGGAAAAGGCTCCCTTTGAGCGGGCTTTAATTGAACTGCAAATGAAGATGTTCCTGACCATGTGCGGAAGACAGCAGAAAATCTCCCAAAAGGGGGAGGAATATGGGTGGTCCTCAACGGTCTTTTGTACAACGGAGAGTTTTTGGGGCGAAGCTGTCTTTAAACAGGCAGCAAGTCTGGATCAAGATGAGGCGGTTAAGAAAATATCGGAACAGGTTGATAGACTGAATCCTGACGCTGAACCCAAAAAGGTGATGAAATTTATCAAAGGCTGAAAATGTTATGGAGGGGGTTATTCAATGTGCAAAGAGATCCTTGCCAAAGCGGGAGAGATTATTGCCCAAAACACCAGAGCGGACAGCTACTGCGTATTAGCGCTGATTGACGCGGAGGGATATCCGACAGCCTCCACGCTTACAGCATCTAAAGTGAATGGAATTGAATGGCTGACCTTTTGCACCGGACTGGAGAGCAACAAGGCCAAACGGATCGCCGGCAGCAACCGAGCCAGCGTGTGTTTCAACAAAGACGGCGCGTACAACATTACGTTGGTGGGAACGATTGAGATCATAACAGACCCGGAGATCAAAAAAGAGATGTGGTATGACGGTCTTGTGGATCACTTCCTCGGCTCGGATGATCCGGATTATTGTGTTTTGCGCTTTGCGACCAAGCGGTACAATCTTCTAGTCGACTGGAAAAAAGCAGAAGGAACGCTGTGAAAATTGAAATTATCTTATATGCAGCAATGGCTGAGAAGATAACGATGGAAATTGAGCGTAAGCATGACTGATACTGCACTGAGTATAAAATCATCATATTTATGCAAAATAGGGTTGGAGGTGTAGTATTATGGATATTACGTTATCACAGAAAGAAAAAAAGCTGCTGGAAGATCAAAAAAGTCATGAGCAAATTTGTATTGAAAAATATACTAATTATGCAAATCAAACAAAGGATAACCAATTGAAACAAATATTCAATACGAATGGACAGGCAGAAAGAGAGCATCTTGATAGTATTAATCAATTGTTAAATGGTAAAATTCCTCAAATGAGTCAGCAGCAAAATCAAAGTTCAGGGCAAACTATGGGAAATCAAGGTTCAGCTGCCAATATGAATAATACACAACCAAGTGGAATTAATTTATCTGATGCCAGTATGTGTGAAGATTTATTAATGACGGAAAAATATGTTTCAGGAACTTATGATACAGCAATTTTTGAATTTAGGGATACTGGAGTCCGTGATGTGCTAAACCATATCCAAAAGGAAGAGCAAAAACATGGAGAAGCTATCTTTCAATATATGGAAAGCAAGGGAATGTATAATGTTCAATAGTTTCTACTTGATTATGCATTCTAACTGTTCACCTTGATGATATGTATGACGCAATATATTGGTGTAATAATTGTGGTAAGTGGACTACATATATTGAGTGACTGTAACCTGCCCGTTTTGGGGCAGGTTTTTTAAGTGCGTGAGGCTGGTGTTTGCATCCTTTAAGTGGTAACGGCAGGAAAAGAGTCTTTCATAAGCCAATAAACAAAAGTAAAATTGTAATATAAATAAGGTGTATGGAGGGGTGGATAAAATCATGCCTAGCTTCAACAGTATACAAATTGTTTTTTTCTCGGGAACTGGCGGAGT
>JAEWCM010000204.1 GCA_023390635.1 Bacillota bacterium
ACCAACAATCTTAACATAATCCAATCCTGCCTGGTCCAGCAGCTTCCGCGCTGCACAGGAAAGATAAGTTAAATCACCGCTATCGATCCTGATCCCCTTCAGCCTATATCCTCTTTGTTCCAGCTCATGCCCCACAATGATAGCATTAGGCACTCCCAGCTTCAGCACATTGTACGTATCCACCAATAAAACGCAGTTATCGGGAAAGGTTCGGGCATAAGCCCTGAATGCCTCCAGCTCTGTAGGAAAGGAAAGCACCCAACTATGGGCATGGGTGCCGGAAACCGGAATGCCAAACATTTGTCCTGCCAGAACATTAGATGTGGAATGACACCCTCCGATATAAGCCGCTCTGGCTCCGTAAATTCCTGCATCAGGGCCCTGAGCTCTGCGCAGGCCGAATTCCATGATACTCCCACCTCCGGCAGCGAAAACCACCCTGGCAGCTTTCGTGGCAATTAATGTTTGGAAGTTAATCATATTAAGCATGGCTGTTTCGATTAACTGTGCTTCAAAAATCCTTCCTTTGACCCGGATGATCGGTTCATAGGGAAAAACCACCGTTCCTTCGGGGATGGCATCAATATCACCGGTAAAATGAAAATCACGGAGCCGCTCTAAAAATTCCTCATCAAAGATCTTTAGACTGCGAAGATAGTCAATATCTTCGGGCTCAAATTTTAATTCTTTGACATATTGGATGACCTGTTCCAATCCTGCAGCAATGGCATATCCACTGTTAGGGGGCAATTCCCGGAAAAACAGATCAAAAACCACTTCTTTATCCGGTGTCTGATTATGAGTATAACCATACATCATAGTAAATTGATAAAGATCAGTAAGCATGGTCAAGTTACGCATACTATCCCTCATTTCCTGTGCCAAAATTCCTTCTTCTTCCTATGGTAGCACTTGATTTCCCTCTAAACAAGGTAAACCCTTTTTCAGCAGAGCTTGATGGCTCCTTTCATCAGCCTCACTTATTAGCAGCATTACGCAAATTATTCACAGTTTTTATGAATCTATCCGCAACCTATCCACCAGAAAACCTACTTATACAGCAATTATCCCGTAGTTATCCACAAAGTTATCCACACTATACACAGTTTTTATACATAGAGTGTATAATGCACATAAAAAGTGGGATACAGAAATGAGCTTTACCCCATACCCGTATCCCATATTCTGCTTACTATATTTATTGAATTTTATATTTTTAGTTGTACAAGTCCTCTAAAATCTTTTGACTTTGCTCAATACTCTCCAATACTGCTTCCGGAGCCGGTCCACCAGGAACCTTTCTGGCCAAAACACAATTCTCCACCGTAATGGAAGAAAACAGATCTTCCTCAAAAACAGGGGATATTTCCCTATACTGCGCAAGGGTCATATCTTCCAGCCCATAACCGGCCTTAGAGCAATGGAGCACAATTTTACCAACGATTTCATGGGCTTCCCGGAAAGGAACACCCTTCTTAGCCAGATAATCGGCCAGGTCAGTGGCATTGGTAAATCCCTGTTTTGCGCCTTCTGCCATGACATCCTTATTAACCCTCATGGTTTTCAGCATCGGTTCCATCACAAGCAGGGATTTATTGACCGTGTCCAGAGCGTCAAATACCCCTTCCTTATCTTCCTGCATATCCTTATTATACGCCAAGGGCAGTCCTTTCATCACTGTGAGAAGCCCCATCAGATCACCATACACCCGGCCTGTTTTTCCTCTCACCAGCTCGGCCACATCAGGATTTTTTTTCTGAGGCATGATACTCGAACCGGTAGCATAGCCGTCATCAATTACAACAAAGCGGAATTCCCCGCTTGACCATAACACCAGTTCCTCACACAAACGGCTTAAATGCATCATAATAATAGAAGCATCTGCCAAAAACTCCAGAGCAAAATCCCTATCACTGACTCCGTCCATACTATTCAACGTAATTCCATCAAACCCCAGTTCAGCGGCAACTCCCGCCCGGTCCAAAGGAAAGGTCGTTCCAGCCAGTGCACCTGAACCAAGAGGAGAATAATTCAGCCGCTTTCTTGCATCTTTTAGCCGTCCTAAATCGCGGAGAAACATCTGTACATACGCCATCAGATGATGAGCAAATGTCACAGGCTGACCCTTTTGCAGATGGGTATATCCGGGCATTATTGTGTTGAGATGTTCTTTAGCCAGATCCAGCAAAGTGCGAATAAATCCGCCTAGACGCTCACTTGTATGGTCGATTCCATCACGTAGATAAAGGCGCAGGTCTAAGGCTACCTGGTCATTGCGGCTCCGCGCTGTGTGCAGTTTTTTCCCCACTGTACCGATTTTTTCAGTCAGCAGTTTCTCCACATTCATGTGGATATCTTCTGCTCCTACTTCAAAATGGGCTTGGCCTGCTTCAATTTCCGCCAATATACTTTCCAGACCGCTCACAATCTTTTGCCCTTCCTCTGAATTCAGGACCCCAATTCTGCCCAGCATTCGAGCATGAGCAATACTCCCGATAATATCCTGCCTGTAAAGGCGCTGATCAAAGGAAATGGAAGAGTGAAAATCTTCCACCAATGCATCTGTCCCTTTTTCAAATCTTCCGCCCCATAGTTTCATACCCGTTTCTCCTTCTTCCTGTTCTTATAAGGAAAGCGCCATCTTCGGCGCTTTCCCCCTCTCATCGATTTTCTCAGCAAGAGTCATCATTCAATCCGCTTCACGAACCTAGCGCAAACCGGCCTTTTCTTCCATTAGGGCTCTAACTTTCAGCGGCAGTCCAAAAAGATTAATAAAACCAGTAGCATCATTTTGATTGTAAACATTGTCTTCGCCAAAGGTCACAAATTCTTCATTGTATAAAGAATAAGGAGATTTGGCGCCTGCTGGAGTACAATTTCCTTTATACAATTTCAGTCGGACCGTACCGGTAACATTCTTCTGAGTTACATCAACAAAGGCATCCAACGCTTCCCTTAAAGGGCAATACCACATACCATCGTAAACCATTTCCGCATATTTGAGAGCAATCTGCTCCTTGTAATGAAGGGTCTGCCGGTCCAAAGTCAATTGCTCCAAATACTGGTGCCCCGCATAAAGAATCGTGCCTCCCGGTGTTTCATAAACTCCTCTGGATTTCATTCCCACCAGGCGGTTTTCAACCATATCCACAATCCCGACACCGTTTTTGCCACCCAACTCATTCAGCTTCTCCAGCATAGCTACCGGAGGAAGTTTTTCACCGTTAAGTGCCACAGGAATACCCTGTTCAAACTCCAATTCAATGTATTCAGGTTTGTCCGGAGCTTTTTCTGGAGATACACCGAGCAGATAAAGATCAGACATGGGTTCGTTCCATGGATCTTCCAGATCTCCCCCTTCATGGCTCAAATGCCACAAATTCCGGTCCATGCTATAAGGGCGAGCCTTAGTCACAGGAACGGGAATTCCCCTGGCCTGAGCATAATCAATGGCATCTTCACGGGAGCGAATATTCCATTCGCGCCAAGGAGCGACGATCTGTAAATTGGGGTTTAATGCCTTTACCGCTAATTCAAAACGCACTTGATCATTGCCCTTGCCTGTAGCACCGTGAGCAACAGCCACGGCCCCTTCCTTTTTGGCAATTTCCACTAGTCTTCTGGCAATCAACGGCCGGGCAAAGGAAGTGCCCAATAAATATTTCCCTTCATAGACTGCCCCTGCTTTCAGGGTAGGATAAATAAATTCAGTTAAAAATTCTTCCCGCAAATCTTCAATATAAAGCTTAGTTGCTCCACTTTTCAGAGCCTTTTCATGCAAGGGCTCGAGCTCTTCTCCCTGCCCTAAATCAGCAGCCATTGCAATCACTTCATAACCGTAATTTTCCTTCAACCAGGGAATAATGATGGAGGTATCCAGACCTCCTGAATATGCTAATACCACTTTTGCCATATCTTTATCCTCCTATTCTATCAATGCCACCATTACAGCAACATAGCCATAACTGCTTTTTGAGCATGAAGCCGGTTTTCCGCCTCATCAAATATAACCGATTGAGGGCCGTCAATGACCTCAGCCGTAATTTCTTCTCCCCGGTGTGCAGGTAAGCAATGAAGAACAATCGCGTTCGGGTCAGCCACCTTCATTGTATTGCTATTAATCTGGTAATTGCCTAACGCTGCCTTTCTGACGGCGAATTCTTCTTCCTGCCCCATACTGGCCCAAACATCAGTGTAGAGCACATCTGCTCCCTTGGCTGCCTCTAAAGGATCTTCAATCACTTCCACCAAACCACCATTTAATTGGGCTGCTGCCTGAGCCTGCTTTAATATCTCCGGGTCTGGCTGATAACCTGAAGGAGCGCTGATCACGACATGCATCCCCATTATAGCCCCGCCATTCATCAGGGAGTGAGCCATATTGTTTCCATCTCCGATATAAGTTAATTTCAAACCAGCCAATCTTCCCTTATGTTCCTTGATCGTTAATAAGTCGGCCAGAACCTGGCAAGGATGAAGAAGATCAGTCAGCCCGTTAATCACCGGAATAGTCGCGAAATTAGCCAATTCAATTACTTCCTGGTGACTAAACGTACGAATCATGATCCCATCCACCATCCGGGAAAGCACTTGAGCCGTGTCACTGATACTTTCTCCCCGACCTAACTGTATATCTCTTCCACTCAGAAAGAGTGCATGCCCACCCAGTTGGTACATTCCCACTTCAAAGGATACCCTGGTACGCGTGGAAGACTTTGTAAATATCATACCTAACGTTTTTCCCTTTAGAATAGGATGAGCGATCCCTGCCTTTTGCATCGCCTTTAAATCTTCGGCTACACTTAATAAAGTATAAAGTTCTTCTTGTGTATAATCAAGCAGTGATAGAAAATCCCGACCTTGAAAAAGCTCTTTTTTATCTAACCCTATCATTATCCATCCTCCTATCCGATCAGTGCACTGTATTGAATTATTATACTTTTTATCGCATAAAAATTCAACAACTATTGACTTCATATTTTTTCATTTTAAAGAAGGTTTATTCATAAAGCTTAAAGAAAGTATTTTTATAATTATAAAAGGAGGAAATATATGAGCTGGTCAGACCGAATTAAACTCTCTTGGAACACCTTTACCCGTTCTGCAGGCCCTCTTTATGCCTGGACCTTGATTTTCGGAGCCGGAGCAACCGTCGTCATTTTTCTTATGATCTTCGGTACTTTTCTCTCTATCCCGGATAAACTTCAGACCTTAGAGAATCTGGAATACGGGGTTCCAGGTTACGCTCTCGACAGTGCCACCGAACTTTGGAATTATTTCAGTCCTTTCTTTACTCTCTTTATTCTCATCTGCATTTTTACTATCATTGCCACCGCAATATTCATGACAGGAAGTTTCCATATCATCCGTAAAGGTTATCAGGACAAGGCAGCCTTCCTTGATTTCAAATTAAGCGGTTTTGGGCGTCTTCTTTTACTACAATTAATTTATTTCGGAATTTTTCTCCTTTTATCTGTTTTTTGGGGAGTCATTGCTCTTATAATAACTTCAAGTGCATCTTTGATCACTTTTACCATTCTCTATTTTATCATTTTTTTAGTCCTCTACATTTTTCTAGCCCCTTGGCTTTCCATTCTTTCCTTCTATATTGTACACCACAGTGAATGGGCTTTTGGTGAAACCTTGAGTATAAGCTGGCGATTTTTTCGGCGAAATATGGGGACATTGTGGGGGATGCTTGGGTTTCTAGCTTTAATTAATTTAGGAATACTTGTGTTGCAGGAGATTTCCGTATTCTTGGGCGGAATCGCCTCTCTCCTAGCAGCCCCATTCATAACTGTAACCATAGGGACTTGGGTTCTTTCTTTGGAAGAACCGGAACCCCCTGTTAATAACAACAGACAAAATCTAATCTTGAAGAAGGTTGACCAGCCTAATAATCCGGAAAATTTTCCTCTTAACCCTACTTAAAATCCAATGGATTTTGGCCGATAATAAATTTTAAAACACCCCATAGATCAGGGAGAAAACTTTATTCATCTACCTGATCCAGATGGGGTGTTTTGTTATATAAAATTCATATTTTTTTCTCAGTGTCCAAGCACTACGGCAAAGCTCTTCTTCAGTATGCTCACCGCCTCGTCAATCTCTTGTTTTCCTACAATCAGCGGAGGCAGAAAGCGCAGTGTGTTTCCTCCCACACAATTGATCAAAAGACCCAGGTTCCGGCATTCTTCCACGATCTTCGGGCCAATTTCTCCTACCGGCATCCCGACCATAAACCCAATTCCTCTGACCGGCCCTAATCCATATTCTTTTCCAATCTCATTAAGCTGCTCCTGAAAATAACGGCTGTTATTCCGGACATTCTCCAAAAAGCCATCAGCCGTCATAATATCCATGACTGCACATCCCGCTGCCGTAGCTAACGGATTGCCACCGAAAGTAGCTGCATGATCTCCCGGTTTGAAAGCGTCTGCTGCCTTATCGGTAGCAAGCAGGGCCCCAATAGGAACACCTCCGCCCAGCGCCTTTGCCATCGTCATCACATCAGGCTGCACTCCACTCCATTCATAGGCAAACAGCTTACCGGTCCTACCCATACCACACTGGACTTCATCAAAAATCAGCAAAGCTCCGAATTGGTCACACAGGCTGCGGGCCAACTGCAAAAATTCCGGATCAGCGGGATAAACCCCACCCTCTCCCTGAATCGGCTCAATCAGAACTGCCGCAGTTTGATCTCCTACTGCTGCTTTAAGTCCTTCTAAATCATTTAACTTCACATAGGAGAAGCCTTCAGGCAAAGGTTCATTTCCTTCCTGATATTTCTTCTGGCCTGTAGCGGTCAAGGTAGCCAATGTCCGGCCATGAAATGAATTCTCCAAAGAAATGATCTGGTATTTATGCGGTCCGAAGTGCTTCTTAGCATATTTCCGGGCTAATTTGATCGCTCCTTCATTGGCTTCTCCACCGCTGTTGCAAAAAAATACCTTGTCGGCAAAGGAATGCTCCACCAGTTTCTCAGCTAAAGCCACCTGGTTAGGAATCCAATAAAGATTGGAAGCATGGAGCATTTTCCCGATTTGCTGCTCCAACACTTTGGTCACCACCGGATGAGCATATCCCAAGGAATTTACCGCCAAACCAGTAACAAAATCCAGATAGCGCTTTCCATTCACATCCCAGACCCAGGGTCCCTCTCCTTTTTCTAAGGCAATAGGCAATCGGCCGTAAGTATTCATTACTACATCCCGGCCCCTGGCCACAACCTTAGCCATCGCATCTTGTTCCATCTCATTTATATTACTCTCAGCCATCTTTTCTCATCCCTTCTCTCGCCTATATAAACATCGTGCCTATTCCGCCATCCGTAAACAGCTCTAATAAGATGGCATGTGGCAGCCGTCCGTCTAAAATATGCACTGTCCCTACTCCACCTGTCAAAGCTGACACAGCGCATTCCGCCTTGGGAACCATTCCTTTGGTGAGCACCTTATCTTTAATCAGTTGACTTACTTCTTCTTTCTTGACCACTGAAATAAGGGATTCAGGCTGGTTCACATCCTGTAAAACACCCGGCACATCAGTAAGAAGCAGAAATTTGTCTGCCTTAAGAGCCTCTGCAACCTTACCTGCTGCTGTATCGGCGTTTATGTTATACGTTTCTCCCTCTTCTCCTCCTGCCACAGGAGAAATCACCGGGACATAGCCTTCATCAAGAAGCGTATTCAAAATCTCCGGATTAACCTTTGTAATCTCTCCCACATAGCCAAGATCAATCTGATCGATTCCCCCATGTCCGTCAGGCAGCTGCATGGGTTTTTTTACAGCCTGCAGAAGCTGCCCATCCTTGCCGGACAGCCCCACTGCCTTACCACCAAACTTATTAAGGAGGGAAACAATCTCTGTACTCAGTTTTCCCACCAGTACCATCGCTGCAATATCCATCGTTTCCTCATCGGTTACTCTCAACCCACGCACAAAGTGGCATTCCTTCCCCACTTTTTCCATCATGATATTAATTTCCGGTCCTCCGCCGTGTACCACCACCGGCCGTATGCCTACTGATTGCAGGAGGAGAATATCAAGCATCACCGACTCTTTTAAAGTACCATCGACCATGGCATGCCCTCCGTATTTAATTACGATAGTCTTGCCGGCAAATTTTTGAATATATGGTAAAGCCTCAACCAATACTCTGGCCTTATCCATTCCTTGGCTAAAATCTGTCATCATTTTTCTCCCACCTCCTTCTCATTACATATTCCATGTGCTCATATCTATCAGGTCCGATAGCTGCCGTTGATCTCCACATAGCCGTGAGACAAGTCACAACCCCAGGCTACAGCCCTTTCCCGGCCTTCATTTAAGTTGACCCGTACTTGGATTTCCCGGTGTTGCAGTACCTGTTTGGCCTCCTCCTCAGAAAAGTCCAGGCCTTGGCCATGCTCAGCCATCAACAAATGTCCCAAATATACATCCGTCTTATCCGGATCGAACTCTGCCCCCGAATAGCCTGCGGCTGCTAAGATTCTTCCCCAGTTGGCATCTTCTCCGAACATCGCCGTTTTTACCAAACTGGAACCGCAAATGCTCTTTGCAATTTTACGTGCCTGCATCAAATCTGTGGCTCCTTCCACCACTACCTCCAGAAACTTAGTGGCTCCCTCTCCATCCCGGGCAATCGCTTTGGCCAGATCAATACAGACCTGATGGATTAATTGGGAGAATGAAGCCCAGTCCTCTCCCTCAGGCGCCACGCCTGAAGCACCATTTGCTAAAATGACCACCATATCATTGGTGGAAGTATCTCCATCCACCGTTACCATATTAAAGCTCTCATCTACAGCCTGAGTCAACAAAGTCTGCAATCGATCGGCTGGGACCTGGGCATCCGTGGTAATAAAACCAAGCATGGTCCCCATATTCGGGTGAATCATTCCTGATCCTTTAGCAATCGCCCCTATCCTGACCGTACCTTGGGAGAGTTTCAACTCATAGGCCAGCTCTTTCTCCACCGTATCAGTTGTCATAATAGCTAAAGCCGCCTGATGAGCCTGTTCAATTCTCCAATCCTTTTCCCTTTGGTTTTCCTTTTCTTTCAGGTGGGAGTTCAATCGATCACTTGCCTCTTTAATTCCTGCTCTCACCGGATTAACAGGCAACTCCACTCCGATCACTCCTGTGGATGCAACGATTACATCTTCCTGACTAATTCCCAGCTCCTGTGCCGTGCTCTCTGCCATAATCACAGCTGCCTGATCTCCCTTTTCCCCGACACAGGCATTGGCATTGCCGCTATTTACAACGATAGCCTGAGCCTTTCCGTTTTTCAGGTGAGCCTGGGTCAAAAGCAACGGATGGGCCTTTACCCGATTGCGAGTGTAAACACCTGCACTATCAGCCAAATGTTCCGAAAGGATCACTGCCAAATCATATTTATCTTTTTGCTTAATTCCAGCCTGCACACCTACTGCCCAAAATCCCAGCGGTGCAGCAACACCTCCAGAGATAGCTATCGCTTTGTTCCCCAAAATCAACCCTTCTTTCCTCTTGTTCTTATATGAATATTTCCATCAAGGCCATAGGGCAGTTCCCTGTAGTCCCATACCTTCCGGCAATCCCATAATCAGATTCATATTCTGAATAGCCTGACCTGCCGCTCCTTTCAGCAAATTATCGATTGCTGAAACGATAATAACTCTTCCTGTATGCTCGTCAACCGTAAATTGCAAAAAAGCCAAATTGCTCCCGGAAGCAAATTTAGTCTGCGGCCATACTCCTGCCGGCAAAAGCTGAACGAACTCCTCTCCAGCATAATAATCCTCCCAGCATTGTCTTAGCTTTTCCTGGTCTGATCCTGGCAACAAGTCGGCGTAAATCGTTGCCAGCATCCCCCTGTTCATGGGCACCAAATGAGGGGTAAAGTTTATATTCACAGGACAAGCAGCCGCTTTAGCCAGTTGTTGTTCAATTTCCGGCAAATGACGATGGGCCGCCACTCCATACGGCTTAAAATTCTCATTAATCTCAGCGAAATTGTTAGCCAAAGTAGCCCCTCTCCCTGCACCGGAGACCCCTGATTTGGCATCAATAATCAAGTGGGTCGATGCTATCAAATGCTCATTCAGCAAAGGAACCAAAGGTAAGAGGGTAGCCGTAGGATAACAGCCGGGATTAGCCACCAGCAACTTGTCTTTAATTTCTTCCCGATAAAGTTCAGGCAGCCCGTAAACCGCTTCTCTAATCAACTGAGGAGCATGATGCTTTACCTTATACCAATGTTCATATTCTTCAATTGACTGGAGGCGGAAATCCGCTCCCAGATCAATGATCCTTACACCCCGCTCCAGCAGCTGAGCACATAAACCGGAAGTGATCCCATGAGGCAAGGCACAAAACAGCACATCCAAGTCAGGAATATTTTCTTGATCCTTAAGGGTTCCCATATTTAACGAGGCCGTATGAGGATAAATTTTCTCATACTCCTGTCCTACAGTACTACCGGCAGAAATAAACAAAACTTCTGCCTCCTGATGATTAGCCAGTATTCGCACCAACTCATGGCCTGTATAACCTGTTGCCCCTAATATTCCGACTCTCACTTCAGGTACCCCCTAAAAATCTTTCAATAATTATACATCTCATCGTATTAATATGCAATAATTTATAGTTTTTTACTTTACATTATCTAATTGACCGTTCACTCCCCTAAAACGATATCCCCTCACAGCGCTCAGGCAATGAAGGGATATTCTGTCATACTATATAAAATTATAACCATCCACCACTAAGTCTAATCTCCCTGTTTTAGGATCAATCACCAGTCCGTGTACCGGGATTCGCTTTGGAAGCAGGGGATGATTTCTGATCACAGTAACACTGTTAGTCACGCTTTCTTCTACACTATCAAAACCTTGGAGCCACTTATTAATTTTAATTCCTGAATGCATTAGGGTATCAATGACTTCCTGAGAAATTTCTTCTCCTCTCATCTTTTCCATCACCTTATCCGTATCCATATGGAGCATACCGCAATCATGGTGAGCGATGACCCACACTTCCTCAGAGTTCATCCCATAAATAGAGACCAGAATACTGCGCATAATTCCGCCAAAAGGCTGAGAGATAATAGCTCCTGCATTTTTAATAATATTAACATCCCCGTTTTTTAAGTTCATGGCTTGAGGCAAAAGCTCCAAAAGCCGTGTATCCATACATGTAAGAACCGTCATCTTCTTCTCCGGATATTTGACGTTTTTCAGTTCTTCATAACGTCCTTCAGCCACATAGGCCTGATTATATTCTAAAATCTGCGACAAATTTGACATATACCAATCTCCTTCACTTTTTAAATCTATATCCCTTGTTAATATTTCACTATCCAATCCTATACAGCCAACCTATTTCTCACCGGTCGGAGAATACCAATATTAAATTATAAAATCTTTTTACCACTTTATCATACTCGGACCTGGGATAAAAGCTATTTGGCAGCTCCAAACAATAAAATAGTGGCTGTATTTCCAGCCACCTTCTTCTCTGCCCCTGTTCTATCATCTTTGCTCCGACCTAAACTCTTCCTTTATCTTTTCCAACAGTTTACTGTCACTGAGCACATCCCATCCAGTCAAGGCCAAGGCCTCTATTGCCAGCAAAAGCAGCCGTTTCCCTTCTGCACCAACAGCAGCTTGAGCAAATTCTTTAGTATGAGGAATATCCATGCCTCGCCCCAGAATCAGATAAGGGTGAATGGAAGGTACTACATGACTCGCATTACCCATGTCCACTGAACCTAAAGCACTTTGCTGCGGACAAATATTCCTGATCCCCAGCTCAAAGAGATTTTTAGCAAAAGCACTGGCTAAAGTCTGGTTGGATCGCATTTCATCATAGGAAAACTCAAATTTGTTCCACTCCACTTTGGCTCCATAGTCTTGAGCTACCTGCCAGGCACACCCGATCACTTGCTCACTTAATCGATTCAATTTGTCCCGCCGATCAGCCCGTATGTAAAAATGAGCCACTGCCCTATCAGGAATCACATTGGGAGTTGTACCGCCTTCAACAATAATTCCATTGATTTTACAATCTTCATTAAGTTTACTTTTGATCTCATTCACTCTAGAGAAGAAATCAATCAGCGCATCCAAAGCATTTATTCCATAGCGGGCAGCTGCTACCGCATGGGCCGATCTGCCCCAAAATACAAATTCCCATGCATCCAGCGCCAATGTAGAAATTTGAGGCACATTCTGACTGCCGGGATGAAACATTAACGCCGCATCCATATGATCAAAATACCCTTGCTCTACTAAGGTTACTTTAGCCCCGCTCGTCTCCTCAGCGGGGGTACCCATCACCCAAACCTCTCCAGGCAAATCCCGATATCTGCTTAAAACTACGGCAGCTCCTGTGCTGGCTGCTCCAATCAAATTATGCCCGCAACCGTGGCCAATCCCTGGCAGAGCATCATATTCCGCCAGAAAGACAATTCTCGGTCCAGGCAAGCTTCCTTTAAAATAAGCAGAAAAGGCCGTTTTCAATCCACCAATGCCCTTTTCTATATGAAATCCCTGATCTCCCAGATAATTGGTTAATTGCTCAGAGGCATAGTATTCTTCATACCCCAGTTCAGGATTTAAACCGATACGGCGGGCTATCTCCCAGACTTCTTCATGGATCTGGTCAGCCTGAGCCCGAAAATAACGCTTAACTCCATCTACCATCAGCCTCACTCTTTTCACGCTTAGATTAATTTACTTTAAGGTCCTATGTCTTACAGTGATCCGTCCCTTTCTTCCCAGTTATAGCGATTGAAAATGAGCAGACATAATCCACCTATGACTGGCAGGGACAACCTTTGCCAGAAAACTTGCATTCCCTCCAGAGTTAACATTAATTTATTCAAAGCTTCTCCCCATTGATTCAATTCTCTCTGCCATACATCAGGCAACAGGGCCCATATCCATTGCATCCCATCCATAAACAATCTTGCCAGTACGTCTCCTTGAAACCAAAAAAGGAGGCCCAGTGCCAAAGTAGATGAGAGCATACAAATTACCAATAATGCCCCCCAACGACGACGTTCTGCCATTCTCTTCTCCATTGCAAAATCGACAGGGCTGGCCAAAATTTGCGCCATAATATTATGCTGCATCTGGTCCAAGGCATAGGCAGGAATCGGTCTATCCTGGAATAATGGTGTCCAATAATTGTTTTGCCCCTTCATTCATACCCCTCCTTATCATTTCCTGACGCAGTTTCATTTTACCCCGGTACAAATTTGTTTTTACCCTGCTTAAAGGTATATGCAATACCTGAGCTATTTCTTCATAAGCCAGATCCTGCTGATATCTCAAGTATAAAACTTGACGGTATGACTCAGGCAGAGTATTCAAAACCTCATGAATTCCCAATGCTTCTTCTTTTTCCAACCAACGTTCTTCCGGCCCTGGCCGATGATCGACTATTGTATCCTCGATCTGAGAAACAACCTCTCTCTTGCGCTTACGCTGTAAATCCATCGCTTTGTTACGGGCAATGGCATATAACCAGGAACGAAAGGAATACTCCTCAGAATAGCGCCAAAGATTACGATAAGCGGCTAAAAAGGCTTCCTGCGCACAATCAAAAGCATCCTCGTCATTCAGCACCAACCTGCGCAAAAAATGGATCAGCGGCTCTTGATAACGTTGAACTAAATAAGAATATTGTTCATGTCGGCCAGACAGAATTTGTCTGACTAGTTCTCTATCATCCACGCCCCACTGCTCCATTCCACAATAAGATTCTACAATTATTCTCCTCAATAGAAATACGGTGAAATGAATCAAAAAGTTTCAGCAATCCTAAATTTGCAGATAATCATTTTAGTTTAAGTCTCTCCACCATTTCCTCCATCGTCAATCCTTCCGGCCATACAAAATTTCCTCTTGCCAAATTTGAAGCGATGCCTTGGTCAATTAACATCTGACTAAAGACTACCTGATCCTTAATCAGCCCTTTCTCCTGAAGAATTCCAGCAATTTGAACTGCTGAAGCCCCTTCCGGGATAAAGAATTCAATTTGTTTAGGCTGAGTTGTCTCCTCCTGAGTTTTACTTTCATCGTTCTGTACAGTTGAGTTTGGCTGAGACTGTGTAGATGGCTCCTTCACCTCTGTCCCTTTATCTCCTGCAGAGTTATTCTGGATTTCTCCTTTTTGAGTTGTTGTGTCCTGGTTAGATACCGTATTTTCTTTAGGGGCAGCTGCGGGACCCATCAGTAAACTGGCCGAGCCCA
>JAEWCM010000078.1 GCA_023390635.1 Bacillota bacterium
GAACGAAGGTTGAGCAATGGCCGCATGCCCCATATCCCCAATCTTTGAAGAAAATGCTGTTGCCGTTTTTTAAACACAGGCCAGGAAGCTTGCCGGTATCGGCGATTGCCTGACTGGGGCAGCGGTCAATGCAAGCCCGGCAGCTTCCGTCAAAGGCATATAAGCAATAGCCGTAAACCTCTGTATAAGGACGTTCTGTTGGAGATAATTTTAAAGTGGTAATGACACTTCCCAACCGGCCAAAAGTCCCCTTTTCCGTGATTAAACCCTGGTGCAGCCCGAATGTCCCTACCCCTGCCGCCAGAGCGATATGGCGCTCAGACCAATAAGGCAAAAACCCGTCCGCACCATAGCGAGGATCAAGGGCGGGTGCAATTGCTGTTCCGCCCCGTTGCTCAAGGAAACGGGTCAGGCCCCGGCGCAAAACATTTAGAAATTTGGAGCCGTTCCATTTGCCTGAGACATACTCAAGGGAGGCGTAGCGGGAATTTTTTTGGTAAGTGGCAAAAATTTCTTCTGAGTAAGGAAGAAAAAAGCTGATCACCGATTCTGCTCCTGGCAGCCACTCCCCAGGCAAGCGGTGGCCCGGCCCCACTACTTCAGGATCCTGGAAGCGTTCAAACAAGGGGTCATGTGCAGAAGCAACGCCGATTACCGGACTGTCCCAGATGGGCGGATTATCACCTTCCGGAAGAATATTGCGAAAATCGGTTTTGATCTGGTGGTTCAAAAATTGAGATATATCTTCTATTGAGAGATCGGGCAAAAGAGTAGGGTCATTATTGGTATGAGGAAAAGGATCAGGCTGAAAGAATTGAGGGTTAATGTTTTTTCTCTCAGGCCGATGTCTGGTAAGGCATCGCGGATTTGGATGGGGAGAACCCTTAATGATCAGGGGATGGTCAAAAGGCTTTCTAAAACCGGAAGAGGACTTTTGGGTAAAATCATAGGCCGCCCAGATACAGAGTTGCTCATAACAGCCGTTGAGCAATTCTTCAGCAAGCCCGGCTGGGGTCTGATTATTTCTGAGATGGGTTGTACCTTCTTTGGGAAAGAGTTCTTCTTCAATAAAGTAATAAACCTCCTGGCGGATGGGAAGGGCGGCATTGCGCAAACTCACACTCCGGTCTGAAGCTCTGATGGACAGCACCTTTCTTCGGTCCGGCTTATAGCCGTCATAGTTCACCTGCAATACATAGTCGGTTAAAGCGTCCAGCGCTGAATTCCAGTCCAGAACAGGAGGAAGGGGCTCACTCCATTTAGGAATTTCTTGGGCAGCGGAATGATAGATCAAATCTTTTACCTGATGGATCATATAGACATCCTCCTCTTTTGGCAGTAAATAACCCGATTTGTCCAAATAAAAAGTTGACTGGACAGCCGTAAGGTCACTTCTAGTTTCCGGCTTTCCAGTCAACTAATATATTTCCTATATGTTTAATTATATATTATATATATGATGGGGAGTGAATTCAAGCACCTTTAATATTTTAGATGTTTTTCCCGCTTAACTCTTTTTTGTTTTTGATTTATTATCATGAAGTTTATTATAATGAACAGCAGGTGAGATACAATAATCATAAAAATGAAAAACAAAAGGAACAGGAGAATGAAAATGAAATATAAAATTTTAGAAACAGAAAAGGGCAGTATTGCCATAATTGGAGAGCTGGAGCATCCTGTTGAAAATAGCGGTGACTTTCTGGACCTCTTGTTTTCAGTCAATGCAGATACCCTTGCTTTGGAAAAAGGTGCCTTGAATGAGAAGTTTTTTGATCTGAAGACTGGAGTCGCCGGTGAATTTATGCAAAAGGTATTGAATTACCATAAAAGGCTCATTATTATTGGTGATTTTCAAAATGTCCAAAGCAACTCACTAAAAAGTTTAATTTATGAGAGCAATCATACGGGGAAAATTGTTTTCAGCTCCAATATAGAAGAGGGGATAATGTTATTGAAGTAAAGATCCTGATTTTCATTGTTGGATGGCATAAACTCTGGTGCAATCTAATAGGGTATAACAAAAAAAGCGGGAGGGATATGTTTGAATGGAGCATTGCCTTTAGATTATTTTGTTCGTAAATCCCTGGAATTGCACCTTTTTTTTGGCCGGATTATGAAAGAGCACTCAATATTTCTGGAAGCAGGATTTGTAAGTAAAGATGTGGCTTTTGCACAGCAGGCAGATGCATATAAGTGTCAATTTACCGAGATATTAAAAGAAGCAGTGATTTTATCCAATGGAGTTATAAGCAGGGAGACGCTGGATTCAGGTGAATATTTCACAGACAAAACGGCACGGGCCGAACAGGTAACTCAGGAGCTTTCCGGTATTTGTATTGATATTACCGTTACCACAGAGGCAATGAGATTGAATCCGAGTATGGGAATGAATCCCATACAATTAGAGAGCCGTGTGAGGGCTTTGAATCAAAAAGTAATTAATGCTGTAGGTGATTTGGCCTCATTTAAAAGCAACGTATTGAATGGAATGCTGCAATGCAAATTGTTTACCTTTAATTTCCCTTTGTTGATTATCCATATCCGCCGCGAAGCCCTTTTTTACATTCAGGAATTAGAAAAGCTGCAAAGAAATATCGTGGTTGATCCATTGAAAGAAGTAATAGAAGAGGAACGGTTCTGGAATCGGCAAATGGCCGAACATGCGGAATTTATCAGTCATCTGCTGGATCCCACAGAATCTGTGCTCATTCAAACAGCGGATGATTTTGCCGACCAGTTCGACTATTTGGAAAGAGAAGCGCTTAAGGTGAGACCGGAAAAGCAGGCTGTTAACCAATTGATATTGGAATCTCTTTCAGCAACGAGGGCGCTTAGGGATTTCAAAGCAACCGGGACGGAAGGCTTATTGGCTTGTAAAATTAAATCCATTATTATCCCTCTTTTAGCTGATCATGTGCTTAGAGAGGCTAACCATTATTTGCGGGTGGTAAAGCAATCCAGACAGATGCTAATATAATGGACAAAAAGGGTTATTATTAAGTTTTAGTCGGGAGAGAAATCGTGAAAAGAATTTTAGTATTATTATCGATCATAATAGTCTTTTCTTTGGTATTATCAGGCTGCTCCGCACAAAATGCCGGCACAGGGAATGAAGCTCCCGATTCACCAGCTAAGGTATCTCAGGTAAAGATTTATCTGATCGCTCTGGATGACAATGGAAAAAGTGGGGAAAAATTAGTGACCGGAGACAGTCTGGTGCCGGTAGATCGTAAGATTGAACCTACTCAAGCTCCATTGAAAGCCGCCCTGACTGAACTTTTAGCGCTGAAGGGCAGGGAATACGAAGAGGGGGGACTGCTCAATCCTTTGTATCTGTCAGATTTAAAAATTGACAGTGTCACGGTAGCAGACGGAAAGGCGACAATTCATCTGAGCGGCAAACTATCGGTGGCAGGGGATATGGATGGCCCGCGGATAGAGGCTCAAATAAAGGCAACAGCTGAGCAGTTTCCCACGGTGCAAGAGACGGAAATTTTTATTAATGATAAGAAATTGGAGGAAACACTTTCCCTAAAATAAGTATCAGGAAAGTTTGTCACCAACGCCCTGGGAATGACGTATTCTGTATTAGACAAGCCGCACTTTGAACCAGGATGGTGATATTTAATGTCAGAAATATTTATTTCTCTCGGGTATGTCTTGCTGCGCAGTTTGATACTGGCGATTATAGTATTTATATTTTCCGTACTGCTGCTTTAAGTTGGATTTATATAATCAGGAAGGTGAAAATCCCGATGTCCGTACCGTATTAATGTACAGACATCGGGATTTTTGTTTCGCTTGAAAAGCGGTATATGTCTATTGTAACATTTCCTCTTTAATGACTTCTAACACAGTAGCCAGTGATGTAATATCTTCTTCGGGAACGCCGGATATACAGAGCCTAAGGCTTTGCTCTGCAACATCAGTAATATAAAACTGAGCCGAAGGGCAAACACGAATATTATTTTGGGCTAGTTTTTCTATCAACCGATTGGCTGAAATTCCGGCAGGGAGAGTTAACCAGAGGAAAAGACCTTGTTTCGGAACGTGAAAGGATAAGCCGGCTGGGCACATCTGGGTCAGAATCGCTTTGGCTTTCAATAATTTACGTTTGTAGCATGCATTGACTTTTTTAATGTGTTGGTCATACATTCCCGATTTTATAAAGAAATTAAGAGCTCCTTGAGTAATGCTTGATGTGCTTATATCCAACAAATATTTTTGCTTAACGATGGTATCATAGTGGGTATCGGGTATAACCATTGCTCCTAAACGAATTCCCGGGATAAAGGTTTTGGAGAAACTGCGAATGTAAAAAGTCTGTTGATTTGTATCATAATAATGTAAAGGGAGGTCTCGCCTATCGGTGCCTAAATCGGCCAGATAGTCATCTTCAATTAATAGAACATGGTAGTGGGCACAAAGGTCCACTATCTTTTTTTTGTCTTTCTCCGCTAGCGAATATCCTGTGGGGTTATGGTGCCTTGGAATGATATAGAATGCCCTAATAGAGTCTTTGTTAAAAATCCTTTCCAGTTCATTAAGATCAATGCCGTGAGCAGTTCTATTAATTCCTGTGCAATCTATATTAAGACTTTTGGCCATATCCAGGACTGAATTGTAGGTGGGTGTTTCTAGTAAGAGCTTGTCGCAGGTTCGGTTGGCAAACAAGCCTTTCAAAGCCAAATAAATCCCTTGTTGTGCTCCGTGGGTAATTAAAATTTGTGAACTTGAAGTATAGACACCATTTTGCGCAAATCTTTCTTTTAGAGTTTCTCTTAGTTCTGGTAAACCTAGAGGTGTCTCATAGTTAAAAAGCGTTTTTTTATGTTCTTCGATGGCCCGGTTCATTGCATGGGTAAAAGCTCTAAAAGGGATCAGATCCGGGTCTGGCTTTACCGTTTGGTAATCGATGGTTTTAGGTTGAACAGCCTTTTGCGTATCAGCTCCAACGAAATAGTAGCCCCCTCTTGGTACACAATAAAGGATATGCATATCCTCCAATGCCTTATATGCTTTATTAACCGTTATCTTATTCACAGAAAGCTTAAGGGCAACTTCTCTGCAGCCTGGAAGTCTTTGCCCTTTTCTTATCTTCCCTTGTTCAATCTCATTCATAATATATGTTTTTACCAGTTCTATTTTAAACATGAATTTAGTCTCCTAAAAGATTGTATTTTTATCAACTGGAGTAGTACAGAGCTGATATTAAATATTTGTACTATCTATATCTGCATTATATATTAAATTTGAACGTGACACGAATATTTGACTGAGAATTTATGGACTGGTCGTCTCGACTGGATGAACGGTTTTAGAAAGGAAGATTGAAAATAAGATGATAGAATTAGATATTAAGAATTACAAGAAAGTGATACCGAGCATTCGATTGGCAGATATCAATACTATGTTTGCTTTGTCCGTTTTGGAAGGAAAAGTTAACGGGAAGGTTTTTACTGACCGAGAAGATTCTCCTCGTTCTTTTTATGTCCAACATCCCTATGGAATGGCGTTGCTTTGTGGGGAAACAAGCGAAGAAGATTTTTATGTCCAGTTGGTATCCCATATGCTTAATTTGGAGAATGTCAGGTGTGAGTTTGAATGGCTGCAGGTATACCCTGCTTCACTATATTCAGAAATAGATATAATTTTAGGAGCAAATTTAATTAAAAAGAACCCTGATGAACCCTATGGAAAATCAATTTTTCCGGAAGAAGACAAAAAGGTGTTAGAATACCAGAGAATAAACTTTACTTTTAATAAGGAAAAGTATTTAAATTTTAGAAAAAATCTTGAGAATGAGAAATACAAGATTGTAGCAACGCCAGAAACTGTTTTTCATCAATTGGAGGGGAGTGTCGTGCCAAAGTACTTCTGGAATGACGTCAAAGATTTTATGAATAATGGAGTAGGTTATACTTTATTATTAGAGAATAATTTTCCGGCATCGACGGCCTTTGCCTCTTTCATAATTGATGATAAGCTCGAAATAGGTATAGAAACCCATAAAGAAAATCAAGGTTCAGGTTTCGCTTCTTATGTATGTGCCAAATTAATTGACTATTGTATTGCAAATAATTATGAACCTGTTTGGTCATGCAATTCAGGGAATATAGGATCAAGAAAGCTTGCTTATAAATTAGGGTTTGTGGAATCGAAAAGAGTACCATATTATCGTTTGGCAAAATGAGAATTGAAAGTTAAATAAGATATGAGGAATGGAGGGAAGGATTTATGATCCTCAGAAAGTATTTAGCAACGGACTGTGAAGAAATGGCACGATTATTTTACGATACCGTTCATAGCGTAAATGCAAAAGATTATTCCAGTGAACAACTTAACGCTTGGGCTACAGGCACTATAAATTTAGAGACATGGAATCAAACATTTTCGGAACATTATACGATTGTTGCTGTAGCGGATGAGAAGATTGTTGGATTTGGAGATATTGACAGCACGGGATATCTTGATCGGCTTTTTGTGCATAAAGATAAACAGGGGAAAGGTATTGCAAGTGCATTATGTAATGAACTTGAAAAACACGCCACGGAACATAGAGTGTCAGCGATAACGACACATGCCTCCATTACCGCTAAGCCTTTCTTTGAAAAACGTGGTTATAACAGCATAAAGGAGCAGCAGGTAGAACGAAGTGGAACCAAGCTAACCAATTATGTAATGGAGAAAATAATGAAATAAAAGTAGAGAGTGAGTAAAGGCATCGGGATGATAAATGATATGCTACCCCTGTATAGGACATTGAAATATAACAAGTCCTATATGGGGGTATTTGTATGTCCAAATC
>JAEWCM010000098.1 GCA_023390635.1 Bacillota bacterium
CATGCGAATTCCCCGGTCCACCACCAACCCTTCTGTTTGATGGAACATGGGAGAATGGGTGGCATCGTCATCATTGCGATAAACCTTGCCCGGTGCGATAATCTTCACCGGCAATTGAGGTTTCATCTTCTCCATCGTACGAATCTGCACCGGTGAAGTCTGCGTTCTCAGCACAATATCTTCTGAGACAAAAAAGGTATCCTGCATCTCCCGAGCAGGATGATCTTTCGGAAGATTCAACGCTTCAAAATTATAGTAGTCTGTTTCAATTTCAGGCCCTTCCGCGATGGTGAAGCCCATCCCCAGAAAAATATCTTCGATTTCCTCGATAACTTTGCTGATTGGGTGAATATGCCCATGAGGCACAGGTCTGCCCGAAAGGCTGATATCAATCCGCTCTGCCTCCAACTGGGCAGTCAGCTTCATCTGCTCCAGGCTGGAACTTTTCTCTTCCCACGCCTGCTCCAATCTACTTCTTACTTCGTTAATGATCTGGCCAAACTTCGGCCGCTCTTCAGGACTTAGCCCACCCATTTGCTTCATCAGCCCTGTCAGAGAACCTTTTTTTCCCAAAACCTTTACTTTCAGGTCCTGGAGTTCTTCCAAAGAATTGAGCTTATGAAGATGCAATAAAGCCTCTTCTTCAATTTTTTTTACTTCTTCTTTCATACTTTGACCACCTTCCTAACCGTAGTACTAATATAAAAACCGCAGGTAAAAAATAAATTCTCATCCATCAGGGACGAGAATTTCTACCCGCGGTACCACCCTAGTTTGACACAGAGTCACACTCAAAACCCGTTAACGGCGGGAACCGGGCTTATCAACATCTCCATCAATAAGCCACTCCCAGGCGAAGCTCAACCTTGCTTCCAAGGTAGGCACTCTCTTGGCCGGCTTTCAATCAATGACCGCACCTTCCTGAAAAGAGAGCAACCCTTTTAACCTGATCATCGCATTTTCTTATTCGCCTATCGCATAAGCACGATAAAGAAGATAGGCATCAGGCGAACCTGTCGCCTCAAATATTTTCCATAACCATTCTGCAGGTGACATTTTACGCCCACCTTTCAGTCCGGACTTCCATGCAATCTTTCTTAGGCAAATTATAGCACAAGGCTTTTATGCATTTCAAGGCAAAGGGCAACCTGTGTTTATCCTTTTTTATCCATTCTTCTTGCACCCTCAAATAGGATAATCCCCGCTGCCATAGCCACGTTTAAAGATTCCACCTGATTTTGCATTGGAATACTGATTTTATGACTAATCTTTTGCCTGAATAAGGGACTGGGACCGTTTCCCTCATTCCCTACCACCAAAGCCAGAGGTCTTTGACAGTGATCATCCTCCATTTTGTAGAGAGACTGGCCACCTGCATCCGCCATAATCAGCTCCACCCCAGCAGCAGCACATTGCCGGATAATATTCATCGGTTCCTGTTCCATCAGCACCTTTAACGAAAACAGACTGCCCATTGTCGACCGAAGTACCTTGGGATTGTAGAGATCCACCGTTCCCCGGGTCAAGAGAATTCTGGTTACCCCTGCTGCCAAGGCTGTGCGCAGTAAGGTTCCTAAGTTGCCTGGGTCCTGCACCCCATCAATGATCAACCAAGAATAGAGATTTTTTGAAGCAGGCTCCCCATCCAAAAAGAAGTCCTCCCATGCTGTAGGAGGGTAATCCAGAACTGCCACCACACCTTGAGGGCCTTCTGTCATACTCAACTTATCCATCACCCGCTCATCCACTTCAGTAAGAGAAAGAAGCCGCTCATTTAGGAGGGCCAGAAGCTTTCTTCCTCCTGCATTACTTATCCGCTCCGGACAAACAAAAATCTTGGCAATGGAAGCCTGGCGCAAGACAGCTTCTTCTACGAAACGCCTGCCTTCAATGACATATTGTTTCCTTCGCTCTCTTGTCTTCCTCTGTTGTAATGCAACCACTTGTTTTATCAGCTCATTATGTACGGATGTAATCATGCGCCACCTCAACCCATATCCTTTGTCAAAAAGGAGGTGCTAAAAGCACCTCCTCTCTTATTTCGCAGTCAACTGACCTTTAGCCACATTTACCAATTCAGCAAAGGCTGCCGGATTGCTGATTGCCAGTTCAGCCAATACCTTACGGTTCATATCAACATTGGCCTTTTTCAAACCGTTCATAAAGCGGCTATAGGATAAGCCGTTTATACGGGCAGCGGCATTAATACGGGAAATCCACAGCTTGCGGAAATCACCTTTTTTATCTTTACGATGAACATAAGCATAAGACAGTGATTTGAGCACTTGCTCATTGGCAGGTCTAAACAGTTTGCTTTTTGCTCCCCGATAGCCTTTAGCCAGCTTTAATATTTTCTTATGTCTTTTATGTCTCGTCATCCCTCTTTTTACGCGGGCCATTACGAAGACCTCCTTATTCCATTCTTTTTATTTTGTTTTACATATAAGCGATTAAGCGGGCAACACGTTTAGCATCAGTGCTGTGCATCACAGCAGACTTGCGCAGATTCCGTTTCCGCTTCGGAGATTTCTTCTCTAAAATATGGCTTGTATAAGCATGATAACGGACAATCTTACCGGTTCCTGTTTTCTTAAAACGCTTTGCGGCGCCACGGTGTGTTTTCATTTTCGGCATGTGGGTAATCCCCCTCTCATTTAGTCATATTACTTCAGTCATGTTTTATTGGAGCCAAAATCATAATCATATTACGCCCTTCTAACTTTGGTTCTCGCTCCATATTGGCCTCACCTTTAACAAATTCAGCCAAGCGTAGGCACAATTCCTTTCCCTGCTCCGGATGTGTAATCTCCCGGCCGCGGAACATAATCGTCACCTTCACCTTATCGCCATCAGCTAAGAAGCGCTGGGCATTGCGTGATTTCGTCAGAAAATCATTATCTTCAATATTAGGTCGAAGCTTTACTTCTTTAATATCAATGCTTTTTTGTCTTTTACGGGCTTCTTTATCCTTTTTAGCCTGCTCATACTTATACTTCCCATAATCCATGAGCTTGCAAACAGGCGGCTTTGCCATAGGAGCAATTTCCACCAAGTCTAAAGATTTTTCCGCAGCCAAACGCTGAGCATCACGCACTTGCATAATTCCCAATTGCTCGCCTTCTTCACCCACCAAGCGAACCTCTCGGGCCCGGATTTCATCGTTAATCCGTAAATCCTTGCTAATAATAAACCACCTCCATAATGTAGTCGGCATTATAAATAAAAATAAAACGGGTGAACATAATCCACCCGTCTTCTAAACCCAACATGAGTTATACTCATCAACTCTGGATTCTAAGATACCTCATCGACTTTGCCATGAGGTGAGAAGCGGATGGCTTCTACTTGACTTAAATAGTATAGCTAATGTCTTTACCTCTGTCAAGGCCTTCAAGAGCAGGCTTTCCAAATTAAATTAAAGCAAAATAACCCTCTCAGCCGTCATAATGCCTTATTCGAAAGTCAGTACCGATTGTTCCGGCAATTTCAGCACATCTGGCAATCTCTTCCTCAGAGATAGTATCCACCACACTTAAAATAACCTCAGGAATAACCTGAACACATTCAGCAGCAAAATTAAGCATAGCATCATAAGCCTTCTCACCGTAAGCAGATTGGCATATCGCCTGATAAGTCTGAGCATCAGCAGCATTTAAGCTGATTGACACCGCATCAATCAAGCCCGTGAGATCTGGGGCAATGTTCCTGCCCCAGATCAAGTCAGCTTGCCCATTGGTATTGATCCTGATTTTTCGTTCTGGATCCTTTTCCTTCAAATATTTGGCAATGGTTATGATTTCCGGCAACCTCAATATGGGCTCACCATACCCGCAAAAAACGACTGCGTTAAAAGGTTCTTTACAATTCTCTATGGACTGGATCACCTCTGCTGCTGTCGGTTCTTTTTCCAACCATAAGTCATAACCCAACCCATTAGCATGATCCCTGATACAAAAGCTGCACCGGTTAGGACAACGATTGGTCAGATTAATATATAAATTGTTTCCTAACATATAGGTTATCATATTTTATCCCTTATCCCTGTCTTTTATTGATCTTTTACCCTTCTTGGTCCTGGCTCTTTTAGGCTTCAGCCTTATCGGAAACATTTCTCTTTTTGTGCTCAACTTCATCCTGAAGAAGAGTAATGAATTCCGGCAGAGACATTTTTTCTCCACTGCTTTGTTCACCATAGCGACGCACTGCCACAGAATTTTCTTCCGCTTCCTGATCACCCACCACTAAAGCAAAGGGAATCTTTGCTGTCTGAGCTTCCCTGATCTTATAGCTGATCTTCTCTCTTCTGTCATCAATCTCTGCTCTCAGATCCAAAGCTTTCAATTGATCAACAATCTTTTGGGCATATTCCTGATGGCGCTCACTGATAGGCAAGATCCTTATTTGAACCGGTGCCAGCCAGGCAGGAAAAGCCCCTGCATACTGCTCAGTCAGCAAGGCAATAAAACGCTCAACGCTGCCATAGACGACCCGATGCAGCATGACAGGCCGGTGTTTTTGTCCGTCTTCTCCAATATAAGTAAGATCGAATTTCTCCGGCATCTGAAAATCAAGCTGGATTGTTCCGCACTGCCAGGTTCTGCCCAGACAGTCGCGGAGATGGAAATCAATCTTCGGCCCATAAAATGCACCGTCTCCGGGATTAATCTTGTAATCCATTCCCCGCTCTTTCAAAACTTCTTCCAAGGCATTCGTTGCCGTTTCCCATACTTCATCCGCACCCATTGAATCTTCAGGCCGGGTCGACAGTTCCACATGGTAGTCAAAACCGAAAATTTTATAAAAATAATCAATCAGCTCAATGACCCCGTTTACTTCCTCTTTAATCTGGGATGGTAGCATAAAAATATGGGCATCATCCTGGGTAAAGTTGCGCACACGGAGCAGACCATGCAAAGCCCCGGAAATTTCATGCCGATGCACCAGCCCCAACTCACCCATGCGAATCGGCAAGTCCCGATAGCTCCGCAATTTGCTTTTATAAACAATCATCCCTCCCGGACAATTCATAGGCTTCACAGCAAAATCCTGATCATCGATTTTCGTGAAATACATATTATCATGATAGTGATCCCAGTGACCAGACTGTTCCCATAGGGCCTGATTAAGAATGATCGGGGTTTTTATTTCCTGATATCCCCGTTTATAATGCTCCTTGCGCCAGAAATCCTCCAGAATATTGCGGAGAATCATGCCTTTAGGATGAAAGAACGGAAATCCAGGACCTTCTTCATGCAGGCTAAACAAATCCAGTTCTTGCCCTAACTTACGGTGATCGCGGCGTTTGGCTTCCTCCAGGACAAAGAGATAATGTTCGAGATCCGTCGCCTTAAAGAAAGCCGTGCCATAGATTCTTTGCAGCATTTTATTCTTTTCATTGCCACGCCAGTACGCCCCTGCCAAACTCAACAGTTTAAAAGCCTTAATGGCTCCGGTAGAGGGAACATGGGGGCCAGCACAGAGATCAATAAAATCCCCCTGTGTATAAGTGGAAATTGCCGCATCTTCCGGCAAGTCATGAATAAGCTCTACCTTATAAACTTCTCCCCGCTTGGTGAAAAAGTCCAAAGCTTCCTCTCTGGGCAATTCTTTGCGAATATAAGGATTGTTCTCCTTGGCCAGCCGTTGCATCTCCTGCTCGATTTTCACTAAATCTTCCGGGGTAAATACATGCTCCGAGTCAAAATCATAATAAAAGCCAGTGGCGATTGCAGGTCCGATTCCCAGCTTAGTTCCCGGATATAATTTTTGTACAGCCTGAGCCATCAAATGGGAGGCCGAGTGGCGCAAAACGTCCAAGGCATCTTCCTGATCCATGGTAATGAGTTCCACTTCTCCATCATGACTAAGCTCAAAGCTGAGATCCTTGGTCTCTCCATCTACTTTTCCCGCCACCGCAGCTTTGGCGAGTCCACGGGAAATTGAGGCAGCCAATTGTCCCAAAGTTGTCCCGTTCTCAACCTCCCTTATCGAGCCGTCTTTTAATGTCACCTTCACCAAATTAATCACTCCATTCAAATTAAAAGTTCATTCGCAATAACCTATAGCATAAATACAAAAAACTCTCGTCCGCAAAGGGACGAGAGTTTGCTCCCGTGGTTCCACCCAAATTTAAAATTTCTCTTATGTTATTTCAACAAAGTCAAAATCTTACTCATATTCCCTTAACGCGGGGTAACGCTGAAGCTTACTATCATTCAGCCTCATACTCAAAGGCGGTCTTCTTTCATTTTTCCATGAAAAATGCTTGCAGCCGGCGGCATTTTCTCTCTGGCACAGTCCAATGAATTACTTTCCTCATCATTGCTTTAGCACTATTTGAATTTTCTTTTATACAGTATAGCACTTTTATTCAATTTGTCAAAATTACTCTTCATCACATAAATGGCATCCTGTACAAAAACTTACCCGATCTGCAAACACTTGTCTGATACTTTGCAGAGCTGTTTCAGCTCCTGCAGATTTAATATGAATCACAATGTGCCGAGGAGAAACAGCGATTAAGGCGCTGATCAGCAAATCATCATAAGCAAAATCCTGGAGTTGATCGTAAGTCTGATAATCGGTTAAGTATTCTTCTGTGACTGATTTTCCCATATCATCATACAGTTTAAAACGGCCCTTAGCAATCACTACGTGCAATGTCTCCAAGCGAGGATTTTGCATATCAACAAAGGATTTTAGCAATTCAATGAATTCCACATATTCCTGTTCCAAATTATACTCATCGACAGCATAATCCACCACTTTATTGATAATTGTTTTATATTCCCTGCCCCGAAAACGCAAAAAACCTTCAATATCAAACACAGCATTATTTTCCAGGCAAACAAGGATCTGGTTAACCAGTCCTTTTTTACGGGATATTTTATATCCGCTGTTTTCCCGCTCTTTCAGCCGTTCAAATACTTTTTCAATTACAGTATTACATTCATTAAGCTTAAATTTATATTTTTGTCTCAACCGGCGGTGGATATATTCTTTCTCCCAAGAAGAAAGAATCGTATCAGCGACAGCATTAGCCAAATAGTACTGAAAAATTTTCTTCACGGTAGGTTCCTGGTTGGTGGATATACGCTCTGATACGAGGGAAAACTGACATTCGATCAGCCAACGGTTTCCCTGATATATTTCGTTAATATGTAAAGGAATTGCTTCCTGCTTTTGCAAGTCCTGCAGTTGTTGGGTCAATAAATCATGATAGCGCTGAGTTCCTAGCTGCACTGAATGTTCCACAAACATCCCTCCATAGTAAAAGTATATGAACCATAATGGCCCATATACTTCCTACTATTACCAGGGATGTGAATTCTTATTCCATGCCATGTTTACGCGATCACCGGATCTGCCGCGACTGGACCCTCTAAATGACTATCTTTCAAGCGATATATTTTATCTGCTTTTATTGCAAAACTCAGATCATGAGTCACAATAATCACTCCCGCTCCATCATTGCGGGCCTGAATTAAACGCTCTGCCACATGACCGGCCAGTTTAGGATCTAAGTCATTAGTCGGCTCGTCAGCCAATACGATTTTGGGCTCAAGCAATAGAGCACGTGCCAATGCTACTCTTCTCAACTGACCTAAACTGAGCTGTTCCGGTTTATGATGCAACCGTTTTCCCATCCCGAAATCCACTAATAACTCGCGCCCTTTTTGAGCTAATTTTTTATCTTTGCGAATTATCAGAGAGGGCAAAAGGACATTTTCCCATGCTGTCAGATAATTAACCAACCTGGCCCGCTGAAAAACAAAGCCAAACATCTGACTTCTTAAGAATGCCTTTTCATTCTCACTCAATTGATTTATTTCCCGGCCCTCAACCAAAACTTTGCCGGCGCTGGCATTCTGCAATAATCCCATAATCGACAGCAATGTGGTCTTGCCACCTCCTGAATCTCCGATAATGGCAATGGCCTCTTTTTGATTCAAGGTCAGAGATACATCTGATAAGATCATTTCCTTACCATACCATTTACTTATATCCTGAAGTTGTATAAGTGTATCCATGCTCTCTCCTCCCATCCTGTTCTAATTGAATTCCCCTTGAGTCATAATGGAGCTTGGATCGACCCGGCTCCCTCTGTAAGCCGGCAGCCATGCCGCCAAAGCCCCCAGCACAGAAAACAGGAGAACAAGCAATCCGGCAAGCACCATCACAAATTGCCATGATGGGGAGACATAGGGAAAGCTCTGATAACTTCCCAGCATATTTAATCCGACTTTATAGAAAATACCGCCTAATCCTATGCCCGCAACGGCTCCGCTCAAAGAAAGCATGACCGCTTCCCCTGCAATAATTGCTGCAATCCTCCACCGAGGAGCACCAATGGCCAGATAAAGTCCCCACTCCGCTTTACGCTCCCATACCAAAGAATAAAAACGGGAAAACAACTGAAATAAAGCCAGAATACCAATCAAAGCCCCTAAGCCCGCCAGCAGGCCAACCACCACCGTCATTTGATCACTGAGCTGCTTCCCTACTTGAGAAGCTATAATGGGCTGTACACCACCAATCGTAAGAATTTGATCAGCAACCTGCTGCACATCCACGCCAGGCTTAACTTTAACCAGGATAGCAGAAATAAGTGTTTCAGGAGGCCCTTGTTTTGTCCAAATATCATCTAAAAGTGTCCCGTCATAGCTCAAAAGACTGCCAGACTTAGCTACTTTCCTTGCTTCATCCATATTAACAAAGATCGAATAGTCCAGTGTCGTTCCCGTTTCACGGGCGACAGCCACAATTTTGTACCATTTTCCCAAAATCTCAATTTGATTTTGCTCCCACGTCAGCACTTTGGCTCCTAAAACAATCTCATCATCTGCAAGGCGTTCCTTTTGAAAATTGCTGCTCAGCCAAGGCTTAATCACCCAATCGGTAGCGGGATCATAGCCTACCATACGAATGCTGTCGCCAATATCATGGCAGTCTGCGGAAAGTTTATTGGTAAAAAACTGAGGGGTAGCCTGGGCCACTCCGCTTATTTTCCGCACCGCATCAAAAGTTGTTTCAGGCATATAAGTGTTCTCCGACGCTCCTCCAAACAACACCAGACCAGGATCAAGGGTCGCTGAATTGGGGACTGCCACCAAATCGGCTCCCATTCTTTGCTTGGCAAAATCCGCTCCTTCGGCAACTCCTTCATTAATCATGGCTGTACTGAAGAAAATACCTACTCCCATCGCCACACTCAATATAATCACGAGG
>JAEWCM010000135.1 GCA_023390635.1 Bacillota bacterium
AGGATGTACCGGAAGCGGATGCCATTTTAGTGCTGGGGGCTTATGTGTATCCTGACGGCGGGGTTTCCACGATGCTGAGGGACAGATTACTCACCGGATATGATCTGTATGAAATGGGAAAATCCGACCGAATCCTGGTGAGCGGAGATCATGGCCGCAAAGATTATGATGAAGTGAATACGATGAAAAATTTTCTTAAGGATAAAGGAGTACCCGGTAAAGACGTTTTCATGGATCACGCCGGCTTTAACACGTATGACAGCGTTTACCGGGCCAGAGATATTTTTGGGGTGAAAAGAGTGATCATCGTCACTCAAGAATATCATTTAAAACGAGCACTGTTCATTGCCCGGTCCCTGGGGCTGGAGGCTTATGGGGTGGCTGCTGACCGGCAGGATTACGGCCCGGTGATGCTGAAGTACACACTGCGCGAGATTGTTGCCAGAGATAAAGACTTTTTCACGGCTGCGGTTTTTCAGCCTGAGCCCACCTTTTTGGGGGACGCGATTCCGGTGAGCGGAGACGGGAGTGCGACGGATGATTAGACGTGAAATATAAGGAGAATAGATGATGAATATTAAAGGAGTTGCTTTTGACCTGGACGGAACCTTGGTCAATTCCATTGAAGATTTGGCCAGCTCGATGAATAGGGTGCTTCTGGAATTGGGATTTCCGGTCCATTCTGTCGATGATTATAAAAAATTCGTCGGGAATGGAATCAGAAATCTGGTATTTGCCGCCCTGCCGGAGGAGTTAAGGGATGATAAAACGGTCAATGCTTGCTACACTTTGATGATTAAAGACTACCGCGAACATTGCCTGGACAGAAGTGTGCTTTATGAGGGAATTGATGAGCTGCTGAAGGAATTAAGCGAGCGGCAGATCAAAATGGCCGTCCTCACCAACAAAGTGGATGAATTGGCTCATAAGGTAGTAGGACATTTAATGCCGGAAAGAAACTTTCAGTTGATTTTGGGGGTATCGGATAAAGTTCCCCGAAAGCCTGATCCGACAGGCGCTTTAATGATCGGAGGGCAGTTAGGGATCCCTTCCGGCGATTTTTTATATGTAGGAGATTCAGGAGTGGATATGGAAACAGCCGAGCGGGCCGGCATGTATGGCGTGGGTGCCTTGTGGGGATTTCGCTCCAGAGAGGAACTTGTGCGTGCTGGAGCGAAAGATTTGATCGAGCGTCCCCTGGATCTATTGCAAGTTCTGGAAAAAAAGTCGGGTGAAGTGAGCAATGAATAGAGGCACAGGTCAATATAAGGTGAGAAAGGGAGAAGAGAGCGATCTCGACGATATGCTGAGACTCTTAGGCATTCTCTTTTCAGTAGAGCAGGATTTCTCCTTTGATGAGACGAAGCAGCGGCAGGGATTAAAGATGCTTTTGAATGAACCTGATAACTGCTGCATTATGGTCGCTGAGCATGAGCATCGGGTAATTGGCATGTGCACGGCGCAAATTCTAATTTCTACGGCAGAAGGAGGAAGGAGCGCCTTATTGGAAGATGTAGTGGTGGAAGAAGCTTACCGGAAGCAGGGAATTGGCAAGGATCTGCTGGAGGGAATGGAAAAATGGGCTGTTGCCAGAGGAGCCAAGCGCTGCCAGCTGTTAGCGGATCAGGATAATGAAAACGCCCTGATCTTTTATGAAAAATCAGGGTGGCAGGTGACTCACATGATCAATCTGCGTAAGAGCTTCTGACCTATACATTGATGGAAAATATGAAATAACAATAGGGCGAAGCTCTCTGATCATCTCGGTCAGAGAGCTTCGCCCTTTAATCAAATAATTATAAAGAGCTATTTCTTAAAAATACCGAAAGGTTTTCCGACAGGAAGTACCTGACGGCCAAAGTGTGCGTTCAGGACTGAAGCTGCCGAACCATAAAATGAGAATAATGCGATGAAAAATTCAGACCAGGCAGCCAGCTTTTTTGCGAAATGAGGAACAATGTCAAACGAGCTTAATGAGAGGCCGATAAAGAGAAAATCAATCAGGACAAAAATGATGAATAGCACCTTGTGAGTTTCCATGGCTCCAACCGTCATAAATAAGGTAAAGATGAGGTAGCCGACAAAGGCAAATCCCAGTTGGGTAGTGTCCACGCTTTTAGCCAGGGCTTCACCAAAGAAACCTAGTTGGATCAGCCATGATGTGGCGACGCTGAACCAGAAAAAGGCATAGGCGCCAAAAGCAGTGGTTCCGAATACATTGTTTCGCTTGGAGTCATTAATGCATGCGAAAAGTTGCGCAAACCCGCCCAGGAAAATAGCCCAGGGGATGACGAAAGACAGACCCTCAGTCCATCCGAGTTTTTGGGAAGATGCCACCAAGGTAACCATTGCCAGCCCGAACAGGCCTAAGGCGGAGGGGTCAGCATTGGTGATCTTCACCGGGGTTGTTCGTTCATTTGAATTCATGGTAACATCCTCCCTTTAATATAGTGTAATTAGCAAGAATTTATCAGAAAATAACAATAGTGTCAATATTAAATTTATTAATTTAATTAAAAAGTTTCTGAATAATTAGATAATTAAATACTGGTTTCAAAGGGCTTTTGCAGGAAAAAAAGCGAAAAAGGAGGAAAAATATAAGAAAAAAATCTTATTGTACATAATGATCAGGACTTGATTATTGAGATGCCTTCTCTCGAGTTATGAGAATGTATCTTGTCAGCGTCTGGGGGAATGTTATAATTAAGGTTATGCCCAGAGTATTACATGATTTCCCCGGGTTTAGTTTCCCGGAGAACTTTGCTTGAGTAAAAATATCTTTGGA
>JAEWCM010000049.1 GCA_023390635.1 Bacillota bacterium
GTCCTATACAGGGGTAGCATATCAAATGGCAGTAAAATGCCTTTTGAGGTTGCTTTACCTTATTTATCATGCCCTTTTTCATGAATAAAGTTTTCGAAACTTTCTTTAATACAAGGATTGAGCTGAAAGAACTGATTGAATAAATGAAATTTTTCTAGCGTTTTGTTGCTAACATAATGCTCAATCAACTCAGTTTCGGGGTGAATTTCCTCTTTCCCACCAAGATTTTGCAGAAACAGAGCAATAGTAATATGACGGTTCAGCAAGAAAGCCCCTGCTTCGATTCCTTCTTCAGTCAAGTGAATAATTTGATATTTTTCATAATCCAAATAGCCGAGCTGAGCTAATTTCTGAACCGTTTTAGAGGCAGAAGAGGCCTTAACATTCAAACTCTCTGCTAACTGACCAATACGAGCATAGCCTTCCGCTAAATGAATGCGGTAGAGCATTTCCAGATAGTCTTCCATGCTGGAAGTTAGCTTTCCCTTATGCTGATTTATGATTTCATATCCCCTTGTTGTATAAAATTCATGGCTATTATCCACAGCACTATACTACCTTTCTTTAAGAAATTTAAAATAGAGCTTGCCCAGATGGCACAAGAGTTTGCCCGATTACATAATTTAGGCTAGAGCAAAACTTTTTCACACCACTAACTTATGATAGCAAGTAGGTAAAAAATGATTTATATGGAGGGTGAATTATGAGAAAATTAATTCCTTTGCATCTCTTACCGATAGGCCAAAAGGGACAAGTGAAACAGTTAACGGCAGAAGGAAAAACCCGCCGTCGTATGCTGGACTTGGGATTAACCTATGACACAAAGGTTGAGGCTCTTCGTAAAAGTCCTTCCGGAGATCCGGTGGCTTATGAATTCAGAGGAACGGTGTTAGCGTTAAGGGCGGAGGAAGCTTGTCAAATCATGGTTGAGATAGGGTAAGGATTAAAGAAGGAGGATGAGACCCGAAGAAAAAAGGAGCAGGAGGAAAAAGAAAATGGGGCTCACTTGTGAAAGTACTGGATTAGGAATCATGACAGAGCATTTGCAGGTGCAAAAAAGTTCTCCTCAGGATTTGGTCATTGCTTTGGCGGGAAATCCTAATACTGGAAAGAGTACGGTGTTTAACAGTCTGACAGGAATGAACCAGCATACGGGAAATTGGCCGGGAAAAACGGTTTCCAATGCCCAAGGAAGATTTACTTATAAGGGAAAAAGTTATATATTAGTTGATTTGCCAGGAACTTATTCTTTATTGGCAAATTCGGTGGAAGAGGAGATTGCCAGAGATTTTATATGCTTTGCCAATCCCCAAGTCACAGTTGTAGTGACAGATGCTACCAGCTTGGAACGTAATCTCAATATTGTTTTACAGGTCCTGGAGATTACTGATAATGTAGTGGTATGTGTCAACTTGCTGGATGAAGCAAAGCGTAAAAAGATTGAGGTAGATTTAAACAAACTATCTGAAGAGTTAGGGGTACCGGTGATAGGAACAAACGCCCGTGATGAGGTGGGTTTGGAGGAATTGAAGGAAGTAGTGCATGCACTGGCTGTAGAAAAGAAGAAAACAAAGCCGTTTCGAATGAAATATGGCGAGGCTTTGGAGAATGGAATTGAGCGTTTAGAGCCTTTATTAAGCTATTCTTTAAGAAATACAATAAATCCATATCCGATAAACTTGCGTTGGGCAGCACTGCGCCTTATAGAAGGAGACTTGGCTTTTAAAGAATCGTTGAAGACATATACAGGAACCGATTTAAGAGAATTTTCTGCCCTGGATGAAGCATTGGCGGGAGTGAAGAGTTACTTAAGAGAGCGAGGAATAGGGGAAAACCAATACAGAGACGAGCTGGTCACGCAAATTGTCAGTGTGGCTGAGGGGATTCATAAGCGAACGGTAAAATACCATGTCCAGCAATATAATCATTTAGACCGTAAAATAGATAATATTGTGACATCCAAAAAGTTCGGAATACCTCTTATGATCGCTTTGCTGGGGTTTGTGTTCTGGCTTACGATTAAAGGTGCCAACTATCCTTCAGGACTACTGGCCAATGGATTGTTCTGGCTACAGGAACGCTTGACGGAATTCTTTGTTTGGTCAGGTTCACCTGGATGGCTCCATGGCATTCTAGTCTTAGGCGTGTATCGGACATTAGCTTGGGTAATATCAGTGATGCTGCCACCGATGGCGATCTTTTTCCCGATATTCACTCTCTTAGAGGATTTAGGATATCTGCCTCGAATCGCTTTTAATCTGGACCGTTTTTTCAAAAAAGCATGTGCCCATGGCAAGCAAGCATTAACGATGTGTATGGGATTTGGCTGTAATGCTGCCGGTGTAACATCTTGCCGCATCATTGATTCTCCAAGGGAACGATTAGTAGCTACCATTACCAATGCTTTGGTTCCCTGTAATGGCCGTTTTCCCACCTTAATTGCCTTAGCCACTATTTTAGTCATCGGTTTTACCGGGGCAGAGAATTCCTTCTTAGCAGCTTTTGTAATTCTTGCTGTGGTTATGTTGGGGGTCGCCACGACTCTGGCTGTTTCTAAAGCTCTATCTAAGACTGTATTGCGGGGTGAGCCTTCTTCATTTACCCTGGAACTTCCTCCCTATCGTAAGCCTCGTATCGGCAGGATCATTGTGCGTTCAATTCTGGATAGAACATTGTTTGTATTAGGCAGAGCTGTGGTTGTTGCAGCACCGGCAGGCGCTATTATTTGGTTGATCGCTAATGTTTATATAGGGGATCAAAGTATATTGGGCTGGTCGGCACAATTTCTTAATCCATTAGCTCATCTAATGGGATTGGACGGATATATTTTGTTGGCTTTCATCTTGGGCTTTCCTGCCAATGAAATTGTGATTCCCATTCTAATTATGAGTTACATGTCAACCGGTCAAATG
>JAEWCM010000203.1 GCA_023390635.1 Bacillota bacterium
TGTTCCAGCATAAGAGCTGCAAAATTAGGGTTAGGGCGGTCAACTTTAACTTCATGAAGCATTTGTTTTTCATGTTTAAACATCCAAATCAACCCTTTCCTGTAAATATTACTTTACTTAGGTTGATTATTTTTAAATATTTGATTCCGGAATTATTATCCAAATAATTAAATTAAAGTAAGATGGAATTTTATAGCCAAGAGGCGGGTGATCATATCTTCATCACCTTTGTTGCGGTAGGTTCGAATAGTTTCTAAATATAACGAACCCCAGAATCGAAGAGAGAAAAAAAGAAAGAAACAGCCAAAAGAGCCAGTAATATTGAACAAAGCGTAAAGCATTTTCATACATAAGGTCATCATTCCTTTTTTATATATTATATAAAGTTGATTCAATCTGAGCATATCCATAGGAAATAGACAATCATGAAATGAATAATTTATGAAGGCTTTGGGGCACATAGTTATTGTACGGTTCCTAAGGCTTTTCTGATTTTAGGAATAATACAGGAAAATAGTAATGCCTGTAGAAAAATATAAAAGGTTACCCCCAAAAAGGCCTATTATGCGGGCGGACTTAAGGGAAAGGAGAATACAGGATGTTGGAAAAATTTACAGTAAATTCCCATGATAATAAAATAAGTATAGGAGATTTCAGCCCGGAAGATACCGAATCTCTTTTAAAGGAAGAGGTTAAGGAAGAGTACCGGAGGCTTCAAGACAAGTTTGCCCAGCTTCAGGAAGTGTTTCATGCTTCAAAGAAATATGCCCTTCTGATTGTTCTTCAGGGCATGGATTGTAGTGGAAAGGATGGTGCAGTTAAAAAAGTTCTCTCAGGGATAGATCCCAGCGGGTTCCGCGTTGAGAACTTTAAGGTGCCCACGCCAGTTGAACAGGGTCACGATTACCTTTGGAGAGTGCATCAGAAAACGCCGCAAAAAGGAGAAATAGTTGTCTTTAATAGGTCATACTACGAAGATGTTCTTGTAACCCGCGTGCATGGGACGATCGATGATGAAACCGCTCAAAAAAGGTTTAAAGAGATACGCGATTTTGAAAAGTATCTGACTGGAAATGATACCGTGGTGCTTAAATTTTTTCTTCACATATCGAAGGATTTTCAACAAAAGAAGCTGAAGGAGCGACTGGAGTCTCCTGAAAAAAATTGGAAATTTTCCGAGGCTGATTTAAAAGAACGAAAATTCTGGGATAAGTATCAGCAATGTTATTCGGATGTACTCTCCGAGTGCAGCACGAAGTATGCACCTTGGCATGTCGTACCGGCAAATCGAAGATGGTTCAGGGATTATGTAATTCTTAGTGTAATTGTAAAAACCCTCGAAGCGTTGCCCCTGGAATATCCGATCATTGAAGGGAATATTCGGGCACTTATAAAAGAGGTTGAGGACAATGGATGAAATATCAATCTTGAGTTGATTTCTACTAATTTATAAAAGCCTTGAAGCCACAGTCTAATACGGCCTCAAGGCTTTTACCATATATTATTATGAAAAGGTTTCAGGGTTTAATTTGAAGCAAGGAAAAGCTGGATTCCGGTAGCAAGGACAAAGAGGTTAAAAGCAATTTCTGTGGTAATTAAAGCACGGGCTGTTAAACTTCTAGGTAAGATATCACCTAGATCAGCAGTAGCAAGAGTAGTGACACTAAAATAGAGAAAGGTAAAGAATTGAGCAGAGAAGTGATTTCCTATGTTTTCAACTCGAAAGCTTGAAGGGAAAAACCGATATAGAAGGAGATAAGCGGCAGTATAATACAATATAAGCAAGGCGAGTGCACCGGCCACAGGAAGAGATAGAGTCTTAAAGCCAGGCTGAGAATCTTTAACCACCTTGTAGACATAAATCACTGTGGTAACAGTCCCTACGAATGAGTAAGCTATCAGGGTTAGCTTGAAAAGAGTTCCAGACAGGTGTCTATTGGGAAAAGAAACAGGCGATAAAATGCTTAAAGAAAGAGCACCGACAGTCCCGACCAAGATGGGAAATAAAAAGATCAGATCATTGGAAGGGGGATCTACTAGTGGAGCAGGATTGCTTGGAGGTGAATTTTCCTGATGTTTGGCCTGAGGCTCGGAGGATCTGGGGGAACACGTCTCAAGCGGAAGGTGTTTTAGCGGACAGATTTTGGAGCGGACAAGTAAAGAGGGGGGATTCTTCCCAATCACGCATGGTAACCTCCTTTTCTAGCAATATACACCATTATATTCCAATAAGGATATAAGTTGTATATGACCTATCCATTTAGAGTTAATTGGGAAGATCACATAATTTATTTCACATTATAAAATTTAAAATAATTACTCCTGATAATTAAATCGGCTGTATCAATTCCTTCGATGGCATGGGCTTCCTGCTTTTGGTTCTCAGGATGGGTACCAATACTGGTTTTATTGGCCAAAACAGTAAAATCCTTTTCCGTGTTCAGTAAATTCCTGCCCATAGCCGTGTTTGCATAGTTACTTGGGTCTATTCCCAGCAGAGCAGCAGCCGTAGGCAGCAGGTCGATTTCACTCCCATAGGTCATTAATTTTCTTTCAGTCATTCCCTTGTGATAAATGATCAACGGAACTCGTTCGCTGTCATCAAGCCACCAACTTTCCTGGGGCTGAATGCTTTTTACTTCATCATTGTAGTACTTGTGTACTCCCGCATGGTCTCCGTAGATGACCACCACTGTGTTGTCAAGAATACCCTTTTGGTCAAGGGCCTGCATGAAACTGCCGATGGCGCTATCAGTATAATGAATGCTCTGAAAGTACCCGCCCAATTTTGTAGCATCGAGATTGGAATCTAAATTCAGTGTCCTATACTCCTGAGGGAGGTTAAAGGGACCATGGCTTGTCATAGTGACGATATAATCATAAAAAGGCCGGCCTTGTTCTTTCTGCTCCTGTACAACCGGTAAGACCTGCTTAAAAAGACTGTTATCACTCAGTCCGAGATAAATATCCTCATCGTGTTCAAAGCTGTTGGCATCCATAATCTGCTCAAAACCGATGGAGCTGAGGGCGGGAATCCAGTTATAATGGCCGGGAGGATCGGCATGGGCGACCAAGGTGCTGTATCCTTTGCGCTCTAGCAGATTGGGTAGAGAATTGTAGGTGGTGCCGGGAAAACGGAAAAAGGTAATACCATCTCGAACTGGATAAACAGAGGTATTGGCCATTAGATCTGCATCAGAACTTGTACCGTTATATACAGGGGCGTAGAAATTAGGCAGGTAGAAACTGTTTTGCAGCAATTGATTAAGGTTAGGCGTGATTTCCTGACCGTTAATCTTCTGGTTAATTACAAAGTTCTCTAATGATTCCACTTGGATGAAGATTAGATTTTCTCCGGAGTATATTCCCTGGTATTGATTGGGGGGAAGATTTTCCTGATTATCGGCAAACCATTGGGAAATCTTATCTTCCTGAGCAGCGGTCAATTGGATTGTTCTGTCTCTAACAAAATAGTTATATAGATCAAACAGGTGATAACCTATGGGGGAAAGGTTGGTCAGCGTTTGATTGGGTACCCAGCATGTGCTGAATAGCCTGGCATCTCCAGCTTCACCTTTGACGTCGATACGGTAATGCTGAAAATAAATATACGAAACAGAAGTGATCAGGATGAGAACGAAGAGCACAACATTTCTGGGATGATTTGAATGGAGCAGCGTGAATTTTAAGCCTGCCACACAGAGGAGAAGGACGTCCAAAACGAAGAGCAAATCGATAGGATGGAAAAGGGAGAATAGCCCTGAAATGGGCTTTGCCGAATAGGTTAGCCCAAACATAGCGGGAGAAACAAAGGTGCCATAGAGCCGGTAACACACCAGATCAGCTATGAGGAACAGAGAAATCGTCAAATTGACTCCCATTAAAAAACGATAACGGCCCCGCCCACCTAATAAAAAGCTGAAGCTGAGAAAAATCAGAATAAAGGCTGAATAGACAAATAAAGGCGGGCGGGGACCAAAGCTGGAAAGAGCGTTGAGTAATCTGAAATGAAATCCGTCATTATTGACCAGCCCTAGAAAAAGAATCGATTTAACCAAGAGAGAAGCGCCGGTGTAGATAAAAAGCAGATTCTGCATAAAAAGCCGAAGCACATTATGAATGTGTTGGATGATCGATTGGTGCTCCTGTGGCGTTGGATCTAATTGATAATTCAGTTCAGTCAAAGTAAGCCTCCTGATATTTTTATAATTTACTAAGAACTTATAGGGTGATTAAAGTACATAAATTAATTATAAAGGAGGTCCTTCGCTTTTTAAATCCAATCGGCTATTTTTGAGCATTGCTATTCAAAATATATTTAGGCATAATGTTAATAATCCAACGACTAGATCGAACCTTTGTTGCGGGACGGTCTATTTTCTTTTGAAAGCAGGAAGGGAGTATGAACAGTGCGGCTGCGCAGAAAAACGTGGGCCAAGCCTGAACTGGCAAAGGACAGTAAAGTGATTTTCAATCCGGCAGAATATCAGGGCAGGTGGAGTAAAGTATTTGGCAATCAGGCTCCTATTTACTTGGAATTGGGCTGTGGCAGGGGAGATTTTATTGCCCAACTTGCTAGGAACAATCGGCATATTAACTATGTAGTTATTGATATACATCCTGAGCTGCTTATTTATGTCTTAAGAAAAATTAATAAGCATGAGTTGAACAACGTAAGGATTATTCCGCTGCACATCGAAAATATTGGGGACGTATTCGGGAAAGATGAAATCGGCAGGATTTATATCAATTTCTGCAATCCATGGCCGAGCAAACGCCATCATAAAAGAAGATTAACACATCCGGGCTTTTTGGAGAAATATCAGAACTTCTTAAAAAAGAATGGAGAGGTTTGGTTTAAGACAGATGATGATGCTCTTTTTGCTGATAGCTTAGAGTATTTCGGCGCTATGGGTTTTGCTGAGTCATACAGGACAGATGATTTAACCTGGAGTGGGTTTAGAGAAAATACCAGAACAGAATATGAAGAGAAATTCATTAGCCTAGGATGTAAAATAAAGTTTGCCATTTTCAAGAATCAGAAGAAAATTTCAGGTGCGTAATGTTCATATAGAGATAGAGGGCTAGAATAAGGGTATCCGTCTGGTGGATATTTGATGATAGAAATTATTCAGGAGACGAAGAAAGACGATGATAAAGCTTCCAATTCGTCAGTTGGTGGAGTTAATCATGCGGAACGGTGACATTGACAGTAGGTATGTTGCCAAAGACCGAATGCTGGAAGGGGCCAAAGCTCACCGCAGACTGCAAAAAGAAAATCAAAAACGATACAAGGACTATCGGAGTGAAGTAACTCTATCGATAGGATATGTTCATGAAGAGATGGAGTATCTTCTGGAAGGTAGAGCGGACGGGGTCTTCGTCCGGGAGGGCCAGTATATCATCGAAGAAATAAAGACAACCACACTGCCTCTGCACGGAATTGACGAAGACTTTAATCAAGCCCACTGGGCACAGGCTAAGTGCTATGCCTATATTCTGGTGATTCAAAATGACTTGCCGGAAGTGGCGATCCAATTAACTTACTTTAACATGGAAACGGAAGAGTCTAAAAGTCTTACAAAAACTTTTCAACGTGAAGAGCTTGCACTGTTTTTAGCAGAATTGATCAGCCAATATTCCCAATGGGCTGAGTTTAGTGCTGAGTGGGAAAAAATACGGGATCTTTCCATCAAAACTCTTTTATTTCCCTTTCCCGGCTATCGCAAAGGGCAAAGAGAATTCGCTGTAGCGGCCTACCGAACAATTGTGGGACGAAAAAGACTTTTTGTTCAGGCTCCTACAGGTACAGGGAAAACCATTTCTGCACTTTTTCCGGCGATTAAAGCCATGGGAGAGGGAAAGATTAATAAGATATTTTATCTAACTGCTAAGACAATTACCAGGCAAGTGGCCGGGGAAGCCTTTGCCAAGATGCGTCACAAGGGCCTTAAGATGAAAACCTTAACCTTGACAGCTAAGGAAAAGATTTGTTTTTGTGAAAAGCCTTTATGTAATCCAGAGTTATGTGATTATGCCAAAGGTCATTATGATCGGGTAAATGAAGCTCTTTTTGATGCTATTAGGGAATGTGATGATCTTTCCAGGGAGCAGGTCGAGCGGTATGCTCGGAAACATTTGGTCTGCCCATTTGAGCTGTCTTTGGATCTGTCCCTTTGGGCTGATTGTGTTACCTGTGATTATAATTATGTATTTGACCCTAAGGCCTATCTGAGACGATTTTTTGCCGATGATAAGGGAGACTATGTATTTTTGGTTGATGAAGCTCATAACCTTGTTGACCGGGCCAGAGAGATGTTTTCTGCCCGCCTTTGCAAAACAGAATTCCATCAAATCAAAAAAACATACCAAGGGGAAAGTAAGGTTCTGAATAAAATACTGAATTCAATCAATCGCGTGATGCTTGAATTCCGCCAACAGTGTGGGGAAGCAGGGTATATCCTGCTGGAGGAAAAACCGGAGCGTTTCATAGGGTTGATTAACCAATATATTGGGGTCTGCGAACTTTTGCTTAAAGACAATCAAAGGCTGAGAGAGGACAATGCTTTCCTGCAGCTCTATTTTCAAGCTCTAAGTTTTGGCGCAATGGCTGAGTTTTATGATGAAAGATATGTTACCTTCATTGAGATTCAAGGTAATGATGTGATAGTCAAGCTATTTTGCCTGGATCCCTCCTACCTTCTGGGAGAGGCGTTGAATCGTGGGGCCGCAGCCGTGTTATTTTCTGCCACTTTTTCGCCCCTAACCTACTTTCGGGAGATTTTGGGGGGAGGAGGAGGAGATCAGGCTTTATGTCTTGATTCTCCTTTTGACAAAGAAAAATTGTGTGTGGTGACAGCAGGGCATGTTTCCACCAAATTTAAAGACCGAGAAAAAAGTATAGCGGAAATTATTGACTTGATTGTTACTTTGGTATTTGGAAAAGTTGGTAACTATATCATTTATTTTCCGTCGTATAAATATATGAACGAAGTTTTTCAGGTATTTATACAAGCTTATCCTGATATTAAAACTGTAAAACAAGGAAATACGCTGACAGAAGAGGAGCGGGAAGAGTTTCTTTCTTCCTTTGTGGAGAATCCTCAAGAGTCTTATGTAGCGTTTTGTGTTCTGGGAGGTATTTTTTCGGAAGGGGTGGACTTAAAGGGAAGCAGGCTGATCGGGACGGCCATCGTAAGTGTAGGCTTACCTCAGCTAAGTACTCAGCAAGGTATTATTCAAGATTACTTTAAACATAAAAACGGCAAAGGTTTTGAATATGCATATATGTATCCTGGGATGAACAAGGTTTTGCAAGCAGCCGGAAGAGTCATTCGATCGGAAAAAGATACCGGGGTTGTATTGCTAATCGATGAAAGATTCAGGCACGTAAGTTATTCGCGTTTGTTTCCGAAACACTGGCATCCTTATCAAAATATTACCCACAAGAAGAGTTTGGAAAAAGTACTGAAATCTTTTTGGGAGACGTTTAACGATTGTTAGTCCTCATGATAGCAACAATGTAAGAAAGTAGCTGCGCTTACAGCGATAAGTGATAATCCTCCCCACTCCCTAATGCTTAAATTTTGATAATTAAGCTGGGCTGCCCAGGTTACAGATAAGATAAGGATGAGCAAAGATAGCCATTTAATCGTTTTCATAGCATTCCTGCCTTTTAAGTTCTAAGTTTCTGCCTATCAAGGACTTATTATATCATTTAATTTCTGGATATGAAAATCTATGGTACACTAAATTTATTGGAGAACTTACGCAGCAAGCAGGGAAGAAGGAGAATGCAAATGATTCGTTTTAACTGTGATTACAACGAAGGGGCACATCCTAAAGTACTGGAAAAAATAATTATAACTAATATGGAACAGACAGCAGGTTATGGCGTCGATCCTTATTGCTTGGAAGCGGTGCGGATAATCAAGGAGAGATGCAAATGCCAGGAAGTGGATGTTCATTTTTTAGTTGGAGGAACTCAGACCAATTTAACTTTGATTTCCGCGGCCTTACGCCCGCACCAAGGGGTAATTTCTGCAGATACAGGCCATATTAATGTTCATGAAAGCGGAGCAATCGAAGCAACCGGACATAAAGTGCTTGCCGTCCCCAGCGAAGACGGCAAGCTCACGGCGGAGCAGGTGGAGCGAATCTGTGCAGAGCACTACAATGACGAAAGCTATGAGCATACGGTTCAGCCTAAACTGGTTTATACTTCCAATCCCACCGAGTTGGGAACAATCTACAGTAAAGCAGAGTTGAAAAGCCTCAGTGAAGTTTGTAGAAGGAATAAACTGATGCTCTATATGGATGGAGCCCGTCTGGGGTATGCACTTTGTGCTGAAAACAATGATCTAGATTTACCTGACTTAGCGCAACTATGTGATGCGTTTTATATCGGAGGCACAAAAATAGGGGCTTTGTTCGGGGAGGCCTTGGTAATCAGCAATGAAAAGCTGAAAGATGACTTCCGCTATATCATGAAACAAAAAGGTGGAATGCTGGCGAAGGGACGTTTGTTGGGGCTGCAATTTATCGCCTTATTTGAAAACGATTTGTATTTTACTATGTCTCATCATGCCAACGAAATGGCCATGCTGATTAAAGAGGCATGTATGAAAAAAGGCTATGGGTTTCTCACTCTCTCAAGTACTAATCAGCAGTTTCCCATTATACCGGATAGTGTATTGGACAAGCTTCGAGCCAAGTATGTATATTCTTACGGACAAAGAGTTGATGAGAAGCATAGTGCGGTGCGCTTTTGCACCAGTTGGGCTACAGAGGAGCGAACGGTCCGGGAATTGTGCCGGGATATTGAAACGGTAGAATAAAATGAGGATAGTAAAAGGATAGAATAAGAGCCGCTGAAATTATGATTCAGTGGCTTTTTTATAAAAATTAAAATTATCGTAAATAAAAAGTGCGGCCTGAATGATCTAATAGGTGAGTGAAGAGCACAAGGAAAAGAGCAGAAAACAAACATTAATAGCTATTAAGAGGTGACATGATTGCAGGATGAGTGTTTTTTCAGCAAGATAGATAGAATTAAATCCCGACTTTACAGAATTGCTTTTGGCTATTTAGGTAACGAGGGGGCTGCTGTTGATGCAGTGGATGAAGCTATCTTCAAAGGGTACAAAGGCAGAAATCATCTGCGGGAATTAGATTTCTTCGATACGTGGATGACAAGAATTTTAATGAATGAATGCAATCGTGTGCTCCGTCACCGCAAACGGGAAGTTTCTCTGGCTGAGCTGCCTGACACGGAAACTGAATGGATGGACAATCTCCCGCTCAAAGAAGCAATCCGCTGTTTGCCTGATCAACTGCGCAGTATCGTTGTACTTCGGTATTTCGGCGGATTAACACTAGCTGAAACGGCAGAAAGGCTGGGTATACCCCAGGGAACGGCGGCTACTAGACAGCGCAGGGCCCTAACCCTGCTTAAACTTGATTTGGGAGAGGAGGAAGTGCTTTGACCAGGAGAGAAGAATATCAGGCCATTTTGAATGAGCTGAACATTGAACCGGTGAGACTATCTCAAACGACAGAACGATGCCTTGATAGGGCAAGAATAAAGCGTCGGGCTCTTTGGTGGAAAATCCCCTTTACGGCGGCAGCTTTGTCTGCTTGTCTGTTTGTGACTTTACTCAACACCTCTCTTGCCTTTGCCCGGGTAATCGGAGAAATGCCTTTACTGGGGGATCTGGCAGAATTCGTTACTTTTGATCCGGGACTGAAGGCGGCAGTGGAGAACAAATATGTTCAGCCAGTCGGAATTTCCAGGACGGATAATGGAATTAGACTGAATGTATCGTATATTATCGCGGACCAACAAAGACTGATTATTTTTTATACGGTGGAAAGGGAGGATAAAGCAATAAAGAGTGAAAAAGATAGATTTTTGTCTCTTAATGGGGTGACTGATAGGAATGGACAAAAATTGGATCTGCCAATAGCTACACAGAGTTCGTCCATTTTGGAAACAGGGTTGCAAAGCTTTACATGCGATTTAAATAAAAGCATTCTGCCTGAATCCTTTGTCCTTCAATTGTCTATCATCGGCAGCTCTGGAAGTAGCAACGGGGCGGATGGAGGATCAGCAACCGCAGAAAGAAAGGAGCTGGCATCATATTCCATTCCTATACACATCGAAAAGATTCAAGAAGCTAAGGTATATACACCTAAAGTAAAAGTTGTAAATCAGGGACAGACCTTTACTGTGGATCAAATAGAAGTTTTTCCTACGACAACAAAAGTTACTCTAACATTTGACTCGCAGAATACTGCACTTTTGCATGGCATCGATATGGAGCTAAAAGATGATAAAGGACACATCTGGAATGTAGGGGGAACGGGGATCAGCGGTAGCTATGACGGTTCAGGTGGTTGTGGTCTGGGAAACCTTGATAAGATCTATCTGGAAAGTAGTTACTTTTCGGGAGCCAAACATCTTTCCCTTGTGATTAAGAGTATGAGCTGGCTGCCCGTCAACGAACAAATCATTAAGGTGGATACGGTGGATGGAACAGCTGGCCCTTTGCCTGCAGAGTTGCGTCTGATCGATCTGAAAAGGGAGGATGAGGGGCTTTTCATGGCTTTTGAAGTCAAAAATAAAGAAAACGAGTATGGGACAGAGCTAATCTACAGTGTTTACCGGGATGGAGAGGGAGGTCCGTATTATATCGAAGGCAGTGGAACGACAGGCCAAGATCTTCCCGATGGATCAGGAAAGGTAATAGTGCAAAGTTTTTATGTGGATCACTTTGCGGGAGGTACCGTTTATTTGGAGAGAACGTGGACCCCGAAAACGATACTGGAGGAACCTATTGAGGTGAAGCTGAAATAATGCATAATTAAGCAGAGGCCTGTCACCATTGGTCTAATTTTCAGCATATATTATTAACAGATAGAGATACAGGAGTATTCTGAAGAAATCTGGTCTTTGACAACTCTTTTCTTATACTGGCTGATGGATGCATAGCAGCCAAAAAAGTATCATGAGGAGTGGTTCAATGAACCCGTTTAAAAGGCGTTACTATTCAGAATACAACTGGCCGGAAAGCTATTATCCCAGCAATTCTCAAGTATCTGCGGGAAGAGAAAATAACGTAGCAAATTTATTAGCTTTGTGGGGATTAATCAGGCATTTCCGATCTGCAGGTTTTGGGGGGTTAAGCGGACTTGCAAGGCTAACGGGCCTTACAGGACTTGTCGGTTCTGCAGGCGCTGCAGGGCTGGTGGGTTTGGCCGGTCTCAGCGGTCTGGCTGATCCATTAAGAGGAATAGGCGCCGCTTTGCTTACTGGTGCAGTTGACCTTTTGGGATTAGGAAGAAATACTGGAACTGCAGCAGACAATGTTGCTGATGATATTGCTGACGTTGAAGATGATGAAGATGATGCAACAGAGAATTACTAAATCCAGGTGAGCAGGCGCAGAAGCTGTCATTATTGCCTTCTTCTTAAACCGGAAAACCTTTTTAATTTAAAAGGCTGTTTGCAATATCATATTTGAATCGTTGCAAACAGCCTACTTTTTAAGCGTTTTTACCTATCTGCCTAATTGACGTAATCCCTGATCTTCGGCAAAAGTATTTACATTATACAAAAATAAAGCATCTTTGATATTATTATCCTTAATCAACTGCGATAAATCGTCACTGTAATATCGTAAGTCTACCACATAAATTTCATTGTAATCGCTCGTTAAGAAGGGCAGTAAACTGTTAGCGTAGGAGTCTTTGATCACCAGCAATTTTTTCCCATTGTTGGTGGAAGTACTAATCTTAATCAAGGATTGATTGCCATTAAAAAACACAGTATACTTATCCTTTTTATTAAGGTCATTTAAGACATACAAGGAATCTGTCTCTTCCTCTGTGTCGAAATATTTTACATTGTAGGTTTCAGGTAACTTAGGATGGTAAAGTTCAATCGAATCAGGGCCTAGGTGTTTAAATCCGCTTTTTGAATAAAGAGATCCTAAAAAATTATCGGTTACCTTTTCGATCCGGTAATCGTTTTGATCGCGGACATTCAGGCCCATCGCTTTTCCTAAGGCCTGATAGCCGTAGAAAGCTCCTAAAGTTGTCCAGTGATGGTCTGTCCTATAATAAATATTTTCTTTTTGGTGTTCAGCCAAAGTATCGTAGACATCGACAAAAGTGATGCTTTTGTCCAAGCCCGATTTTACCTCGTTAAGGTAAGCGGACTGATCATCAGTCGGAGCGTAAGGGGGAAGCTTATCTTTTAAAATTTGTACTGCATTGGGTACAAGCATAAAGTACTTGTTCACATCAGGGGTATTATCAGCAAAGACATTAATGGCCGCCAATTTGGACTCAAGATCTTTTGTAGACGGGTGCTTGAATTCCTGCAAAAGGTAACCATCTTTACCCAGATATACTCCGTTACTAATGTTCTGCCCGATGAGAAGGGCAAAATCTGTTTTTACGCCAATCCAAATATCACGCAGGGGAAATTGATCAGCGATATACTTCTCAAAATTATCGGTAAATTTTTTATCGACAAAGTCGTCCCAAGAGAAAGCAGGGGATTGAGCTAATGAACGGTTCTCCATTTCGGAAAAAGCCCGGTCGGGGCTTAAAATATTCAGAGCAATAATACCCGCAATCAAGGCCGAGACGCCTAGTCCAATTGCTTTAGCGGTCCAACGATCGTATTTGTTCAAAAGAATGACCCTTTCCTTAGCTTCGCTTAAATAGGATGAATTGCTGTCCTTTTATTAGAATCGGAAATATAAAAAGGGGTTATAGCTTTCATTGACTAAGCAGCCGATGGCGACAAAGAAAATGACAATATAGATTAAAGATACTAAGGCAACACTATATTTGCCAAGCTTATTTTTTAAATAGTTCCCCAAAAGAGAAAGTACGGGAGTAGAGCAAAATGCTAAAAGGATAAAAAACAGCCCTTGGGTGCTTAAATAATAGAGGGCGTTGCTGTCGAATAGGGGATGAGCACCCATTCCAAAGAGAGTAGATGCAAAAGCTAAGCCTTGGCCTAATTGATCAAATTCAAACCAAACCCATCCGAACACAATCACAAGCAGAGCATAGAGGTGAGCGAAAAAGGAAGGCATTTTTTCCAGCCATTTTAGCAAGAAAATCTTTTCCAGGGTTACGAATAGACAAAAATACAGACCCCAGAAGATGAAATTCCAACTGGCTCCATGCCATAGGCCGGTTAAAAACCATACCACCAAAATATTTCGATATTGCCTGAAACGCCCTTCACGGCTTCCGCCAAGTGGAATGTAGACATATTCTTTAAACCATGAGCCCAGAGAGATGTGCCAGCGCCGCCAAAATTCAGTGATGTTTTTAGAGATATAAGGATAATTGAAGTTCCTGGGAAGGTTAAAACCAAACATTTTTCCCAGGCCTACAGCCATATCCGAATATCCGCTGAAATCAAAATAAATTTGAAAAGCGAATGCCAGAATACCAAGCCAAGCGGTAAGAACGGATAATTCTGCCGATGGAGTGGCTTTCACTCCCTGCCATAGAAGAGCAATGTTATTAGCCAGCAACACTTTTTTGGCCAGCCCAATGAGAAACAATTTCATACCTTCTCCAAATAAGACAAGGCGTTCCTGGCGTCCGGTAAGTTGTTCGTGAATATCTGCATATTTAACGATAGGGCCGGCTACCATTTGGGGAAACATCATAATATAGGTGCTGTAAGTGATAAAATTCCGTTGTACAGGGACCCTTCTCCGATAAACATCGATAACATAAGACATCGTTTGAAAAGTATGGAAAGAAATCCCCAAAGGGAGGGGAAGATTCTGTACTGCAATCTGGAGATGGAAAAGCTGATTAAGGTTTTCCACGGCAAAGTCATAGTACTTAAAGAAGAACAACGTGCCCAAATTAACAAGAAGTGAAGCGATAAATGCAACGAGAGCGGTTTTTCTCCCATCATGCTTACCAATTAATAAGCTGAAGAAATAATTGGCAATCGTTGTTAAGACAATGATTACAATGTAAATAGGTTCGCCCCAGGCATAAAAAAGAAGGCTGGCTATCAGCAGCATCAAGTTGCGCAAACGCTTAGGTGCTGCATAATAAGCCAGAAGAGCCAAAGGCAAAAAAGTAAAAATAAAGATCAAACTGCTAAATACCAAGTTCTTACCTCCCGCCGCCAGTTCCCTATTTATTTAAGCATATCGTCAAATATTTTTTCGATCGCGGCGCTGTCCTTGGAAATGGTGAGGAGGACATAATTACCTTTGCTTTTGAGGATGTGTTTCTCGATGATAGCGTATTCTTCTGGAAGGTAATCTTTAAAGCTCGTACCTTGGGCTTGTACCCGCTGATCCAGCTTTTCTTTGATTTGCTCAACATTATTGGAATCTTTGACCTTGATAATAGCCAATTCGTCTGCCTTGATATTAGAAGGGGCAGTGTATAGAATGAAATCTTCCACCAGGGTTGGGTCGATATCATAAAGCTTTTGAAGCTTGGCACTGTCACCTTTTTTCATTTCTGTTAAATTTACAGTCTGTCCTATTTTATCCCCGATTTCACTGACAGCGGGAGTTTTCGCTGTCGATTGATCGGGATCGTTCGTTTGAGCGCAGCCGGCCAGCGGGATGAGAATCAGCATGCAGAGGAGGAAGCTGGTAATTAAAGGCTTTAAGGAAAGAAAACGATTAGATTTTAACACGGTTAACGACATCTCCTTTAAGTATACTTTACGGTTAATAAGTATTATATAGAAACTGGGCCGGGCCAGATCAGGATAATTGAGTGGCTACATAATCCAACCATAATGGATAAAATGGAGCCTTGAAGTGAATTCCGTCCGACTCATATAAATTGGAATCGGTCTTTTTTAATACAGAAGCAATATTTAAGTAATTAACTTTTTTGTCCCCGGCAAGTTTGATCAAAGCCTTATTTAATTCATCAATTCGAGTATTTGTCAGATAAGGCCGCTTCTTAGGTACTTCAGAGGAGACTGGCAAGATAGACTCAATGTAGATCTGTGCATGAGGATACTTGGTCTGAATCGCTTGGATCAAAACAGTATACTCATTAATGAATTTTTCATCAGTCATTATATTATCAATGTCATTAACCCCGAAAAGCAAAAAAATGTTTTCCGGTTGGGCAAGTTTTATTGATTGAAGCTCGGTGGGTGCTTTATAGAGAGTAATTCCCATCGAAGAAACCACATTTTTTTCATCCAGATATTCATAAAAGGATAATCCCTCGGTGATAGAATCACCGATAAATAAATCTCTTTGGAAAAGTTCTTTATAATTCGTACTTTTCTCTGAACTCTGGGAAGGCGGGGGGGTTGAAGGGGCTGTAACTGCTCCGTCTCCCGGTTGCCCGGGACTGGGGTTTACTGTATCAGCCGGTCCGGAGTTGTCTGGACCCGTAGAAACAGGAGCGGAGGGGGAGGGACTGTTCGATGATGCAGGCGTCGTATGAGCATTAGCCTGATGCTTTTTTATATATTGATCAGCGAAAAGGGATGTACCGATAATTACGGTAGCGGAAAGAAGTAAAATTCCCGAAATTTTGATTGGTTGAGAGAAAGGTTTTGTTCTATTTAAAGGAAGTCTCAGCATTGTCAATACCTCCCTGATTTTGTCGAAAAAGTAATGGACTAAAGAGAAAATATAAAGAATAGCCTCAAAAATTATATCATGATGTAGAGCATAATTGGGTAACTAAATCATTACAAAAGGCTTTTTTTCAAGATTCTTTGCGATTATTAATAATTAGAACGAAAAGGTGGAACAATGTCAGGTAAAACGCATGGAATCATCAGGAAAGGCAGGGTATAATATCAATTGAATCTTGTCGATTAATCACCCTTCTTTTCATCAAATGAAATCTGTGGTTTTAGGCGGGAAGGAGATAAACATGGAGAAGAATTATAGTGACGTTTATCGCGAAAATATATATTACGACCAAAGATTAAGGCTTATGGTTGATATTGGGAAAATGGGATATAAAGAAGAAGATTTTCACTCTTTGGAAGAAAAAATTCGTCAGGCATACAAGGAAAATGAGGATCTGGAAGGAGGTGCCCTGGCCAATCCTGATGAAGAGAGAATGGTGGGGCACTATTGGCTGCGAAATCCCCAGCTGGCCCCAGGTCAGGAAATCCGTACTGCCATTGAACAGACTTTAGTGAAAATCAAAGACTTTGTTTATCAAATTCATCGCGGGGAAATTTGCGGACAACAAGGTCTTTTTCAAAATGTCCTGGTAATTGGTATTGGCGGATCTAGTCTAGGCAGCCGCTTTTTGTCTCAAGCCTTAAGAACGGATCGGGACAGGATGAGGCTGTTCTTTATCAATAATACGGATCCGGATGGAATTGATCAGGTGATGGCTCCACTTCAACATGAGTTGGGACAAACTCTGGTTTTGGTTATATCGAAAAGTGGAGGGACCACTGAAACTCGCAATGGAATGGAAGAAGTCAGGCATCTCTATGGTGGGCAAGAGTTGGATTTTGCCCGCCATGCTGTGGCAGTAACCCTGGATCATAGCTCTCTCGCACAATTGAGCCAACAGGAAGGTTGGCTTGAGGTTTTTCCTATGTGGGACTGGATTGGTGGGAGAACCTCTGTTTTGTCGGCAGTCGGTTTACTGCCGCTGGCCTTGCAAGGGATCGATGTGGACTTGCTCTTGCAAGGTGCAAGGGAATGCGATCTGGTAACCAGACGGCAGGATACGCGACATAATCCGGCGGCTCTATTGGCTATGACATGGTACCTATTCACCCAAGGTCATGGAGGAAAATCTATAATCATATTACCTTATAAGGATCGGCTGGAATTGTTCTCCCAGTATTTTCAGCAATTGGTGATGGAGTCTTTGGGGAAAGCCTTTGATCGAGCAGACGAGCTAGTCAATCAAGGAATTGCGGTCTGGGGCAACAAAGGGGCAACGGACCAACACTCTTATTTGCAGCAGCTTCTTGAAGGCCCCAATGATTTTTTTGTCACTTTTATTGAGGTACTTATGGATAGAAAAACAGCATCACCCTTAATTGGAAAGTATACCAGCAGTGGGGACTATCTCCATGCCTTTTTATATGGGACAAGGGATGCACTCAATAAGCAGGGTAGAAAATCATTGGTCATTACGCTTGACAATTTGGACGAATACACGTTAGGCGTGCTGGTCGCCCTTTGTGAAAGAACAGTGGGATTTTATGCTTCATTAATTAATGTGAATGCTTATCATCAGCCGGCAGTTGAGCTGGGTAAGGAAAGTGCCGCCAGACTGATTGATATGCAGCAACAGATTATTATTTTTTTGACTCAGGCACAGGGAAAGAAATATACTGTAGAGGAGTTAGCTGAAGCGATCGGGGCGGAAGAAGAAATTATGTTTAGTCTGCTTCGCCATCTGGGGGCTAACAGCAGAGGCGGAGTCAAAACGGATGTTCAGGAAGATCTCTTCCGCAATCAATATTGGATTTGATAGTCGGAATCGATGTTTATTTGAAAATGGAACAGAAGGATTATGCAAGAATCGGAATAGTCGGAGAAGAAGATTAAAGAGAGATAATAGGAGATAAGGAGAGAGTTATGCAGCATCGATTTTCAAGAACAGAAATTTTGGTGGGGCTAGAAGGAATAGAAAAGTTAAAGAATAGTACGGTCATGATCTTTGGAATTGGGGGAGTAGGTTCTTATACCGCCGAAGCATTGGCCCGGGCAGGGGTGGGGCACTTAATTTTGGTGGATTTTGATGAGATTTGTCTTACAAACATAAATCGGCAACTCCATGCCCTTACTTCTACGGTAGGAAAAGCCAAGGTAGAAGTGATGAAAGAGCGGATTATGGAGATTAATCCCAAGGCAATTGTTGAAGGAATTAAAGAATTTTATTCGGGTGAGGCAGCTGAGCGAATGCTGAACCGTCCCCTTGACTATGTGGTAGATGCCATTGATACGGTGACAGGAAAGGTCAGCTTGATTAAAGAATGCTTACGGCGAGAGATTCCGGTCATCTCGAGTATGGGAGCAGGCAATCGGATTACGGCTGAAAACTATCGGGTTACGGATATTTCCAAGACCAGCGGGGATCCCTTAGCTAAAGCAGTGCGCAAATTGCTGCGCAAGGAAGGGATTGCCTCGGGAGTAAAAGTGGTCTATTCTTCCGATCCGCCGCTAAAGCCCCTGTCCGGTGCTGCTGATTGCCGGAATAATTGTATATGTCCCGGGGGAGATGCTCACTGTGCTGTGAAAAAACAAATTCCCGGCAGTATTTCTTTTGTCCCCTCAGTTGTGGGGCTGCTGATTGGCGGGGAAGTGACCCGAAGTCTGCTGGAGCGGCCTGTCTGATCAAAATTGATCTGAATTAAATTAATACTGTAGAATAAACAAAGTCTTTTCCGATGGTTTTTAGCTTATACTTAGGGGCTCTAAGCGAATCGGAGAAGGCTTTTTATTTATCACCTCTCAGCAATTAATATTTTCAATATATTTATTAATAATATTAATAAATATATTGAAAATATTAATTCGATGAAGTAGTATATAAATGTAGATAAAACAACATGGATAAAACATATATCAAGGTGCTTAAGTGGGTGGTGAAAAAGTGAAGTACAAAATGCCGGCAAAATGTCCTGTATGTTCAGGAGAATTAGCAGTAACCAGGTTAACTTGCACCCGCTGTTCTACCGTCATTGAAGGAGAATTTACCCCTTGTAAATTTTGCCGTTTACCTGCCGAACAGATGGAATTTATTGAAGCCTTTATTAAATGCCGGGGCAATATAAAAGAAGTAGAAAAAGAGCTGGGAATTTCCTATCCGACGGTACGCAGTAGATTGGACGGAGTCATTGAATCTCTGGGATATTCTCCTGCCAAAGAGAGTTCTCAGGCTGAAGCGGACCGCAGACAAGGGATTTTAGAAGCCTTGGAACGGGGGGAGATCACGGCACGGGAGGCAGCTCGGCTTTTACGCAAAGAAGAGTTGAATAGTGGAAAGGAGCAAAAGTGATGAAAGAAGAAAAGCTAAAGGTTCTGGAAATGATCCAAGAGGGAAAGATTACAGCTGACGAAGGAATGGAACTGTTGAAAGCGATCGAAGAAAGCAATGAGCAAGAAAACGGACGACACATTTATAATGGAGGGGAAGTCTCGGGGGTTGAAGAGGGAGTAAAAGGGAAATATAGGGATAAGTTTTTGCGAATCAGAGTAAACGGGGATAAAGTAAAGAAGGTTAATGTTAATATTCCCCTTCCCCTCCTTAAGTATGGAACGAAGCTCATCAATTACGGTATGAATTTTGTTCCCCAGGAGGCTAAAGCTGAAATGGAGAAGAAGGGGATTGACTTGGAAGCTCTGGATTTAGATGAAATCGTCCGTCTGGTGGAGCAAGATGCCCACGGCAAACTGGTAGACATTGATTTGGAGAATGAGGAGGATGGGAAGATGCAGGTGGAGATCTGTGTGGATTAAATCCAGACCGGCATTTTTCATCATTATCAGACTCCATTGGAAACACTCTTCCCTCATGGGGGTTTTTAGAGGAATGAACATTCCTCTTCCGCTTTTTATTCTCAAAGATCTAATTGAATCGTTGGATCAGCTAACGGCAGCATGTGCATGGGTTTCTCGCCATTGCGGGAAAAATAACAGCCAGCTTTTTTTGAAAATCAGGCCGCTGCTCCAAACATTGCTGGCTATGGAAAGGGAGTTAGGGAAGCAAGGAAGAATAAAATTGGTTGAAGTTGAAGATGAGAATATCGGAGTATTTGTTGAACTGTATTAATAGTTCTATCAGCAAAATTCAGTAAGAAAGGAGGCAAGGGATGAGAAAAGGGTTATTGCTCATTCTTATTAACGGATTGGCCTTTTATCTGGCTTCATTAATATATCCTGCCATGGAAGTTCACTCACTGTGGATTTTTTTAGGAGCAGGAGTGATCTTAGCGCTGGTTAATCTATTAATAAGGCCATTTCTGCTCCTTTTAACCTTGCCGCTCAATTTTCTAACACTAGGTCTTTTTACCTTGGTTATTAATAGCTGGATGGTAATCTTAACGGCTTTTTTTCTGCCAGGGTTAGTGATGCCTGGATTTTGGGCCGCCTTGGTAACGGCAGTGATAATTTCTGTGATGAACTGGTTGGTTAAAGGGACCGACCTAAAATAGAACGGATGGGGTGTAATAGAGTTTCCGATTAGCTCTTTTTACACCCCATTGTCATTAGTCTAGGCTTCTATCATCTGAGGACGGTCCTTGTAAGTGTTATAAGGAAAAAAGACTTAAATTTTCAGAATATTCATGAATTTACTGCAAGTAAAGGCTAAAAAAACAGATTTATTTATCTATACATGAAATTATCACAATAAGTGATAAGCTATGTTGGGAGGACATCTGGATTGTTGTTGGGTTCTACAGGAATTATCAAATCCTTCTGGAATTTTGTGGCGAAGAAGTACATATAATGACTGCAAAGTATGGGGTCCTGAACATGGCTAATAAAAATACATCTTTTTGTGTGAATTAAGGAGGTTAGGGGTGGTAAAAGTGCAAAGACATATTCTCGTAACAAAAGAAAATCGGGAAAAGTTGAATTGGGAAGATCAAATGACCGCTTTAAATAATTTGAGACAAATTACGGAATTAGTAGCGGAAATTGGTCATGAGGTCAGAAATCCGCTGGCCACAGTGAGGGGTTTATTGCAGATTTTATTAGCTAAAACAACGAGTGTAAAAGAGCGTGATTATTATAGCCTGATGATTGGAGAACTGGACAGGGCTAATAATCTGCTCAATGAATTTCTGACGTTGGCAAGGACGAGGCCATTTCAAGCACAGTGGGATAATCTCAATCAAATCTTGAC
>JAEWCM010000050.1 GCA_023390635.1 Bacillota bacterium
AGCCCACATAGCGCAGATCAAAATAGTCCACGATCAAACCTCCCGTAAAAGAGCCCAAGGCTATGCCCATGTTAAAAAAAATGGAGCTGAGAGAGGAGGCCAGATTGAGGGCATAGGGATAATCACGGCTGGCCGTGTTCAAAAAATGAAGCTGATTGGCAGCATTCATCAAGTACATCAGCACAGCCAGGACAAAAAACACTGTCAGACTGACAACAGAAGAGAAGAAGGTAAAAGGCAAAGCAAGCAAACACAGAGCTTCCAGTCCAAAGATCAGGGGCAATCGCTTCATTCCCTCTGTTTCCGCCAGTTTACCGGACAGAATATTGCTGATGATGGTACAGATACCATACGCAAACAAAATCACGCTGATGCCTGCTACAGAAATATGCAATTCCGACTCCAGGATCGGTCTTAAATAGGAGTAGAAGACATAGATCCCAGCTGATCCTAAAAAGGGAATGAGGACGCCCAGTCCAATCCTTTTGTCCTTTAGAAGAAAAAATTGATGCCACATCTCCCCCGACTGGGCCGATCTTTTTCTCGGCAAAGAATAGGCCAGCAGCACGAGAATCAACAGACTGACTGCACTGATCAGGATAAAAACAGCCCTCCAACCCAGCCATTGACCGACCATCGTTCCTAAAGGGACGCCAAAGGTAGCGGCGATGCTGAACCCGGAGAACAATCCGGCAATCACTTTGCCCTGATGCTCACTGGGCGTTATTTTATGGGCAAAAGTCATGGCCAGGGAAATCAGCACTCCCGAAACCACCGCCGTCACGACGCGGGAAATTAGCAGCGGAAGATAGGTAACTGAGAGGCCACTGACCAGATTCCCTCCGGCAAAAATCAAGACAAAAAGGAGGAGAAGCCGGTAATGGTCCACCCTAGTGGTCAGGGTGGTAATCACACCGGCGTTCCTATGGCATAAGTAAAGGCAAAGATCGTTATTAACGCTCCCGCCGTGGACAAAGAAATCTGTAAATCGGCAGAAATATTGGAAAGAATCCCGATCACAATAAATTCACTGGTGCCCATAATAAAACAGAGCAGGATCAAAGCAATAATAGGCAAGGTAAAGGCTTTAGGAGTTGCTGCATTGTTTTCCATGATTAGTTGTTCCATCTCTTAACATTGTATTTTCCCGGCCTGCCTCCCCATCTAGGGGTCAGACAAGTCATAGAGATTATTATACCCCGCTACGTAAAGATAGCAAAATAAATTTGCGATTGATTTAAATAAACATACTCCTCTCCCATTGATAGATTTCGCCCGAATATACATAGGTTGTCTGCGCCGTATCGCCCACGTGACCGACAACAGATACATATCCCTGGCGTGGATCCATCAGGCGATAATTGCAGACACCATCCGCATATAATGCATATCCGCAGGTTAACATTGAATGCCATGCCAACGGATCAGACATCAGCTTCCAAAATGAATGGCTAGGCTTATTCATACGCAAGCAGGCAGCCATCTGAGTACTTGTCAGATCATAAGCGATAAATGGGTTCAGCCCATATTTTGTATATCCGCTTCTTACCTCGAGAACCGGAGCCGGATCACTCACGTAAGATCCTTTTACTTTTACAGTAGTGTCATACGGGGTGAGGGGCCCGGACCCGGCATAATTTAGCATGGATGCCATAGCAGCCGCCCAGCCCAACGCTTTGTCCTCCTGAAGCAGTACAGGGACATGCAAATATCTGTCATTGATGAGTCCCGCTGCGGTACCCTGGGTTGTTACGGCGTTATTTTCCTGATCCAAGGCTCCCCGGTATGAAGTCACTTCATCATATTTTCCGGCATTGACATTTGCCGCCGCCAACGCATTGATTTTATCAATATCCGTTTCGCTTAAGGCGGGCGGCTCCGAGCCATGCCCTGGCGTACCGAGTATATAGTCTGTTTTGGAAGTGATTGCCCTGACCTCTCCGTTTGTGGTAAATAAACGGAAAGGCTCATCGACGGTGGATAAGACCCTCTGCAGTTCCTTGGCAAAGCCAGGTGAAAATGTGCTTGATATCGTTCCTCCCGCCTTTGCCACGGCCAGCATTGCCCTGATTTCACCATCGGCCAGTATGGGAAAGTAGTAAATCCCTGTATCAGAAACTTCCTGATTGTGGTATTGATAAATATTAAAAGGATTGCCCAGCGTGAACCTTCGCACCTCTTCCGCTGTGTATCCATAGTCGGAGGGATTCTGCAGGATGGAATACAGATGCTTTGGAAAGTCATTCCGGGCTTCATCCTTTATTTCCTCAGGAACTTCGCTGGATAGAATTACTGATCCTGCATATGAAGTCACTTCATTATATTTGCCGGCTTTTACATTTGCCGCTGCCAGCTCATTGATTTTATCTATATCGGTCCTGGTTAAAGCGAGAGGCCTCGGGCTATGGTCGTCCGTGCCGATCATAATGTCTTCTTTGGAGGTAATTGCCCTGACCTCACCGTTTGTAGTAAATATCCGGATTGGTTCAGTGGCAGTGTCTAAGACCTGCTGCAACTCCTTGGCAAAGCCGGGGGAGTATGTGCTTGATATCATCCCATCAAACTTTCCCAACCCCAGCGTTGCCCTGACCTTACCATCGATCAGGATGGGAAAGTAGTAAATCCCCGTATTGGAAACCTCCTGATTGCGGTATTGATAAATATTAAACGGATTCCCAAGAGTGAACTTTTGCACCTCTTCCGCTGTGTATCCATAGCCAGTTGGATCTTGAAATATTGAAAACATATGCTTTGAGAGATTGTTCAGAGCCGCATTTCTTATGTCTACAGGCACTTCAATAGATGTGATCTTGGCCTGTGATAATTTTGGCAAATCGGCCCCTTTGGCAATATCATTAGCATTGCTTTGTAATAAGGGGAAGATAAACAGAAGAACTGCCAACCCTATGGGAAGTAACTTCTTCAACTTGGATTTTCTCATTTTCCTTTTCTCCTTTCAGTATGGTCATGGTTTTATCACCTTGAGCAAATCGTCCCTTTGCAACGGACTAAGGTCAGCCATGATCTCCGGCTGGGACAGCAGCATTTCTATAAAAGCAAGCTTATATTCAGAGCCTGGAGCTTCATTCGTCATAGATGTATATTTTTCCATCAGTTTTTTTCCGGCATCCTCCCGTGCATATAATTCCAGGACACCGTTGAATTGGCGGGAAACGGCTGTGAATCCCAGTTGGATATTATTATAAGCATACATATCATAGATTAGGGGATAGTTGGACACAGTTTCCACTAACGAAGCGGTTGTCATATTCTTTAATACCTCAGCCGGGATTTGACAAGCCTCTACCATCTCAGCGTGGGAAGTGAGACTTTTCCATTCAGGGCTACCTGGCTTAGCAGGATAATCATAAGGCACGGCAATAGCTTTATGGACTGCAAAAACGGCCAACAAACATAAGACTGATAAAGCGAGAACCACGGCATAAGTTACTTTTCTCACGAGGAACTGCACCTCCAATAATTTGCTGCTTTTGTTTTAACCCGCTATGCTTGTCCGCAATTCGTTCACGTGTAAGAATTGCGGACAAGCTATTAAATATTCCTGTAGATATGTATCTCTTATAATTTAAGCTCCTCTTTTCTCTCTTGCTGATTTATCACTTCACTGGACTTTTCGTCGGACTTTGCCAGATAAAGAAGGGCAGCACCCAAGAAGGCCACCATATCCCGGACAAACAACGCATCGCTTTCCCAATTGGTCAAATAGAAAGGCTTAGTAAGGGTAATATAAAATGAACTGGTGATCAGTTGACTTAACCAGCTCTCAGGCCGGTTATACTGCAACCCAGTCGCTTGAACGCCTAAGAGCAGCATATAAAAAAGAGTAATGCCTGTCAGGACTGCGCCTGCAATCAAGCAGATGCGTCTTCCTCTGGCCCCGAAGGCATGAAGGTTAAGGATTTTGGCTTTACTAAGCAGCCCCAGCAGAAATAGGGCCGCGCTTATCGCCATCAGCGGTCTGATGATGAACCAATAAGCAAGTATCATTCTTCTTAATGAAAATGAAAGGAATTCATCAGATAGGCTTAAGGTTTTCACGTAAACCCAATAGATAACACCGCTTAAAAAAATCAACCCACAGACGATAATGAAAATCCAATTTCTGAGCTTACTCCTTTGGTCTTTATCTTCCATTTGTCATCCCCCTTAACGGTTAAAAGTAACTGATATTCACCCTCTTATAGATATTAACGAAAGGAAACCGGATTCATTACACCATTTAACCAAATTTTTAGTCCCGGTTCATTTCGTTCCCCAGTCATAGTATTGAAAATTTCTTTGCTGCACCACATCATAGCCGTTAAGCGCAAATTTTCGGGTGCCCTACGAATCAGCCCAAGCCAAAGTATGACCATCCAGCCAGAAATAAAACACTCCTTCCTTGTTTGGCATCATTAACTTATTCTCTTTTCCAACTGCCTTTCGGCTATCCCCGCTTGTCCGAGATTCGTACGCGCGTACGAATCTCGGACAAGCACTTATATTTCGGAATAACTAGCGTCTGCAAGCCCGCTGTATATCTGTTCTTCATCCTTGCTCTCTTCTTTACCGATATAAATATCGGTAAAAAAGTATCCCTTCGATGTTCTATTTACCTTTATTCCTTTTAAGATTGCCTCACCTGTATTTTTAAGATCAGTCCCTTCTGCATGTTTTATATCTAAGCAATCAGCAATTTTGTTTCTTTCAAGTTGCTCACCCATAAATATTACCGGTATATTTAAATCTATAGTTTTGTTGATACTTAATGCCAGGTTTTTATCTTTATCCTGAGCCAGATATTCAAAATCAACCCATAAGACATCTGCCTTCTTAAGAAAATCAGAAGGAATATTTTCTCCATTATCAATTTTTGCTATTTTCTCGCCCTTGTCTCTATTGTTAAATCTTACTTGCTCAACCGCTTCATTCTTATTGGATAAATAAAAGATTTGATATAGCTGCTCTTTCTTAGGGGCTAAACTTCCATTGGAAAAAAGAGCTGTTAATATTATTACAATAATTATTGACACACCAATTAGTATTTTTTTATTCATATTTTCTCTGCTTCTTTCATTCAAAAGTTGGCCAATCTTTATTTACTTTATCCGAATCAACCTTTTAATTCTTGCCTCTTCTCCGCCATAAAAATCTGCCAGAGCCGGCTCATGAAGCGCTCTGTGACACTTTCTCAATTCCCGACAGCTGGAAACCATTTCAAAAGGGAGTCTAGCCTGCTGAGCCATATAATAAGACTCTTGCAATATTCTTTTTGCGCTGCTGAATTGCTTATTTTTTATGTGATACCAGCTCAAAAGATTTAATTTTCTGCAAACATTTACACTGTCGGCTTCCTCACTTATCTCTGATTCAAGACAGTGCACCATTTTACCGAAGGATGCCTGATCATTTTTCGCCAGATAGGTATTTCCCAAACCAATCATTGCCCGATGTTTGTTACGCAAATTTTCTTCCAAAAGAGAAAAACGAATAGCTTTTTTAAAAAGCCACTCTGCTGTATAAAAATCTTCCAGTTCTAAAAAAACTTCTCCTAAATTGCCACAAATCCCTCCTTTGAGCCCTGCTTCTTTATTATCCTTCACTTTGTGAAAAACCGATGCTATCGATTCCCTGGACACTTGTTTATCGCTATGCACCTCGAATAGAATTTGAGTAGAAAGTGCCAAAGCTCGGATATTCTCATCCCCTATAGCTTGGGCCTTCCGATAGGCCGCTAGCGCCCGTGGTAAATCTCCCTTCCGTTTAAACAGTGCTCCTATCTGCAGATATATCCATCCAGTCTGTTTTCTTCCGTCATTCCACATCATCAAGCTCTGTCTTAAAGCCTTCATGGCATCTCTGTAATATCCTTTAGCCAGCAATGCTTCTCCCAACCCGCTTAATATTTTACTTTTGAGTCTCATTTCAACCTCACTCTTGGCATTAAATGATTGAGCTGCCTTGAAGCACTCCATTGACCTTTGAAATTCATCTTCCAAGGCAAAGCGCCAACCGTCATATCCCTGGATGTAATTAGGGTAGAAATCTACAGAATTATCCTTCAGTTCAACGATTTTCTCGTGATAAAATTTTACCTTGGCCCGGTCATACTCATCTATACCATCTAAAACGTTTTCCAGATACTCCAGAAAGACAATCTTAGCGCCTTCCATAGTTATAGACGATAATGTTCGGGAAGATTCCGCACACAGGGTGCAGCGCAGCCGGTTCAACTCGGGAAGGGGAAGACTGAGATAATCAGCCAGTGCGGCTAATGTCTCCATTTTAATGACTCCGACCTGATTATTGACGATCTTGCTGGCGTAGCCTTCACTGATATTGCACTGTTGGGCGATCTCGCTCACACTTATGCTATGTTTTGTTATATATCTCTTTAATAATGTTCTTCTCATTTCTATCCCTCCTAAAAACCCTCTCATTAATAGAAACGAGAAATAGAAGTATCAGTTACACCTTTTTTTAAAAAAATTTTTAAGTTTAATTTTAATTATTTTTTCCTTTTGCTTCGCTAATAAAATAGCCGCCAATCAACCCCGTATAAAGAGCTGATTCGCAGCCTTTTTATAATATATAATAGGGAAAAATAATCTTCGGGAAAGTTAGATACTAATCATATTTATACCCCTAGCTGAATTGGGATTCAAAGTTATTCTTGTAATTGTACAAAATCATCTTTGGAAATAACGTGTAAATCTGAAAGATAAATATTTTGTTCCATAGCTTTCTGTCTTGCCTCATTTTCATCTTTGATTGCTGGTGAGTGCCACAGAATATATTTATCACTTACTTTCACTTCTGTATAGGCAGCATACTCTTCTGTCAAAATCCCTATTTTATCATCTTTTCTAGAGTAAACACTTAGTTTTAATGTCCCTCTCCATCCCACAAAATTTTGACTTATCTCCGGAAATTCAAAATAATCCGTTTTAGATTCTTTAATAATGCGGATCTCGCCATTTTGATAAACGGAGAGCACCTTTAAATTTGGATTCTCGCTTGAAAAGCCAGTGATCACTATACTAATCCCGTCTGTGTTGATATAGGTAGGGTGTTGCCCGTCCGTTACAATCTTTTTGATAGAATTATCTTTTAAATCATTTAAGTAAATTGCCGAATATTTCATTTGATCGTCTTCCGGGCCCAACCATGCAATAAAATCTTTACCTACGATCGGCATTATAGCATTTTCTCTAAGCAAAGATATTTCCTGGGTTTTTAGATCATATTTCATTATTTCATTGATGACTTTTCCTTTATCTGTTTTACTAGTTGACCAAAGCAAATAATCACTGTTGAGTGCTATCATTTCATAAGATTCATTTGTTGAAAACTCCTTGTTTTCATTTACTACAGTAACTTTTTGAGTTTTCCTATCATAAACAACAATCCTTGATATTCCTTGGGAAGAATTATTTGTTACTTCAGTCCATGCTAAATAATTATCATTAAATTTAAAATAAATTGGACTAACATCATTATTTGAAGAATAAATACTTTGTAAAGTTTTTGTATTTAAATTATAGCTTATAATTTCCATAGGACTATCCTTAGTTTGAGGGGTAAATCCAAAAATTTCACCTTTATCTGATATAGCTAATTCTAACCAAGGTCTTCCGTCTGAAAGTTGTGCTCTTAATGTTTCAACTTTTACGTCTCCAAAAACTTTTTGATAATTTTCCTCCACGATCTCAACTTTTTTAATATTAGTACTTATTGTATTCGGAGGATTCGATTTTTCTGCTATCTGGTTACAGCCTATCATTAAAATCATTATTAGAAAAATCGAAATAGAGGAAATTGCCTTTTTCATTAAAATAACCCGCCTATTTTTTAATATATTTCCCGCTCCTACCCTTACAATGGATCGCCCATCAACCCCACAAACAGCAGAACATCCCCCCGGCTCCCCTCCATTCATAGTAATGATAAAAATTCAAGAAATTTTTTTAGCAAATTGGAGCTGCCAATCAATCCCTCTAATACATAAAGGTTTGATCGGCAGCCCTATTTCAGCTTTTCCTAAGCCTTTAAGTGAATGTGAAAAATACTAATTGTTCCAAAGTATAGTCATTTCTTGTCATAGCGACTATAAAAACCTCATTTTCAGCTAAACACTTAAGGTTCACTTCCTGGCGCAAAACCCCATATTTCATCCGAGATCTTCCAATTGCCATCCTTCTTAATGAACGTTAAATGATCATTAATTACAGCGGATGGATAAGCCATCACCCAATGATCTTCTTGCCACTGCCCAAAAGCTGCTTTAGAAAGATAGGATAAATCTATTTGCGCTGAATCTCCCTTAATAACAACTGAACTAATTTTAACATCACTCACAGAACCACCAAAAGAGCGAGTGTTTCCGCTATTACTATCTATTCCTTGACTTAGAGTCGTTGACTTGTCTGCGCTCTCTTTATCAATCTTCTCCTCTATGTGTTGAGTCAAAGTTTTTTGGCTATTTATAGCGTTTGCAACCAATTCTGCTTCTTTCTTGTAAAAATCCGAATCTTTCTCAGCAAAATCTTCTATTTGCTTTGTTCTCTCTTCAATCATATCTTTCAAGCTTACATCATCTACATTTGTTTTTTGAACCTCACTTGATGCAAATTTATGGAAATTAGCCTTAAAATCCAAATAATCCCTAGCTATATCTTCCAATTGACTTTTATCTGCCTGATCTTGGGTTCCCGTAACAGCTTTGATAACTCCAGCGCTAGCAATTAATACCAGCATCGTTCCAAATATAACTGTTATTCTTAATTTAGTTTTCATTTAATTCACCCCCTAATTATTTGAAGAAGAAATATGAATAGTCAAGACATGGGTCGTTGAATAGTGCTCAGGATTATAAGGCTGTAATGTCCAATAGGCATGATACCGATTACTGGTATGCGCATCAACAAGGTCGCCTACCCACCCACTGGAAGGATCAGTTCCTGTCCCTACCTCCAAACTCAAATGACTGTATCCATCACCACTTCCAAAATCGTAAGCAAGAATATCTCCTATCAAAGCATCATTATATTCCGAACTCCCTATATTTCCATTATACATATTTCCAAAAGATCCTCCTGGAGAATGTGTATATTGGAAAGTTATTTGATCCATAGCAACTGACCAAGAATGAGTCCAAACATTAAAGTAGTGATTAAAATACCAAAAGCTGTTGTCCACATTACTATTTCCAGGATAATTGCCTACCATTGAATAACCTCCAGCAAAAAGAGCTTGAGAGATAAAATTAGTGCAATCCTCAGAAAAAACAGGATATACGCCACTATTTGGAGATAGCGCATAATTGTCAGCATAATTTTTTGCTGCAGTTCCATTATAAGCAAAAACAGCACTAGTGTCTAAACATAATAAGGCTATTCCAAGTATTAAAACAGATAATGTCTTCCTCATATTAAAGCCTCCTTTATTTGTACCCCTCATCCATTTATTACTAATTTGCAAATTTTTAGAACTTTTCATCCTACCTCCTCTCATCCCAGGAAAAATATTAACATACCATTATCATCTGATCCACTTCTTTATAAAATAATAATAGCTCTACAATTTATTAAAAACCTGGCGCTTTTTTTGTCGAATAATCAAGAAATTCCTGTAGCATAGCCTCTCTGTTCTGAGATCACTGCACGCTAATTATATCCCAAAAGCTCTTTCGTGTTCTGACATCATAAACCCTAACTATGATGCATAACGCTCACTCCAACGGATCATTCACCACCCCTACAAACAAAGGCACGCTTCCTGTCATCCCTCCCCCTCATCGTAATCACATAAATAAGGATCTGTCGAGTATCATATCCACCTTTGCCAGATTTCCAAAGGCCCCTGTCATTCCCGGGATAAAAGCGGAAACTACCGCAGCTTCACATCCCCTCTCATCAACAGATACATAGGCAAACTGCTCAGCTCTGGAAATAAAGACCTGCTGTAAATCAGTGGGGCCGGCAAAATTGGAAATATGCCTTATCTTGATCAAAAGCCCGCTTTATCTTTCCCCTTCTTCAGGCAGAGTAAAACCATACGCCCGCTGTCTCCGGATCCAAGGGCTGAGGTATTGTACTTTTCTCCTCTGGCGAAATCGGCTCATCTTGTACTAAATTCAATTCAATTGTTTGTATCTTGTTGTCAATATTTATTGTTACTATTACTGTAGTAAGCCCCGTCTCAACTTCAGCGCCTGTTGTATGTGATTTTAAAGTATATGTTTTTTGTGCATGAGAGACAAGGTGATCTTGTGATCCAGGCACAGCGAATTAGCCAATTTTAAGGAGCCGACCTCGTTATCAAAGTACAGATTTTGAAAAAGGCAGTAAATTTGACTATTGAGAGCCTCCATGTCCAGATTGCTCATGAACATGGCCTTGATCATCTCGCTCTGCGTTTCTTCTCCCGCTCCGTTAGCCGTCATCGCCATGTACAGGCTGAGAGGGGAAAAAATCTGATTGCCTTCCGATTGTGCGGCAGACAAGGCAGCTGAAGTGGAACCAGAAGTGAATTTTACCAGATTATTCATAAAGCTTTTATCCAGCGTTGTTTCGGCTTTCCGGCTGCCAAACGCATAGTAGCTTGTTTTCGCCGGATACTCAGGAGAAACAATGGCGCCTGGCTTCAGCGTGTTTTCGTTTTCTAAAACTGTCGGCCTGCCGTTATTTTTGTCATCCTGCCCACCTGCACTCATGACCGGCAGGATACCTTCAGCCCCTATCGCCATCACGATAATAAAGAGAACTATGGGCAGGCCAATCGTCAGATAACATCTCCGTCTCATTGCCAACCTTCTTTCTTCCGAATCGCAACTATTCCGAGGGATTGTTCACAACCCCCACGAAGACAGGCAAATGTCCAGGAGAACCTCCGTCTATGGTGATGATGAAGATAAAGGGCCGATCAAGGGTTACATTAATCTTTTCCCATACCATATCCTCTCCCCCGCCTGTAGTGGGAAGGGCCACCGTATAGGAGGTGGCTTCGCACCCCTTTTCATCGACTGAAATATAACTGGCCTGCTGCACCTTGGAAAGGTAAAGAATGTTCAGATCAGCCAAATTGGAGAAATCCGCTTCACTCCCAATAAAAGCCTTCTTCATTCCCATCCCCGACAAAATGTCATTCAGGATGTAAGTACTGTCATATTTAAACTTAGGCAGCTTAAGGGTGACTTCCGCTCCTTTCGCCTTTGTCTGGTAGTCCTGAATAGCTTCTCTGATAAACTGAGGATTCTCCAGCAAGTTTTCCGGGGCAGTGCCCTGATCGGGAAGAATAAAGAGCATTTCTCCCCCATTTTTCAACTCCTTTGAAGTTATGGCATAATTTTCACCCTTGAAATACTCTGTATGATCTACCGTAGTCATAAAATCACAGCTCATTATGCTTCCGTCGGGCAGATGAAACTGATTTTGGGCGGTTTTTCCGGTGGGAAAATGCCATTCCCATTCATCATAAAAATGAACTGTATTAAGTATCGCCATAATCAGACGGTCGTTCTTATTCTCATTATTGTCTCCCAGATTTAAACGGGTCTTATCATCCTGGCCCAGCTTTCCGCCTGTGTTCTCGGCAATCCATTGATTGATCTGCTGAGCGGTGATGATCTTATCCGTAAAATCAACGCTGTAAGAAGAAGTGTAATACTCCTTGGCCAGCGTTTGCAGGAAAGGCTCCTTAAAAGGTACGGTTTTATCCAGCCACAAGGAATTGGCCAGCTTCAAGTGACCTGCGTCATTATCAAAATAAAGATTGCGGAAGAGTTGGCTGGTTTGCCCGTTAATAGTATCCATATCAAAGTCACTCATGGATAAGGCACTAAGGATTTCACTCCGAGTTGCACCTTCTGCTCCATTAGCTGTCATTGCCAGCGCCATATAAAGGCTCAGGGGTGAAAAAATCTGATTTTCCCCCTCATGGCCGGTGCCCAGCAGAGCGGAAGCAGAACGGGAGGAAAAATCGTTCAGTTGATTAATAAAGCTCCTATCCAAAGTTTCCTTCTTAAAACTATCTGCGCCATAATACGTTGTTTTTTCCGGAAACTCCGGATCGGCAATCGCACTTAGCTTCATCTCTTCGCCTGGGGCGGACTTGCCGCTGTTATCCTGAGCCTGAGTTTTTGCGCTGGGGGTAGGAAGGTAAGCCTTCACCGAGACCAGCATCATAGCGGCAAAAAATACCGCCGCGACACCTATCGCCAGATAACTTTTCCATCCCATCTTTCCGTTTTTCTGTCTAGCCTTTAGCTTTTTTTCCTTCACCCGTACCAGCGCTATATTCCCTGCTTCAAGCAAAAGGTCTTCCGGCAGGGCAGCTTCCTCCAGCTCCATCCCGTTCAAAACAGCAGGTTCCACATCGTCCATCATTCGCAAGAGCTTTTTATCATCCATGGGAAATCTCACTCCCTTCCAAATATCCGGCCAGAGATTTTCTCATTCTGGACAAACGGTTATCAATTACAGAGCGATTCAGCTGAAAACGGTCAGCAATGGACTGAATGCTTTCCAGCAGAAAATACCGGCGGATAAAGATGGTTCGGTCCATCTCCGACAACTCGTTAAGGATGAATTGATTAAACTGCCTTACTTCCTCCCGGTATGTCACGATCTCTTCCGGACCGGGCTGATAAGCTAACATCTCATCCGTAAATTCTTCGAGCAGAATCATCTTTTGCCGGGAGAGGGAGCGCACTTTATCCACCGCCCTCCGGCGGGTAATCATGGCTACCCAGCTTTTCAGGGATACCCTTCCTTCATCATAGCGGCCAAACGACTGCCAGATATCATAGAAGGTGTCGTTCACACATTCCAATACATCTTCCTTATGTACGCTGCCGATCACCGTACAGGCAATGGATACGGATAAACGCCTATACTTGGCAATCAGCTCTTCCAGCCCCTTGATGTTCCCCTCTTTCAACAGGCTGATAATCATCTGATCATCCACCGAATCACCTCCGAAGCTTCACTTATCTATTCGTATCCAGCGGACCAAATCTATCATGAGAAGAAAAATTTTTATGTTCTATTCACCAGTAAGCGAATCCGTTCACTAATTACAAACTTCCTTTCAAGGTCCTGTTCCAGCACTATTAACTTTCCATCCGTCACCATCTTTTATTAAATAAAAGAAGTTCACATCTGAAAAATCACCGATAACTCCATCAACATAATATAGCTCTCCATACTTTGGGTCTAATCTACCTGACTTCCTTACTATCATTGTTAATGTAAATGAATTGCCTTTTTCTTTTATATATTTAGCTATTACTTGCTCTTGGGGCGTTTTAGGCCTTACAAATAGGAAAAACAATAGAAGTAATATAACGCTAAATATTATTACCTTATAATTATTTCTCTTATTCATAGATGAATTCTCCTTACTAATGGCATTGTTATTTAGATTTTCACGGCCCGCTCCCGCAGGAAACAACATACCATTGTCCATACCCGTTCTGCTTTAAATAGAAAAAATTCAGGGACCCTCCTCCTGATTTGACATCGGTCACACCTTCTACAAAATACTGCTTCCCCAAAGTCTCCTGGTCTACCGATTGGACGGAGGGGCCGAGAGATAAACCAAAAGCTTGGATTTTATCAATTTGGAAAAATACATAATTTCTGATAGCCCCGGTCGGCGTAAAGCTGGACCATTCCAAAACGAAGTAAATGATCAGGGCGATCAAAACTCCCCCCAAGATGGCATTGGATCTTTTTTTCAATGGTCTCACTCCTTGATATAAAGGCTTGTCCCCAAATGCGAAAGTGCTTTCGCATTTGGGGACAAGCTATTTTCAACCGTTAACCAAAGTCTGAAAACGAGGATCATTCTTCACCGGGTCAAAATCCTTCTCCTCTTTGGCCACATCCTTCACATCGGCCTGCAAGTCAATAGCAGGCCGGAGATATTCAACTACTTTCTCCACATTGCCCTGACGCCCATAAATGCTGGCAATTCCGTAGTAGCTCCACACATCCTTATCATCAAGGACCAGGGCCTCTTTGTATGCTTTTATGCCCGCATCCCATTCTCCTGCCAGTTCATAGGCCAGCCCTAAATTGAAATGAGCGTAAACAAAATCAGGCTTTAAGGTAATGGCCTGCTTGATCAGATTGATTCCTTCCTCATAGCGGCCCAGAAAAGCATAGCTGGCGCCCTTCCCATTCATTGCCTGATAACATTGGGGATCAAGTCCCAGAGCCTGGTCGAACAAGGCGATGGCCTGGTCGAATTGACGGTCATAGTATAACTCCAGGCCCTGATCATACAACACAACCGCCTTCTGTTGGGTTTCGCTTAAAACAGCGGCAGACGCAGAACCATTATCTTCCTCTCCAGATTGCTTCGATGTTTCCGCTCCCTCTTCCTTCCCTTCATTTTCCTTGCCATCGGTTTGGGTCACAGGTGAAGAGGGTGCGGCATGCTTCCTGCTCCAGTCCGCCTGCCCTTTCACCACCAATACAACGGCAGAGAGGATCAACAGTCCCGCTACCATCATCAAAATGCGCTTTTTCTTTTTCATTCTTTGATCCATTTACTCTTTCTCCTTGTCCTGCTCTCTTTTCTTACAAAGTTAAGAAGCCTCATGAAGCCCCATACTCAATACCCCATTGCTGATCTCATATATTTTGATAAAGAACTCCTCACTTGCGAAGGATTCCTCATATTCCTCGCCATTGCAGGTGATTACATATTGCCGGGGCTGCCCGGCACTTAACTTACCGAAGACCACTCCATAATGATGCTCCTCTTTTTTTCCGTCTTGAGTGGTAAGAATAGCGGTACCCGGAGAAGTCACCGGTCCGGGAAGAAATAAGAGAGAGCGATAGCGGTTGTCCCCTGTCCTCTCAGTGCTTACCGCACCGAAAAGTTCCCTGCCGTCTTTCCCTTGGATGGCATAGAAAATGATATGGTTGTTATCCAGATCCTTTTCATCTACAATGCGGCACTCTGCCTCTTTATCTCCCACATGCGCTTTTATGTAATCCGCTATCTCATCATGATTGAGGGTGTAATAACCTAGAGCGTTGGCACCAAGGTAGCTCACAACGGAAATGGTCAGAATCACAAGGGTTAGGCCCAAAGTGATATTCTTTTGAAAAACCTTCCATGCTTTCATCATTCATAGCCTCCCTTTCCCTCATCCTCTGTCTTTAACTCTTCGCTGCCCGGGAAGGGGATTCCTTTTTTGTTCAGAAAATCTCAGGCAATGACAGGCCCAATTGACAGAAAGGGCCGCTACATATACAGAGCGGCCAGAAAGATTCCCAGATTTTCTTCATAGATCTCATTAAACTGACTCAGAGGCAGCGGATTGACTC
>JAEWCM010000104.1 GCA_023390635.1 Bacillota bacterium
AAGAAAAAATACTAAAACTATACTACCTTCCCAAAACAGATTAGGGGAATTTCTTAACTTTGCCCAGGAAAATTTAAAAATGGACTGGCCCGCCGAAGGCCCCTCCTATCAATTTTTTGGGGATCATCTATATTATTCCCCTCTTTCTGACTTTTCCCTGGCGGGACTAACCATCCTGCGTCCCGGACTGCATTTGGGCATAATAAAACCCGGCCGTTTCCAGCCGGGTCAAGGGTTAGCTCAAAGTTTAACCCCTATTCAAGTTCAACAGTATCTAAATCTTCCCTTAAAGTCTCCGCTCTTAAAGCATTATTTAGGTGGAGAATCCTGGGCCAGTCCTGGTCCGCAAGGATGGATTCTGGTAGGGATTGATCAATTTCCACTGGGATGGGCGAAACGAAGTCAAGATGAACTAAAAAATCACTATCCTAAATCTCTGCGGCTTCGCTGAGTTTGCTCTTCGGCAAGTTATTTTTCATCATGCTAACACTTTCTGAGCAATTTTAAATATTTCTGCATCTACCGAGGAGCCGGCACCCCGGCCGATAATTTCCAAGGCTTTATCTTTTGCCAATGCTTTTCTGTATGGACGATGCTCAGTCAGAGCGGAAAACATGTCGGCAATGGTCATAATCCTTGACCCCTCATCTAACTTATCTGCCGTCAAAGCGAAGGGATATCCTCTTCCATCCAGCCGTTCGTGATGGTGAGCTGCCCAGTGAACGATATGAGGGGCAAACCCGGCCTCACTTAAAAGGCGGTGTGTATAATACGTATGGGTCCGTATCACCGCCACTTCCTCTTCATTCAGGGGAGCCGGTTTATCCAATATCTTGCGGGGTACGGCCAATTTCCCCAAATCGTGCACCAGCCCTGCCATGAAAATTTCTTTTTGGGCAGCGTCACTCCAGCCCAAAGCTGTCGCTATTTCCAGAGCATTTTCCGCTACATCCCGGGAATGACGCATAGTAAACTCACTTTTCTGGTCAATCAGGTCGGCAAATAGGGAAACCAATTGATCGGCAAAAGCATCTTCATTGGAACGTGACGCAGGTAAAGTCCATTCTCCATAAATTAAGCCCAGAATAATCTCCATCAGGTCATTTTGCTCCAGATCAAGCCAGAATGCCTCTTTCTCCGCTATCTGGGCAAAAAACGGCACTAGTTCAGGAAAAAGCAACTTCCCGCTCATATCATGAACCCACTGAATCAAGCGATCCCTTTCCTGCCGGTCATAATGAACCCTTGGCATATGGACATCAACTTTATCGGCAAAAGAAATAATCTTAGACATCAGGGGAATTTCATCTAACGGCGCCTTCAACGCGGAATAAAGGGGATCAGGTGTCTCATGATGGTATAAAAGCACTTTGGATAATAGTTCTCCGGAAGGAAACTGCTCCAGCATATTAGCACCTAATAAGCAGTGTTCCTCCATCAAACGGTGATCACCATGAAAACTCCGAAATCCTCCGACCGCTCCAATATCGTGAAGCAAACCTGCTACCAAAAGCTGAATCAATTCCTCCTTAGGCATTCGGAGTGCTTTCCCTATGCTGATGGCCATATAGCCAACCCGTTCGCCGTGTCTTTGTCCCAAAGGCATATTGAAGCTCTGACCGACTTCTTCATCCACCAATGCTAAATCAATTGCCCGGGAAAAACTCCATATCCTTCGAATAAAAAAAGCATCTTCTATCATTTAAACATTATTCCCTTATTCCCATCTGGGCTAAAGTCGTTGCCGAATTTGCCACATCCTCGGACGCTGCTCCAATCTGAGCAGCCGTTTGAGTCAGAGCATCAATTTGCGTAGCAATTTCCTGCACCTGCTGAATGCTGGCATTGATAGCGGACATAATGTCACCGAACCGACCTACCACTTCACCGGCTTCTCCTGCCGCACTCTGCATGGCACTCGTCGTTTGCGCAATTGAATCGTTCACGGCTATAGTGTTTTGTTTGGTCAAAGCAATCATAGCGCTGATTTCCTTGACTGACTGCTCTGAATGGTTAGCCAGTTTTTTTACTTCCTCTGCTACCACCCCGAACCCTCTTCCGCTCTCTCCTGCCCGGGCCGCTTCAATTGCCGCATTGAGAGCCAAAAGATTAGTTTGAGAAGCAATCTCCTTAATTACATCGGTGATAGAGGCAATTCGGGCTGAACTGTTATCCAACTCCGTCATCTTGTCCTTCATCTGGGACGTCATTTCTGCCAAATGCAGCATTGACTCAGAAATGGCCTGAATTTTCCGGGCTCCTTCCTTAGCTAAGCCGTCAACCTGACGGGAAAACTGTGCCGCCTCCGTGGCGTTGCGGGATATCTGTTCTGTCGATTCATGCATTTGTGATGCAGATGCTGCCGTTTCTTCCGAGGTGGCAGCCAAGGCCTGACTTGCCTCATTAACTCTGCGTTGCAAAGTATCGATATCCCGTAGAGCCTGCTCCAGTTCATCCTTCTTATCCAAATCCTCAATATAATTCTGGATATAACTGGCCATAACAATCTGTTGGTCAAAACTGAAGATCCGGTATACAGCTAAGCACACCTTGCGGGCATTTTCCGGCTTTTTCCGGAAATAAGCAAATATCCGGGGTACAATTTCATCTTCCAGTACTTGATAGGCACTGAGATAGTAAAAAGGAGGTAAATCGATCCGCTTGTGTACCTGCCCAATTTTTACCCGCCAAGCCATATAGTTTTCATCAATTTGTTCAGGGAAAAGAGACAATAAGTATTGTTTCATTGTTCGCGACAGCTTATCAATGGAAGAAAAACGTTCGATAATTGCACGCAGATTCTGTACTTTAAGCAGATGATCATAGAATTTCTCCACAATGTCATCTACTTCTTTTTCAAGAATTGGCTTGAATTCCTTTAGCAGATCAAGCTGAGTCTGATCAAATTTCAGAAGTTGTAATGATTGTTTAAGATCAAATTGATGCAAATCAATCATAATAGTCTCTCCTATCTCTTTCTTATTTCCCTAAACGGCAAATTGACTTTAAAATGCTTACTTATCCAGGCCTGCCTCCTTATCCTTCTCTGTAACAAATTCGCGGCCATACACTAAAATTCCTAAAGCGGTAAGAACTACATTGACCGTGCAATATTTATCATGGTTTTCAATCATACAGTCGTCACAAATACTCTGCACTTCTTCAAATGCATCATGCAGCTCCATTTTGTTGTACCGTTCAGGAACCAGGGGAACACTTCTGAACATATCCAAAATATCTTCCGGAATCTTCTCCGAAAATTTAGCACCTGTGGTCACGGAAGCTCCAATCATCTCTTTAGCCATAAAAAGCTGACATAAAGACGAGCATACGCAATTGGAAGCACAAGACTTATCCATTTTGCTGTATGCCTTAAATGCGCTTAGTTTACTGAATCCCTGTCTACCCACACTATTTCCTCCTAACATTTGCATACTCGGTAATGGCATTCGCCCATATTTTCACTAATTTTTAATCAATTAACTGCTATTTTCGTATTATTCTAGACATATTATCAATTCCCTGCTGCAACTTCCTGGCGAAAAAAATAAAGTGAGAACAAGGCCTATGTAAACCGCCCTGTCCTCACTTTGTGATTCCTATACTAAGCTTATCAGCCAGCCCGCAATTGCTCTGTACTTTTAATCAATTGAGCACGATCTTTGCCCGCGGACTTTAAACATGATACCGTCCCGTCCGACAGAATCCTATAAACTTTCAAAGTTTCCTTGCCTTCAATCCACTCATGACAACATTCACCGCAATAATAACGTTCACGGCCAATTCTACCTACGGTACGACCGCCACAGATGGGACAAAACAGCATATCAACAACCCCTTTGGACTTCTCCAAAAAATTTCCACATCTTTATTTTAAAGGTTAAACCTTAAAATATCTTTAAGGAAATGTGAAAGTTTTATGATAATCTTTTTAAGGATGTTTTAAAATACGCTTCAATTATTTTAGCATAAATTGTTTTTAATTTCCATGCTTTATTTCTAGATTAATGAAAATAATTATATTTCTAAATTCCTCTTCTGTACTTTTCCTTTCCCATTTCGTAAAGATTATTTCCTCGGCTGTCAATGACCACGATTAAGGGAAAGTCTTTTACTTCAATTCTCCGAATTGCCTCCGGGCCTAATTCCGAATAAGCCAACACTTCCGAAGAAAGGATGCATTGGGAGATTAAAGCCCCTGCCCCTCCAATTGCTCCCAGATAAATTGCTCCTGAAGTCTTCATGGCCTCCACTACTTCGGAGGAACGAAAGCCCTTTCCGATCATCCCTCTTAATCCCAAAGCAAGCAACTTAGGAGCATACGCATCCATACGGCCGCTGGTGGTAGGGCCGGCCGAACCGATCACCCGGCCCGGCCTGGCCGGGGTGGGGCCAACATAATAAATAATCTGATCCTTAATATCGATCGGAAGCTGCTCTCCCCTTTGCAAAGCTTCAACCATTTTTTTATGTGCCGCATCTCTGGCTGTATAAAGAATCCCACTCAGAAGCACCTGATCCCCTACCTGCAAGGTCCTTGCTTCAGCTTCTGTCAAAGGAGTCGTCAGGCGAATAACACTATTTTCCTTTTCACTCATGGCTTTGCCCTCCTACTTCTCTCCCCTGCAGCAGCACCTCCTGGTGCCTGGTGGCATGACAACCAATATTGACTGCTACCGGCAGACCGGCAATGTGAGTCGGATAAACTTCCATATGAACATCCAGGGCTGTGGTTATCCCACCGTAACCTTGCGGTCCTATTCCCAGTTGATTAATTCTCTCCAACAGCTCTTTTTCCAATGTCCCGATTCGTTCATCCCTATTTCTTTCTCCTACAGGATGTAAAAGAGCATGTTTAGCCATCAACATAGCTTTCTCTGCCGTACCACCCACACCGACTCCTACGATCACCGGGGGGCACGGATTGGCTCCTGCCTTTTCCACAGTCTCCACTACGAAATCCAGGACCCCGGTTAACCCCTCTGAAGGCTTGCACATTTTCAAAGCGCTCATATTTTCACTGCCAAATCCTTTAGGGGCAACCACAATGCGCAGCGTATCTCCGGGAACAATATCATAATGTATGACTGCGGGAGTATTATCTCCTGTGTTGGTACGCAGAAAAGGATCTGATACTACTGACCTTCTCAAATATCCCTTTTCATAACCTTGCCTGACTCCCTGATTGAGAGCTTCATTCAAATCCCCCCCTGCCACCGTTAAATCCTGCCCCAATTCTATAAATAAAACAGCCATTCCTGTATCCTGGCACATAGGAATCTTCTCACTCCTGGCGATAACGGCATTTTCCTGCAGACGTTCTAAAATCTCTTTACCCAAAGGGGAAGTCTCATCTTTGCAAGCTATGGCCAGCCCCTTATCAATATCAGCTCCTAAATTAAAATTTGCTTCCTGACATAGATGCTCTACCGCCTCAACAATTTCCGTTACATCAATTTGTTTCACGTTCCGCTCCTCCATCTCAAACTGTTTACCCCACTAAACCAGTGGTCCCTTCCAAGGAATCTCCAAAAAGAGCAGGGGGGCATGCTGCTGAGCACCATAAACATCACTGTCTCCCACATCTCCACAGACTCCAGGTCTTTCCAGCGTAATTTTAATTGCTTTGGCCGGGGCAAATTCAACAAACGAAATCACTTTTTCTACAGACATGTGATATAGAGCTGCAATCTGTTCTGCAGTAATCAATCCTTCTCTAACCACTTGATCATAGATTTCTTCAGTTCTAAAAATAATATCTAACGTCAGTTCATAGGGTCCGGCATTTTTGCTGCGTATCACCTCGGCCAGCTCAGGCAGAAGCACCTTTCTCTCTCCTTCCAGCTTACCTGCCAACACCCAACGTCCTCCTCTAACCATTCTGCATTCCTCCCAGCACTTCCCACTCCATCGGGAACATCTCACAAGGATCTTCCACCTGCAAAAGATGATGGACGGCAAATTGATATACTTCTCCGCCCTTAAAATCAGAGGGAGAATAAGGAAAGGCAAGATTTCCTGCCGTTGCCAAACGTCCCGGATAGCCGTAGTGAAGCAATGTAGAACGGGCAAAGCTGCAAATCGTATTGGCCATTTCCTGGCTATTTCCAACCGCTTCAATCACAATTCCTAATTCATGAGGCTCCATCTCTCGCAGCGGTTCCAGTTCCCCCATGACCCCATTCTTTCCATAAAGTCGAAACAACAGCTGATATTGACCCGCCAGTTCTTGAAAATTGTCAGCC
>JAEWCM010000107.1 GCA_023390635.1 Bacillota bacterium
TGAGTGGTGAGAAAAATGGTGGTCCCCTTTCCATTCAGATAACGGAGACTTTCGTGGATATGCCTGCTGTTCACCGGGTCAAGGGCCGATGTAGGTTCATCAAGAAACAAAAGCTCCGGTTCATGGAGAAAGGCCCTGGCCAGGGTAACCCGCTGCAGCATTCCTTTCGACAGGGTAGATACAGGCTTCTTTTTATCGGTCTGCAAGTTGACCATTTCCAGGGCTTCATCAATCCTGCTGAGCGGGACATCATATAGGCGGCAATACAATTTTAGGTTATCCCATATGCCTAAGCGCTGATACAAACCGCTGTTATCGGTGATAACCCCGATTCTTCTGCGAAAATTCTCTCCTTTAGCCAGCGGCACAGGTGCACCAAACACCCGGGCCTCCCCTGCCGTCGGCAATAATTGGCCGGTCAGGATTTTGATGGTGGTGGTTTTTCCCGAACCGCTCGGTCCCAGAAAACCAAAGGTTTCTCCCTTGGCAACGGTAAAATTAACGTCTTCCAGGGCGATTTGGCCGGAAAACTCTTTTCTCAGTGAATGGACGGCAATTACGGTGTCCTGTTCTTTTCCCAAGCTGATCTCCTCCTATCAAAACATGGTTATTCATTTTAAATTCATCTAAGTGTATATATGGTTATATACACTTTAACACAGTGATTTCTTTTATGCAAATCGATTGATGCCATCAACTTTGCAGTCTTAACTTGCAGCTAGTCGATGCAGTGCCAAGGAAAAGAGGAAACGTGGGGCTCCGAGGCAAGGGCACCGTGCGCCCTTAGCGCCCCTCTGCCCAACTTCTGCGCTTTTGGGCGTCAAGCCTTCCCTAGTCCTCAGACGCTTTGTCAAGGTCTAGCCCAAGCCAAGTTTTCAAATACGGTGGGGAAATGTATGAGGACAATAAAAGGACCGAGGCCGCAGCCTCGGTTTTTCTTATTCATAAGGATTACAGTATGTCTTGACGGGTTTTCTATTATCGTCTGATTCTCTTTCTGGCCCGTTTCCTTGGTACAGCCTTCACTTGCTCTCCTGATGACAGTGTACTTTGGCCTTCAGTGCCGCAAGTGATTTTATTCCTGATATATTTGTTGTCGGAAGTACCAATTTTACGGGACTGGATCTCAAATTGCCTGAAAGATGAAATAAGTGGAGTAAGCTTAAGGTGTCCGTAATTTCTGGTATCAAAATCGGGATAACGCTTGTTCAGCCTTTTCCCCACTTCCCCCATGGATACCCAGCCATCCTCATCCGAGCCTTCAGTCACAATCATTTTTATGGCTTCAATCAATTCCTGAATGCTGGCCATGCCCTCTTTAGGGCTTTCCTGGGATATTGCTGCCGGTTTCCCCGTTCTTTTATCGTGATTGTCCGCTTTTTTATCATCGTTCATCAAGGCATCATTTGTGATGACATTGATGGACTCAGCGGGATTTGCTGAAACTGTAGCCAGGATTTCCAGGTATTTAAACTTCTCACACGCCGCAATGAAAGGCTTGGGAGTTTTCTTTTCCCCATACCCAGCACATACATGCCCGCTTCTCTTAAACGGGCCGCCAGTCTGGTGAAATCACTGTCACTGGAGACAATGCAGAAGCCGTCGACATTATGTGAATACAAGATATCCATAGCATCAATAATCAAGGTGGCATCTGTGGCATTCTTGCCGGTGGTATAGCTGTATTGCTGAATGGGAGTAATGGAGTAATTGAGCAGTACCGTTTTCCATGAGGACATCTGGGGCCTTGTCCAGTCACCGTAAATCCTTTTGTAGGTGGGGGTTCCGTGGTTGGCTATCTCATCAAATATGTATTTAACATATTTATCTGATACATTGTCACCGTCGATCAGAACGGCGATCATTTTATCGTTTTCCACATTATCGCCCCTTCTCAGTTTTTGGATTTATCTGTACCTATCAATATTGATATATTATCAGTGTAGTCTGTTTTCCATCATATTACAATCATCCATTTTCCATTATTTGCTCTTCTGATCAGCTTTTGTCCAGTTTAATAGAAAAAGCAATTAAGCACGTTTGCTAACGGTACTTAATTGCTTTTTCTAAAATGTTTTATTGAGGGGTATGCCGGCTAATTCAGCTGACAATCCGATAATATACCCTTGCCGTCAGCCCGTAGACAAGGGTATAAAACAGGGCAAAGACCAGAACTGTGCCGGCAGTGCACCAGGCAAATAGACCTGTATCGGTGAGATTGAACACCTCCAGCAGCTTGGTGATGATGGGAAAAGCGAAGGCAACATGAATTCCGGCTGTAACCAGGGGTAGGAAAAACACGGTCAGAACCTGGCTGCGGATCGACTGTTTTACTTCCGCCCGGCTCATTCCCACCTTCTGCATGATTTTAAAGCGTTCCCTATCATCATAACCCTCTGAGACCTGTTTGTAATAGATAATCAGCATCGTGGCCATGATGAAGAGCAAGCCGAGAAAAATGCCCAGGAAGAACAATCCGCCGTACAGGGAGAAGAATTGGGTCTTCCCTTCCGCCACGGATTCCACTTGGTTGTCGGGGTAATCGGTTTGCAGGGCGGCGCTGAGTTCCCGCTGGGTGGACAGGATCGTTTGATCAGCGACATCCAGATCAAACCCCAGATAGTGGGTATAGCTGAAGGACGGAGCCCCTTTTCCTGCCTGCCAAGCCTCAAACAATGCCTTGAGCACATTCATATCTTTTACCACGATAAAATAGCAGCCTGCGTTGGATGCCGCATCGGCCCCGTTCTCTAAAAAGGCGTTCACCTTTTGTTTCACTGTAAAGGTTCGGTTTAAAACCGTCAGGGTATCCTGATCATACTGGCCGCGGCTGGAGTAAAGCAAAATCTCATTTTCATCCAGGCTGTCCCTTTGACCTACATTCCGGTTATAATCCTCCAGCGGAATAAAATAAAGCTTCTTCATGATCTCCCTGGAATAATCGCTGGGAATTTTTGCTGCATCAGTGATCAACGTATCTCCCTGCCGGGCACCTGTCATACGGAGATAGCGATAATCCTGTATATGATCCGACTCTAGGTGCTGTCCAGCCAGTACCTTACGCACCGTCTCCCGCATCCCGTCGGGAGTCTGGCTGTCCGTTAAGGAAGAAGTAATCATGATATTTCTGGGATAGCGGGTGCTCAGAATGTTCTCCATTCCCATATACAGGGACACCGTCGTAGATATCATCACCAGCACAGCAGTGGACATGATGCAAATATTGGCCAGACCGGCCGCATTTTGTTTCATCCGGTACATCATCCCGGATACGGTGGTAAAATGCCTGGTCTGGTAGTAATACCTCCTATTCCGGCGCAGCAGTTTAAGTACTGCAATGCTGCCTGCCGTAAACAGGCAGTAGGTGCCGATGATGACGAGCAGGACGGCAATGAAAAAATGGGTCAAGGCGGCCAAAGGATACTTGGTGGTCAGGGAAATGTAATATCCCCCGCCCAGGCATAAGCTCCCTGCCACGACCAAAGGCCATTTTGTTTTGGGCTCCCTCTCCCCTGTCTGACCGCCTTTCAGAAGTTCGACGGGCTGAGCCAGATGAATTTGGCGTAAAGTGTTTAGCAGCGTCAGCAGAAAGATGATACCGAACAGGATGAGAGAGGCTGCCAAAGCCGGACCGGAAGCGGCAGAGTCCAGGGACACCTCAAAGTGCAGTATTTTGAGCAATACCATGAAAATCAGTTTTGAGAGCAATATCCCTCCCGCCAGGCCCACCCCAAGGCTAATGGCCGCCACATACAGGGTTTCAAAGACCAATACTTTGGCGATATGCCTTTTCTCCATCCCCAGGATATTAAAAAGGCCGAATTCTTTCTTGCGCCGCTTGATCACGAAACTGTGGGTATAAAAGAGAAAGAGTACTGAGAAAAAGGCGATGACATAAGAGCCCAAAGAGAGAATGGATTTTAATGCCGATCCGCCTGCCATTTGCTCCAGTCCCTCGTTTTTGGCCAGGAACACCATGATATAGTACATCATCACCGTACCGATGCAGGTCAGGATGTAAGGCAGATAGGTCTGGGCATTCTTTTTCAGGTTTGTGGCGGCCAGTTTGGGATAAAAGTATCTATTCATGGCTCGCACCGCCTGTGGCCATGGTGGTCAGAGTATCGGAGATTTTCTGGTACATCGCTTCGTCTGCCATGGCGCCTTTATAAAGCTGGTGGAATACCTCCCCGTCCTTGATGAACAGCACCCGCTTAGCATGGCTGGCCGCTTTCACACTGTGGGTAACCATAAGCAAGGTCTGCCCTTCCTGATTGATTTCCTCAAACAGGCGGAGCAATCCCTCGGCGGCATGGGAGTCGAGGGCACCGGTCGGCTCATCGGCCAGAATTAGCTGAGGACTGGTAATCAGGGCCCGGGCCACCGCACATCGCTGCTTTTGCCCTCCCGATACTTCATAGGGATATTTAGCCAGGATATCGCCGATGCCCAACTTGCGGGCAATAGGCTGCAAACGCCGGCTCATCTCCTCATAAGGCTTGCCGGAGAGTACCAGGGGCAGAAAAATATTATCCTGCAAAGAGAAGGTATCCAGCAGATTATAATCCTGAAATACAAACCCGAGATTTTCCCGGCGGAAAGCGGAAATTTCTTTTTCCTTGATCGTGGTGATGCTTTTTCCGTTCAGCAGGACTTCACCGCTGGTCGGTTTGTCAAGGGAAGCCAGAATGTTGAGCAAGGTTGTTTTGCCCGATCCTGATTCCCCCATAATCACCACATATTCACCTTGCTCCACGGAGAACGTTACGTTGGCTAAAGCCTGAACATGGCTGCCGCTGAAACGGGTGGTATAAACTTTCTTAAGATGATTTACCTCTAAAAGAGTCATAAAAAAAGAACCTCCTTTATTGCGTCAGGTTCAGTATAGCAAAGGGAGGAAATGGTCTGCCATAACTTTGGCTTACATTTCCTCCCTCAATCTTACACTTTTGTAAGGTCGGCCTCTAGGCACCCCTTACCCAATTCCTCCGCTTTTGTGTGTCAAGCTGTCCTTCTGATGTTGGGAGTTGCTTAGGCCTTATTAGGACGTTCAGAGCTTTTCCCGGATGGCTTGGGCGCTATGATGCTGAAGGTTGAAGTCGCGGAAGGTTTCATGCGGTGTGATCAAGGGTTCCGCTTCTCCTTCGTTTGTCTTTATAATGGCGGCTTTCAATTTCGCCTTCAGGTTTGGGTCCGCCGTATGCTGATATAACTCATACATGGGTGGGACCGCCGCGTCGGATAGGCCGGCCAGTGCCTGGACATCGAGATCCTCCAAGGTTCCTTTCTCATACCGGTCGATATTGTAGGCGGCGATGCGCCCGTCTACGTTGCCATAGCTTAGGGCCAGGAAGAGGATCATGAACGCCGCCACCATCACTCTGGCGGCGTTGAATGTTTTAAACTGGCGGACGGCGGTCACCGCAAAAATCAGGAACAACACCAGCATAAACCAGGTGGTATAGACGCGCAGTTGAGTCAGGCCGTAGGTATTGATGTACATCACCATCTTGCTGAGAGCCGTCATGATCAGCATCAGGGTAAAAAGACATAAAGCGGTGGTTTCCATGCGCAGGACCTTCACTCTTTCCCGTTTGACCACCAGCTGGGCCAGAGCGATCACAGCCAGATTAATGGCCGCCACGGCACAAAGTTCAAAGAAGCCTCGCCGGGCATATTCGGCATAGGTCATGAGTTCGGGCAGACGGTTGTTGAAGGCTGAGAAAAGATAGGTAAGCTGGGACAGGAAATAGACGATAAAAACGAGGTTCAAGGCGGTCAGGGCGGAATAGACGGCTACGCCTGGGGCGAAGCGGCAGACAGATGCCATTTTATCTACTGTTTCCACGGTGACCTGCCCCGTCTTCCGGCCATAGTGGTTGCCGTAGACAAGTCCGTACAGGTAGCAGGCGACGGGAATTCCCATGATGATCTGGAAGATGGTATCTGTGGAGACTGTAAAATTGAGCCTGTTGACCACCTGGGCAAAGGCAGCGTCGGCTGCAATCAGGAGATGGATGACTGCGGCCAGGACCGGAATCATGATCAGAATGCCCAGGGCACCGGCGATGACGGTCTTCCCCTTTTTGTTCCCGGCAGGCAGAGATTTAAGGGTACCGAAGCAGGACGAGAAATTACCGAAGGGCACGAGCAGTACCTGCTGCCACAGATCGCCCAGGATATAGACGGAAATCCTTTTTTCCAGGGTCCGGCCCGTGGCTGCGCTGATCCAGTAGATGACAGTAGCGGAGAGAAACATAAAGTTCAGCACTTTGATCAGGGGATTGTCAAAGAGCAGGAAGACCAGAGTCGATAGGATAATGCCCAGCAGACTGAGCAGGCTCGCCTTTGTCTGCCGGTGTCCTCCTGCTCTCAGATAAACGAAGGTGCAAAGGCAAAACAGAGCTGCATATAAGGTAACCCCCGCTCCCAGTCCGGGCAGCTGGATGAGGTTCCAGTAGAGAAAAAGCCGCACACCAGCATGGCCAGGGCAAAAAGTATATCATTTCTCGTATAAGCAGGGTTCTCCAGATTGGCGGTGCTATCTGCGACGCTATTCATCATCCTCTTCTTCTCCCCCTTCCTGATATTCCAGAATATCTCCGGGCTGGCAGTTCAGAGCCTTGCAGATTTGCTCCAGGGTTGAAAAGCGGATTGCTTTGGCCTTATTGTTTTTAAGAATAGAAAGATTGGCCGGAGTGATGCCGATTTTCTCCGCCAGCTCACCGGCGGGCATTTTCCGTTTCGCCATCATCACGTCCAGATTAACAATGATCAAGCTGCATTCCTCCTCCTAGATGGTGAAATCATTTTCCCGCTTAATGATAATAGCCTGTTCAAACACATTTTTAATCACGCGCAGAATCAGACCTAAAATTGCGGCGCAGACGGCGATAATCAAGAAAAGAATATAATAGAATCCGGAAATGAATAAAATGCCGGAAACGGTAAAACTGCACCAGGACAAGATCCTCAGGAGTCTGACGTTTATGTCGGCGAAAACCTCTCCCCGCCTGATGTTGGCCAGCAGCCGGTCCAGGCAGACCAGGGACACCATCCCAGGCAAGGCGCAGGCATAGACGGTCACGAGCAGTGAATGAATGATTTCCGGATCTTTTCCCGTATAGTCCACATAAGCAGGGATCAATTGGGGCATGGCCAGGGCGGCGATCACCACTAGCACGATAGCGGCCTTGGTACAAATGGAAGACAGGATAACGGATCTATTCGGACTCCACATGATATCATTCCTTTCAATTAAGTCTTTCTCTTAATTCTAGCTCAATTGTAAAGAGCGGATTGTTGAATGTCAACATTAATTTATTGTTTTTCGATAATAATATATTGAATAGCAGTTGATAATGAATTGCAGCAAAAAGTAATCCTTAGTTGAAAGGTGAGAAGCCATTTTGTAAACCGAGATGCAGTCTTTGTAACCGACAACTGAATATTTGTAAACGAAACGCAGTTTTTGTATCCGAAATGCCTGCTTTGAAAACAAAATGCAACT
>JAEWCM010000153.1 GCA_023390635.1 Bacillota bacterium
CCCCGCGTCTGCGGGCAGTTTTAGTCGGCTCCCATGACGAAATGTCCCAGTTCGGCGATCAATATGTCAGTGCCGAACATCTGCTGCTCGCCCTGTTGAACAAAGGCGGGGGAGCCAGTGAGCAGATCATGAAACAGGCCGGCCTGACCCGGGACCGTCTCCTCAAGGTGCTTAAGGAAATCCGGGGAAATCAAAAGGTGACAAGTCAGACACCGGAAGGGACCTATGCGGCGTTGGAGCAATATGGCCGTAATCTGGTGGAAACAGCCAGGAAGGGCAAACTGGACCCTGTGATCGGCCGGGATGAAGAAATTCGTCGGGTGCTGCAGATCCTTTCCCGCCGGACCAAAAACAATCCGGTATTGATCGGTGAGCCGGGCGTAGGTAAAACAGCGATTGTAGAAGGTTTGGCCCAGCGGATTGTGCGGGGCGATGTGCCGGAGAGCATTAAGGGAAAAAAAATTATTTCCCTGGATCTTGGTTCTCTGATTGCCGGTGCAAAATACCGGGGAGAATTTGAAGAGCGCTTAAAGGCTGTCCTGAAGGAAATTCAACAACGGGAAGATGTGGTGCTGTTCATTGATGAACTGCATACCGTAGTAGGGGCCGGAGCGGCAGAAGGGGCCATGGACGCCAGCAACATGCTCAAACCGATGTTGGCCAGAGGGGAACTGCGCTTGATTGGTGCTACTACGTTGGATGAATACAGAAAGTATATCGAAAAGGATGCGGCCCTGGAACGGCGTTTCCAACCGGTGATGGTAGGAGCTCCTTCTGTGGAAGACACCATTTCCATCCTGCGCGGGATTAAGGAGCGTTATGAAACCCATCACGGTGTGAGAATCACCGATGGAGCAATTATTGCCGCCGCTGTGCTTTCCGACCGATATATCAGCGACCGTTTTCTTCCTGATAAGGCCATTGATCTGATTGACGAAGCGGCGGCCAGAATGCGGATGGAAATTACCAGCGATCCGTATGAGTTGGATGAAATTAAACGGCGCATGATGCAGCTGGAAATTGAAAAGGAAGCCTTGAAAAAGGAACGGGACGAAGCCAGTAAGGAGCGCCTGGGCAAAATCGAAGAAGAACTGGCCAATTTGCAGGAGCAGCGTCTGGCCTTGGAAACGCAGTTGAAAAAGGAAAGGGAAGTTTTAACCCATATTCAAAAACTCAAAGAAGACATTGACAGCCGCCGCCATGAAATGGAATTGGCTCAGCAGAAACTGGATTATAACAAGGCGGCCGAGCTGCAATACGGTGTGCTCCCTAACCTCGAAAAGGAACTGCAGGAAGAAGAGAAGAGGGTTTCCAAGCAGAATGCTCTCTTAAAGCAAGAGGTGGATGAGCAGGATGTGGCGGAAGTGGTGGCTAAGTGGACCAATATTCCGGTGACAAAATTAATGGAAAGTGAACTGGAAAAACTGGTTCATATGGAAAAGGAACTGCACCAGCGGGTGATCGGACAGGATGAAGCGGTCCACGCTGTTTCCGATGCGGTCCGGCGGGCCCGGGCCGGATTGCAGGACCCGAATCGTCCCTTGGGATCATTCCTCTTCTTAGGCCCTACCGGTGTAGGGAAGACCGAGCTGGCCCGCGCCTTGGCCGAATTTCTCTTTGACGATGAGCAGGCCATGATTCGCCTCGATATGTCCGAATATATGGAGAAGCACACGGTTGCCCGGCTGATCGGCGCCCCTCCCGGCTATGTGGGATATGAGGAAGGGGGTCAGTTGACGGAAGCGGTCCGCCGCCATCCTTACAGTGTGGTGCTCTTCGATGAAATCGAAAAGGCCCACAGTGATGTCTTCAATATCATGCTGCAGATTTTGGATGACGGGCGCCTGACTGATGGTCAGGGCAGGGTGGTGAATTTTAAAAACACTGTGATCATCATGACCAGTAATATCGCCAGCCCGTCCATTCAGGAAATGACTTCCCGTGATGCTGCTCAGAGCGAGCTGCGCAAACAGGTGATGGATGAACTGTCCCGCTACTTCCGGCCTGAATTTCTGAACCGTTTGGACGATATTATCATTTTCAATCCTTTAACGAAAGACGATATCGGTCAGATTGTGGAAATTCAGCTTGCCAACCTGCGCCGCCGTTTGGAAGATCGTCGCTTGAAGCTGGAACTGAGTCCTGCGGCTCGTGACCGGCTGGTGGAGGAAGGTTATGATCCGGTTTACGGAGCAAGGCCTTTAAAGAGAGTGATTCAGCAGCGCTTGCAGAATCCGCTGGCAGTTCGCCTGCTTCAGGGAGAATTCCCGGAAGGCAGCAAGATTTATACCGATACGGATCAGGAAGGGAACTTTACCTTCACTTCTAAATCCTGATGCAACACTAAGCTATCCAGTCAACAGCTTTGTCCGATCAAGAGAAGCCTGATCGGGCAAAGCTGTCCCCGTAGGGGAATGCTTCTTAAAGAGAGGATGGTTTAATATGACAGACAGAGAGGACTGGGTTTTACTCCGACGGGTTTCTTCCGATCTGGAAGGAGATATGATTGCCGCTCTGCTGGGAGACATTCCGGTCTATCGGGAATACCCGGGGGTGAATCAGATGATCAAGATCGCTGCCGGCAACCCTCAATGGGTAGAGCTTTACATACCTTCCTCAGCTTGGGCGGAAGCCAATACTATTTTGAGCGGGAGCGAAGATCCACTTTCCGATGGTGAAGAGGCTGCCGATGATACATTGGATTCATTGGACAATGAGCCGGCGATGGAATCGTTGCCCCATTGGGGCGGGACTGCCGTCATATTAATCTTTATCTTGATTTGCCTTTTCTTTTGGATCGTTCAAAATGTAAACAATATTTTTTAAAAGCATATTTGACATCCTTGAAGCCGTGAATATTTCACGGTTTTTTGCGCACTATAATCATGTAATTTGTATTTTGACCTGATTTCAAAGTGAAGGAGGAAAAAAAATGCAGCTCAATGATGTGGAAACTAAAAAAGTACTTGACGAAGGGTTGTTGACTAGGACGTTGATTGAGAATGAGGTAGCTATGAAGAAATGCCACCACTATAGCGAAATGGCATCTGATCCTGCAGTAAAAAGCTTTTTTAAAGACCAGGCTAAAGCCTTAGAAGGCTCTGGAAATTACTTTAAAGAAGGAATGGAAGAACTAAAATAAAGGAGGTTATTAAATTGATGCCACTTACAGATTTGGATATGCTCTATGATTATGAAAAAGATGTGAGCAGCGCAGCGATGGGTTTTATGACGCTTGCTACACGTGCCCATAATGAAGAATTAAGAGTTCGTTACTTAAAAATGGCCAATGAGGCTTCCAACGCTCACTCCAAGATAAGCAAGTTAATTTCTAAATGCGGTGGTATTGCCTAATTATTTTTGTTTTAAATAAAAACGCTCCCGACTAATAAGAAATTAGATCGGGAGCATTTTTTTTATGCAATTAACTAGCCATCAATTTGCTGTAATGTTTGAGAGATTTCTTTTTAATTCTTTGAATGGTATTATCAAGGGATTTGGATGTAATATTTAGAAGCCCCACAATTTCTTTCGGCTTGTATCCCTTTAGAAAATGATACTCAAAAACGGTTTTTTCTAAAGGAGAAAGTTTTTGGGTTAATGAGCTAATGAAAAATTTTATATTCTCATCAGCAATAATCTTTTCTTCTAAATCGCAATTATCAGTAAAAGTACTTAAAAAATTCACCCTATCACTTTTATCGTCGCCTGTTTTGCAGCCCAAAGTATTGTGAAGGGAAAGGGATTCATTAAAAGAAACGTGTTTAAGGCGGGTATTCGTTCTTAACGCATCGATGACCTTTCTTTTTATCACCATTCGCACGAAGTAAACAAAAGGAGTATTCGAATTCAAATCATAGGAAAATAACGCCTTATAGACAGCAATTCTGCCTTCCTGGAGTAAATCCTCATAATCTGAACGCTGTAAATAATACTTAAAAGCAATGCGTTTTATCTCTGGTTCATAGTAGCGAATAAGTTTATCCTTAGCATTTTCATCCCCAGAGCGTGCAGCCTGTATCAAATATTTTTCATCAGATAAATCATATTGATAGGCTAACATAGCGCTCATCTCCTTAAATGCAGCAATTATTTCGCTGTATATTAGTCTAAAGAATTGTGACCATTTATACAAGCAATAGTTTATGGATGACACACCACATATTGGAGAAAAAAATTGGAGGTAAAATTAAAATTGTTTTAAAAGATTGGCAGTTTCAATGGCTGTTACACCAGCATCAAAACCCTTATTACCTGCCTTAGTGCCGGCACGTTCAATAGCCTGTTCAATATTATCCGTGGTCAACACCCCGAAAATGATGGGGATACCGGTTTGAAGCGAAGAGTGGGCAACTCCTTTGCTGACCTCAGCAGAAACATATTCAAAATGGGGAGTGGCACCTCTGATGACTGCACCCAGGCAAATCACAGCATCATACTTTTTGCTCTGGGCCATTTTTTGAGCAATCAGAGGAAGTTCGAAGGCACCCGGTACCCAGGCCAGTTCAATGGCTTCATCCTGGACACCGTGACGGTGTAAAGCATCCAGAGCCCCGCTCACAAGTTTATTGGTAATGAATTCGTTAAAACGGGCGGCTACGATGCCGATTTTCAGTCCTTCTGCAATTAAATTACCTTCAAATACTTTCATTTTATATACCTCCAATTATTTTTATCGTCATTAATAAGGAATCGAGTGTTTTGGGCCTATTTGACTTCAGACAGGTAGTGGCCCATTTTGTGCTTTTTCGTGGATAAATAGTTTTCATTTTCCGGCTTAGGATGAATTTCCATCGGTACCCGCTCTGCCACTTCCAAACCGAATCCTTCCAATCCCACAATTTTACGGGGATTATTGGTCATCAGGCGAACCTTGTTAATTCCCAGGTCTTCCAGAATCTGCGCCCCTACACCATAGTCACGAAGATCGGCGGGGAAGCCCAGGGACAGATTGGCCTCTACCGTATCTTTGCCTTCTTCCTGGAGTTTATAGGCTTTCAATTTATTGAGCAAGCCGATGCCTCGGCCTTCCTGACGCATGTAGAGAAGGACACCGCGCCCTTCCTTTTCAATTTGACGCAAGGCTGCCTCCAATTGTTCTCCACAATCACAGCGGTGGGAGTGAAAAACATCTCCGGTCAGGCATTCAGAGTGAACCCGGGTTAAAACCGGAGCTCCGTCGTGAATATCTCCTTTAATCAAGGCGATATGATCCTGTTGATCCAGCATGCTGTGATAACCAACAGCGCGGAAATCACCAAAATCAGTGGGCAGTTTAACTTCCGCTACTTTTTCGATTAATGTTTCATGTTGTCTCCGGTAACGGATCAAATCCTGGATCGTGGTAATTTTCAATCCGTGTTTTTCAGCAAACTGCATTAAATCGGGGACACGGGCCATCGTTCCGTCATCTTTTAGGATTTCGCAAATGACCCCGGAAGGATTTGCGCCTACAAGGCGGGCCAGATCTACAGCACCCTCTGTATGCCCGGCTCTGACTAAGACCCCGCCTTCACGGGCACGAAGAGGGAAAATGTGGCCGGGACGGGTGAGATCGTCCGACTGGCTCTCCGGGTCAATTAAGGTTTTGATGGTGGAAGCCCTTTCATAAGCAGAAATCCCTGTGGTCGTATCCTTTCCATCCACGCTGACGGTAAAAGCCGTTCCTCGCGGGTCAGTGCTGCGATCAACCATTGGATTCAGGTGCAACGCATCAATTCTTTCGCCGCTCAGAGGTGCACATACCAATCCCCGGCAATGAGTGACCATAAAATTGATCACATCGGGAGTGGCCTTTTCTCCAATCACAAAGGCATCACCTTCGTTTTCCCGGTCCTCGTCATCCACTAAAATAATCATTTTACCATTTTTCACGTCGTCTAAAACTTCTTCAATCGTACTGAATTTCATAGTATATTCAATCCTTTCTTATTAATTCTTCAGCTCCGGTGTCCTAATCTGGCGATGGTCTTTTTATAGAAAACCCTGATCGGCCAAAAACTCTAAGGACAGGGCAGTTTTTTTCTTAGCTTGGCCAGATTGATCATGATGGAGAAAACGGGAAACGTATTTTCCGATCATATCCGTTTCTAAATTAACCTGATCGCCCACTTTTTTTAATCCCAAGGTAGTCATCTGACTGGTGTGGGGGATAAGGGAGACGCTGAAACGGGAGTCGGTAACCTCCACTACCGTTAAGGAAATTCCGTCAATGGCAATAGAACCTTTAGATAAGATCCCGGCAAGGAGGGCAGGATCTTGCGGAAGGATATTGATAATTTGAGCAATTCCTACCGTACTTATGCCGCCGATGATTCCGGTTCCGTCAATATGACCGCTGACCAAATGTCCGCCTAAACGGGAATTCAATTGCATAGCCCGTTCCATATTAACCTTGCTTCCTGTTTTCAGCGCTCCTAAGTTCGTGCGTTCCAGAGTTTCTTTCATAATATCAACGGTAAATTGTTGGCGGTCGAAGGCGATGACTGTCAGACAGGCTCCGTTGACTGCAATGCTGTCTCCTAAATGAATATCGCTCAGGATATGACAGGCACTTAAGGTTAATTGGGCGGAAGAAGGGAGAAGGCGGAGATTGACGACCTGACCTAATTCTTCAATAATTCCGGTAAACATTCTATCACATCCCATTCTCGGAGATATATCCGGAGATACGCAAATCACCGGTATCAAGGCTTACATTCACCTGTTCCAACCTTATGGCATCAGCCATTTTTTCCAGGTGCAAACCATTTAGAGGAGAAGGTCCCTGACCACCGATCAATTTTAAAGCTAAAAAGAAATCCACCTTATCGATCAAGTGCTCAGTCAGCATTTGTCCGGCCAATGTTCCGCCTCCTTCCAGAAGCACACTGTTCCAACCCCGTTTGACAATGTCTTGCATCAGCAGCTTTAAAGGTACATGCCTTTCTGCCGGATAGGGCCATACCTTTACACCGGACAGTCCGGCAAAGGAGGCTGCCTTTGTCTGAGCTGCCTGTTCGGTAGTGGCGATAATGCAGGTATCTTCTCGGGTAAGCCCGCGAAACACTTTAGCTTCAGGGGAAATGCGCAGACGGCCATCCACAATTAGTTTGACAGGATTTCTGCCTTCCGGAAGACGGCAGGTCAGGGAAGGATTATCTTGAACAACCGTCTCACTGCCTACCATGATCACATCATTGATATTGCGCAGATGCTGTACTTCTTCCCGGGAATTTTCATTGGAAACCCAACGGGAATCTCCTGATTCGGCAGCGATTTTTCCGTCTAGGGTAAAGGCGCTTTTATAGGTAACGAAGGGAAGCCCTGTCGTGATAGCTTTAATAAATCCTTCGTTTAAACATCGGGCCTGATCTTCCAGAAGGCCGACCTGAACAGTGATGCCGGAATTTTTCAACCGTTCGATTCCCCGGCCGGAAACCAGGGGATTGGGATCTTTCATGGCAATCACGACCCGATGGATACCTGCCTGAATCAAGGCGTCGGCACAGGGAGGTGTACGGCCAAAGTGAGAGCAGGGTTCTAAAGTCACATAAGCTGTTCCACCCTGAGCACTTAGCCCGGCAGCTTGCAAAGCATGGACTTCGGCATGAGGTGTGCCGGCCTGGTGATGATAACCTTCACCGATAATCTGATGATTATTTACGAGCACACAGCCGACTGCCGGATTAGGACTGGTTCTGCCTAAAGCTTGAGCAGCTAATCTTAAGGCCCGGGACATGTAAATCCTGTCTTCTTCATTGAAATGGGTCAACGATGGTCACCTCAGCATATAAAATAAACCCGAAGAAATATCCTCCGGGTTTAAAAATCAGTACAATGAAAACAAGTCTAAGCTTGCTTCATTCGTTCCTCTTCTCATCCAGACTATACTGTCGGCTCCGGAATTACACCGGATCTGCCTCTCGGCTCGCGGGCTTTACCGCCGGTAAGGAATTTCACCTAACCACAGAGGATTTATTTAATTAAGATTATGATACGTCAAGATTGAAAATTTAGCAAGGGACGACTGTCGCAAAATAGAACTTTAAAGACAAAGCCAAGCAATAAATGACCGGAGATGAGCGATTAACGCTAGTTTGCGACTACCTCATTTTATGATTCTTTTCTACAGTTTCTGAAGGTTGAGAAAATCCTGCTTTAAAAGTCCCATGATAATTAAATCCCTATATTCACCCATAACGTAGCAGGCTTCACGGAGCCGGCCCTCCGTCACGAAACCCAGCTTCTTGTATATTGCGATCGCCCGCTCATTTCCATCCCAGGTATCGAGCATCAAACGGTGAAGATTCCATTGTTGAAAAAGGTAAGTAATAAAGAGTTGTAAAGCGGCTGTTCCATATCCTTTATTCCAATAATTCTTTTCCCCAATGACGATAAAGAGGTCGGCAGAACGGGAGGAAACATTAAAATTTTTAAATCCAATGGTCCCAATGGGGATATCTGATTCGTTTAAAACTGTGTAACGATATTCATCGTCACTTTCAAAAAAGCGCTGCCAGATTTCATCTTTGCTGAGCATGGCAATCTGAGGCCAGGCTCCACTGGCCCAGAGGTTAATTTCCGGATCATTATACCAGCTGTAAAAGGCAGCCGCATCATCTTCTTCCAGGGGACGAATTATTACTTTGTCTGATTTGATCATAGTTTACCTCCAGAATCGTTGAACTGGATTGATACATTGAGAAAAAAATTTATACAAGGATTTAGGTTTATTGCGATGGAATATGGTAAAGAAATTGGTTTTATGGGTTTTTATGTTATAATTTACATGGAAACCTTTGGATAATTACCTTTTTATATTAAGTTATATAAATTGTAAGGCTTGCAGAAGGGAGAAACAAGTATGGATGAAAACAAATTGTCCTGTAAAAAATTTTGTTAAGAGTCTGGCCATGGTACCGATCAGAACACAAGAGCCTATAGGGGCAATAGGGTGTTATTGGTCTGGTAAATACCAGACTACCCCAAGTTCGCTATGCCGCGTCAGTTCATGACATTGGAAAAATCGGCATTCCCGGTGAGCTGCTGACAAAACCGACACGTCTTACGGATAATGAGTTCTATTTAATTAAAACCCATGCAGAAACGGGGTATGAGATTTTAAAGGATATGAACTTTTTTATGCCTATCGCTGAAATCATTCTCCAACATCACGAACGAATCGACGGCAGTGGTTATCCTTTTGAAGCTATGATCTCCCATCGTCCTTACCGTCCTGCATTAGGGTTGGAAGCCACTCTGGACGAACTTATATCGCAGCGGGGCATCCGCTATGATGCCGAGGTAGTTGATGCAGTAGTAAGACTAATCAAAGATAAAGGGTATCAGATACCGGAGTGATCGAATCCCCAGTCGCCGAACGACTGGGGATTTTGAGTGGAGCAATCCGACGTGACCTATCCGCGTTTTTGCATTTCTTCAAGTAACTGCTTTGTTTTATGGACAATTTCGGGCGCGTCCATGGGTGGAACAATCATTTCGATAAGGCAAAGCTGTAACCGGCATTGTTCCTCTGCCAGCATGATTGCTTCATCCAGCTCTTTTTCGGTGGAAACTCTTCTGACAAATGCACTTTGGCCAAAGATTTCAGGAAGCTTTGTATAATCCCACATTGGAATGCTGTTGTAGGCAGTCTGCTGCGGCGTATTGATATATTTTTCAATTGTATATCCATTGTTGTTCAGAACAAAAATTATTGGTTTGCAGCCGTTCCCCAACAGCGAGCTCAGTTCCTGTACCGTTAACTGAAGAGCACCGTCGCCGGTGAAGACCAGTACTCTCCTGTTTGGTGCCGCAACAGCTGCGCCAAATGCTGCGGGCGTTGCGTAGCCGATGCACCCCCAGCCACCCTGCGTAATATATGTGACGCCTTTCTTCAGCCTGATCTGCGCTAAACCATTGGACAGAGTTCCTGCCTCCGCAATCAGGACATCGTTTTCTTGGAGCATTTGCTGGAAACGGGGATAATAATAGGCTGCGGTCAGTGGGACGGTAGTCGGGGCCGGCAAGTTATCAAACGGAAAGATAATTGCCGGCATAGGAGTATTCTTACGTTTGGACAGTTTTAATAATTCATTGAGGACGTCCTCCATAAAAATGTGCTCAAAAACAGCTTTTCCTACTTTCACGCACCCGGGCTTAATTTCGATAACATGCAGGGGGTTAAGTTTGGCGGTAAAATAGCCGGTGTTATAATCATTCCATACGGCACCGACCGTCAGTACACAGTCGGATGATTCAACAATTTCACGAACCATGTTACTGCCTAGTTGCCCATAATAAAATCCGATAAAATTTCCCCGGCTTTCGTCAAAAGAGCTTTTCCCCATCATCATTGTAACTGCGGGGATGTTCAGTTTTTCCGCAAGTTGTTCAACTTGTCTTTCCAACCCATACCTAATCACATAAAGGTCAGATATTATTACAGGATGCTGAGCATTCGCAATCATGGGGTGGATTATTTTAAGTGCTTCCTCCAGGGACGAAGGGTTTGTCTTTTTTTGCTCAAAAGCATAATCCCGTTTCAGTAATTTTATGGGTGCAACATCTATGGGAATAACAAGATAAACAGGTTTACTCAGCTCTCGTGCTTTTTGAATGGCAGCAGGGATTTCGATTGCTGCATTCTCAGCTGTGACAAATGCGGTATATGATGTAATGTTTTCATATATTCTCCTAAAAACATCGAAATCCCCATCGAGCAACGTATGGTGCATCTTTTTGCGTGCTTTAATGACCATGGATTTTGGGGCTCCCACGATATGAATGACCGGCACTGATTCGCTGTAAGCACCACCGACGGCATTGCAGGCGCTCAGTTCACCGACACCGAAGGTGGTAATCAGGGCTCCAATCCCCTTTACCCGAGCATAACCATCGGCAGCATAACCTGCATTAAGCTCATTGCAGCAGTTGACAAAATTGATTTGCTGATAATGTTCCAAAATATCCAGCAAAGAGAAGTTATAGTCTCCGGGTACTCCGAATATCTCGGTAATACCTTCTTTATTTAAACAGTCGAATAGAAATTGCCCTACAGTGATATTCATCTCAGTCATTTTATCAACTCTCTCTAATATATTCTTAGTTTTAGTATCCCTGCTCTCAAAAAAAATAATCGACTCTTTTTAAGCGGAATTTGAAAATATCAAGGAGAGAGCCTTATGAAGTAATATTGAAAATACAGCATATATTAAATTAGGGTCAAATTAGGGTCAAAATGCAAAAATAAAGGACTTTCCCAAATAGGAAAGTCCTGAATTCATCGTGGTCGGGGCGACAGGATTTGAACCTGCGGCCTCTTGGTCCCGAACCAAGCACGCTACCAAACTGCGCCACGCCCCGTAATCGAACAGGTATAATATTAACAAAGGGAAGTAGTTGTGTCAATAGTCTGTATCTATTCTTGTTGCGCATAAACCAGAATTTAGCTATACTGAATTCAATTGACAAAGATCAGACAAAGGAGAGGATAGGGTTTTGAAAAAAACTGCCATTGTCATGGATTCTACCGGTTATCTGACCTTAGATCTAATAGATCAGTTAAATATTAAAGTTGTACCTTTAACCGTCAACTTGGGAAATGAAACTTTTCCTGAAAATCAATTATCTAATGCCGAACTGTTTACCAAGATTGAAGCCACCAATATGCTTCCCACGACTTCCCAACCTTCTGTCGGATCTTTTTTAGAGACCTATCAAACCCTGGCAGCTTCAGGAGTAACGGAAATTGTCAGCATCCATCTTTCTCAAGCCATTAGCGGCACCTTGACCTCAGCACGTATGGCAAAGGAATTACTTTCTGATTTAAATATTCAAATTTATGACTCAGGGGCTTCTGCTTTAGGCTTGGGGATTTTGGCCTGGTGTGCGGCTGATTGGGCCCAAGCAGGGTGTGGGGCACAGGATATTATTGATAATCTTACCTTGCTGAAGCCGCAAACTGAAATTTATTTTCTAGTTGATAATCTCGATCAGCTGCATCGGGGCGGACGAATCGGAGGGGCGGCCCATTTATTTGGTAGTCTATTAAATATTAAGCCTATTCTTTACTTTAATACCAAAGGCGAAATAGATGTCTTTGATAAAATTCGCTCAAAGAGTAAAGCATGGCAGCGGGTTTTAAGAGAATTGGACAAGGCTTTACAGACAGGACAGCATTATCGCCTTTGTTTGATGCATGTCCATTCTCCTGAAGAAGGAGAAAATTTGTTGAGTCAATTCCAGCAAGCTTATCCTGAGCATGAAATCAGGCTGTTTGAAGCCGGCCCTGTAATTGCCACCCATGTCGGCCCAGGAGCGATTGGGCTGGTTTTTGCACCATGGCCATTCCCTCAAGGAAAAAGTTGTTAAACTCACTTATGCGCGGTCGTTTTGCACCTTCACCCACCGGGTTTATGCATTTAGGCAATGCATGGACTGCTTTGCTGGCCTGGCTTCAGGTTCGTAGTTCCAATGGTATTATGGTGCTGAGAATAGAGGATTTGGATCAGGAACGAAGCAGAGTTGAATATATCAGACAACTGATATTTGATTTGAAATGGTTGGGATTGGATTGGGATGAGGGTCCGGACAATGGGGGAGGTTATGGCTCGTATCTTCAGTCAGATCGGCAGGTTCTTTACCGGGATATTTTTGCTGCTTTAATGAATTCTGATGCTATCTATCCTTGTTTTTGTTCTCGCCATGATCTGCACCAGGCTGCTTCCGCACCTCATGGAGCTGAGAGTTCCCTTTATCGGGGGACCTGTGCCCGCTTGACGGCTCAGGTGAGAAGAGAGAAAATACAGGCCGGAGAACGCCATTGCTGGCGCTTTAAAATGCCTTCCGCCGCTATCAGCTTTCATGATTTAGTGTATGGATTTCAATCTTATCCTTCCGATCAGTTGGATGATTTCATAATTTTCCGTAGTGACGGCGTGGCTGCTTATCAGCTGGCCGTTGTGGTTGATGATGCTGCTATGAAAATCACTCATATTTTGCGTGGTGCTGATCTGCTTTCATCTGCCGCTAGACAAATTGCCCTTTATGAAGCGCTGCACCTGCCTGTTCCTGAGTTTGCCCACGTCCCTTTGCTTTTAGGAGAAGATGGGCATCGTCTTTCTAAAAGGCATCGTGATATTACGATTGTCAGCTTGAGAGATAAAGGTATTAAAGCCGAGGAAATTATCGGCTGGCTGGCATTTCAGTCCAAGTTAATTGACAGACCTTTTCAGGTAAGGCCTATTGAGCTGGTATCCGGCTTTACAATGAATAAATTACCTAAAACAAGCTTGATAACTCCTTCTGCTTTATTTTTCTAACTACTTATGTCTAATCCTGCAGAAGGAGTATAATAATACTAGCATTATGATAAATTATCGTCGTATTATGTAAGGAGGAAGATAGAATGCCCAGATATATTGCTGTAGCTGGCAAGGGAGGAGTAGGAAAAACCACTTTTACTGCTTTACTATTAAGAGAATTGGTCAGGCAGAAACCTGATTTATCTATTTTGGCAGTGGATGCCGACCCTAACGCAAATTTGAGCGAAGCATTAGGTATGCCGGCTGATTCTGCAATATCCGATATTTTGGATGAAACTAAAAAAACTTTGGAAATTCCCGAAGGTATGCCTAAAGAACTTTATGTGCAGAGCAAAATTCAAGAAATGCTGGTAGAATCAGATGCCATCGATTTGTTGGTAATGGGAGGGCCTCAGGGTCCTGGCTGCTACTGTTATGCCAATAATCTGCTGCGCAATTATTTGGAATCTCTGGCAAGCGGTTATGATTTCGTGACAGTTGATACCGAGGCAGGGTTGGAACATATCAGCAGGGGAACCATACCACAAGTTGATGTGATGTTCGTGGTCAGTGATTCATCTGCCCGTGCTATCCGTTCGGCAGGCAGGGTCTACGAACTTATCAAAGGTCTCCAGTCTCCGATTAAAGAGGTGTACCTGATTGTAACTAAAACAGCACCCGGCACACTCGAATCCCTTGATTCAGAAATTAAAGCTACCGGTCTCCAGGTGATTGGTGAGATTCCTCTGGATCCGGAAGTGAGCCGGAAGGATTTGGCCGGTGATCCTTTATATGGACTGGATGACGCTTCCTCCGCCGTGAAGGCAGTCCATGAAATTGTTAAAGCGGCAAGGGTTTTGGATTGATTTCGGGGAGATTTTCAAGAAAATAAAAGCTAGGCTTGCATAAGTTGATTCTTTCGGACATAGCTATTCAACAGAATAACTTGTTCGGAGGTATTGATCATGCAAGCTTTTTTTAAATCTGATTCCCATATTGTTGAATGGATTGATCTGATTATAGAAAAAACCATTACTATCGGTATGCTGTCCGGCCAGGATTGTCAAGAGGATATGGGGAAGGTAAAGTCATTGCTGCAAAAAGTGCTTTCTTCTCTCGCCGAAGAAGCTGATTTAGATCAGCCAATGTTAAAAGAAATTATTAAACAGCTGTTGGAACAGCGCCTGCCTGATCAACTGTTGGTAGAGCATATTCCCGGCTTTCATGAGAGTATTACCGCTTTGTTGGATGAAGCTATGGTTGATTTCAAAAACGCACATCAGGCTGAGCCGGAAACAGAACAAAAGAATTTGATTGAAGAAGAACCTCTTCCTGAAGCTATTCCCAGCATGGCTACCCAGCCTGCATATGATCTTCCTTCCGGTTCGTCGGAAAGCGATGGAAGCTTAGAAATTCGTCCTTCCCTACTTCTGATTAAAGAGGAGGAAGATGAAGAAATTTTAAAGCCATTAATAGAAGAAAGAATACCAGAAATAGATTCTACACAAGAAATGGAAAAGGATGACGAAGAGAGCGTTAATAACAGCAGTAAAGATCCAATGGAGAACCGAATGGAAGAAAAGCGGAAAGAGCGTCCCCAAGTTCGCTTCAAATGGACAGCTCAACCTCCAGAGGGCCTAAGCTATGTTTTGAAAAATTTATATCCTGACTCACAAATCTATTGGAATATTACGCTGGCCGGTTATTCTGTATTAGCTCAGGTTGATAAGTTGCTGGTAGTCACGATTCAAGAGGAGGAGAGGGCTGCTTTGTTGAAGAAGCTAGAAAATCAAGGGTGGTATATTGCTTTTTGCACACAGGATGATCTGCTGTTTCCTCGCCGCTTAGAAAGAATTATCCGTCAGGCCGGCAGGGTATCCACAAAAACTAAGGGGAGTATGTTATAATTCAAATATTGGACTTTACCATAAAACCCGGTTTTACCGGGTTTTATATTTTAGAAATTTATTTGTATTTTCTAAAAATATAAAAGTTCTAGTAGGAAAAGAATTAAACTTTGTCGAATTATACCCGATAAAAAATATATAAGTTAAAGTTCCCATTGAAAAGAGGTACTTTTGTGAATGATGGCTTAGAAGAAATTATTCAAAAGACGCTTACGGCCATTGAAGCCGGCAGAGAAGAAATTTTTCATATTGCTGAAACCTCACGCAATGAGACGCAACGACTGACTCAGGAACTGGATCAGCTTCGTGTTGACTTATCAAAAACGATTGTGGAAGTTGACAGACAGCAGAAAATTGAAAAACGTTTGCGCCAGCATTTGATGGAAGTAAGCCGTGATTATCGCTGCTATTCGGAAAAACAAATGATGCAGACATATTCTGAAGCAAAAGATGCCCAGGTCCAGTTGCAATTACTCCAATCCATGGAACACCAACAGAGAACGCGCAGGAATGATATAGAGCGTTCATTGAATCAAATGCTTTCCACGGTTGAGAAAGCTGAGAATCTAATGAATAAGGTCAATATGGCCATCACTCTACTGGAAGAGAGCCTATCAGAAAATTCTTACAGCCAAGACTTGGAGCAACGGCACGAGATTGGTTTGAAAATTATTAAAGCACAGGAAGAAGAGCGAAGAAGGGTAGCACGGGAAATTCATGATGGCCCTGCTCAAACATTGGCTAATGTTATATTGCGGTTGGAGATCACTGAGAAGCTTCTGAGTTTTGATACACAAAAAGCGGGATCGGAATTAAAAGATTTAAAACAGATGGTAAGGCTCAATTTGCAGGATATAAGGCGAATTATCTTTGATCTGCGTCCCATGGCCTTGGATGAAGAAGGTATGGTATCGGCGATTCACCGTTATCTGGATACTTTTGAAAAGACCTATGGCATCAAATGTTATTTAAATGTCAAAGGGGAAGAAAGACAACTTAAATCGGCCTTAGGGGTGACCCTATTCCGCTTAATTCAAGAGGGAATTACCAATGTGGCTAAGCATGCCAATTCTGAGCGGGCCTTAGTAATGCTGGAGTTCTCTGACGAGCAGATTTTGGCTTCCGTAACAGATTTCGGTCAGGGTTTTGATGTTAAGGCTGCGTTAGAGTCACCGGGAGAGCATTTCGGTTTGATCGGGATTAAGGAAAGAGTTGAATTGGTTTCCGGCCAATTTGAAATAAACTCGGAACCTGGTAAGGGTACAACGATTAAATTTAACATTCCATGTATATAAGAGAGGGGATCGAAGCAATGATTCGTGTCGTATTGGCAGATGATCATCCTTTGCTCCGTGAAGGATTGAGGCGCATACTCGAATTTGAAGAAGGCATTGAGGTGATAGCCGAAGTCGGTGATGGTCAGGGAGCGATTAATATTGCCCGCACCATGGAATTTGATGTTTTATTAATGGATTTAAACATGCCTGTGGTTAACGGCTTGGAAGCATGTCGGGTAATTCGGCGGGAGCAAAGTAATATTGGTATATTGGTGCTTACCGTTGACGATTCTGATGAGCGGATCTTTCGTGTATTGGAATTAGGGGTCGCCGGTTATCTATTAAAAGACGTTAATCCCAAAACCTTAGTCGATTCCATTCGCAAGGTGCACGCTGGTGAACCGATTTTATCGCCAGCAATTACAGGAAAATTGCTGGGACAGCTTACTAATCCCAATCCGGCTAAGGCAGAATATGGACTGAGCGAAAGAGAACTGGAAATTCTCACATATGTTGTTCGGGGGTCTTCTAACCGCAACATTGGCAAGGGCCTTTATATCAGTGAAAAGACAGTTAAGAACCATCTCTCTAATATTTTCCGCAAGCTGGATGTGGAAGACCGTACACAAGCTGCCTTAAAAGCGGTAAAATTAAATTTAGTGAATCTTGATTGATTTTTAAGACAGATTAGGCGGGATCCTGAAGATTCCCGCCTTTCTCGAGCTATTAAAACCTATCTTCTTTACACTTTAGATCCAGGCCATTTCTAAAGTCTGCCGTCTGATTCCTGATAAAAAGCGCAGCATTTCTTCACGTCGCTTCACCGCAATTCTGCGCCCTGCTTTGGTAAAAGTTTTTCCTGGAAGAGCCTCGGCAAAGATCTTTGCTCTTTCTAAAGCATCTTCAGGGGTTAAGACAAGCTCATCCTGACCTACCAGGCTAATAAGACGCATCAGCCCGATATTACCCAGATTATCTAATATGTTGGCGTCACGCAGGAACACAGCTTCATCGCTTTTTCCCGGCTCTGAATAATACATGTGCAGCTCAATGGCTTCCAATACCTGAGGAATTTTGGCTACAGGAAAATTACTTTTACCCAATAAATTGGTGGCAACACCCTTGGAACGGAGTACATGATCCACATTAGGTAAAGCATAGGCAGGATATTTTCCTGTATCATGAAGCAAGGCCGCAGTATAAAGAATTTCATCATCCAAATTGTAGTTCTCTGCCAATTCCTTGGCCATATGATAAACTCTCATACAATGTTTTATTCCGTGGGCAGGATGAGCTCCTGAATTTGCGATCAGTTTGTTTAGATTTAATTGATAATCCATTGCTATACCTCCTTTTTAGAGAGATATACGGCATTCAGCCTTGAATAACCTTCCACATTATGGAAGAAATTAACGACCTAATCTCTTATTCTTAATGTTGATTTGGCGTATTAATCACTTTTTCCCTTTGATTAGAGCAAATCTTATCATATCTATGATTTATAATTTTGAACTAAAGATTTAATATCGAAACAACAGGAGTGGAAACAATGAATAAAGTGAATGTGTATGGCAGCTTTACCCAATTTCTCCTGTTTTCCGGACAGGCTTCTATTCCGAAATATCTTTTGGACCGCTATGTTAACTTAGGACTTGATGACCGGGAAATGCTCATCCTTATTCATATCATTGCTATTGGGGAAGGAGGGGCCTATATTTCTCCGGACGCACTTTCAAAAAAAATGAGCGCTTCCGCAAAAGAAATTGAAGAAGCATTAGTAAGGCTGGTAGAAAAGAAAATCATTACGATCGAGAAAAGCTGGAATGAAGAAAAGCGGGAGTGGATTAATCATTACAGTTTTCTCGGTTTGATGGAAGAATTGTCCGAACAGTGGGCGATTGAGCAGGTCAGGCTTTTGCAAGCGGAACAAAGCCGCAAGAGTGCTGGTCCGTCCGGAACCCCGGAACAGACTAATCCTCCTGCCCAGCCTTCTTCCAACATAATTAACATATTTGAACATGAGTTGGGGCGCCCTCTTACGGAAATGGAATGTGACTATATCAAAGGATGGCAGCATGGTGCTTCGGAAGAATTAATTATTGAAGCTCTGCGCCGGGGAGTCAGTGCAGGGATCAGAAATTTTCGCTATCTCGATTCAATTTTGAGGGAATGGGATAAAAAGGGACTGCGTACCAAAGAAGAGGTTTTGGCTGATGATCTCCATTTTCAGAATCGTCAGGAAGAAAAGACTAAGGCTAAAGGAGCAAAAGGGAAAAAAGCCACGCCTGGAAAATATGAGAATTTTTATTTATAATTAATCCGATCTAATGTTCAGTGAAAGGAGGAATAGGTATGGATGATTTAAAGAAATTGCTCTCAGAAGACCTGGAGCAAATGACCTCCTCTAGCAAATTTACGAAAGATATGCTTCAACCGGATTTGAATTTCCAAAGGTCTGTTCAGTGTCCTGTTTGTCAGGATAGGGGGATTATTTTCGATGGGGATGTAGCCCGTCCTTGTCATTGCATGCAGCAAAAACGCTTGGAAAATCGTTTTCGTCATGCCCGTATGGCTAAAAATCTGCTCAATTGCCGGATTGAAAATTTTCACATAAATTACTATGAAAGTAATGACGGGAGTAATATTCATAAGGAAAGGGCGACGAAGGCTCTCAATGCTGTCATTGATTTGATTAAGGCAGCGGAAGAAAATCGTAATTACGGATTAGGGTTACTTTTAACCGGAGCTGTCGGCTCGGGAAAAACTTTCTTAGCGGCGGCCATTGCCAATGCCTTGATTGAGAATAATAAAGAAGTGCTTTTTTTAGTGGTGCCTGATCTTCTGGATGAATTGCGTTCCACCTATAATCGGTCGGCAGATACCAGTGAATTAGATCTATTGGACACGGCGAGAGAGGTCGCGTTTTTGGTTTTGGATGATTTAGGCGCACATAATTATACGGAGTGGACACGCAACCGCATTTACTCTATTATCAATTACCGCTTGAATGAACACCTTCCCACCATTATCACATCGAATCTCTCCCTTGAAGAAATGGAAGAATACTTGGGAGACCGGACAACTTCCCGGATATTGCAAATGTGCAGAGTCTTTCGCTTAAGCTGTGAGGAGGATATCCGTTCCCAGCTATATCAAGAAAGAGAAAATCGATTGCGAAGATGAAAAATTAAAAATAAATTTTCTAAACTATGCATGTCCTGCCCCGGACATGCATAGTTATTTTTAGGATGCAAATAGGGGAGGAAAGAAAATGGCCAAAATTATTGCCGTCGACCGTAAATTGCTAATGAAAATTGTAGGCACTGCATTTTTAGCTTTGTTCGCTCTCTCAGTGATCGTTCTATGGAAGGACCCAGCAATCAACACCAATAAGGTGCTGAATCCGGAAGTCAAAATGGTTAACGTGACTCTTGAGCCGGCTTCTTTTACTCAGGACCTGACTTATGGAAGCCTTACCATCAAGGGTGCTCAGGTGATTCCGGCCAAGACCTTTGATCTGACAGCCACCATCCAGAACACCACTGGAC
>JAEWCM010000041.1 GCA_023390635.1 Bacillota bacterium
GAATCAGGAAGGGATGATGGCCTTAAACATCAACGCCATTTCTGCCTCTTCTCCCATGCTCCAGGCCTTTCAGCGCACAATGGCCTCTGTGTTCCCTTATACCTATATCTTGCCTGTTCCTGGCTCCTTAAACTATGTATTAATTGGCTCTCCCTTACCGATCAATCTATCGGCTGACATTCAATTTCCGGAAAGCCTTTATTCATATGCACAGTACATGCAAAACAACTTGGCACCTGCTGACAGTAAGAACGGACTTGTTCTTACCGATGACCGGGCTCCTGTTGAATTTCTCACCGACCAAATGGTCCTGGAAAGCGCAGGAGATATGGGGTCGCGTTAATGGCGCTATCTCCATATCTCCTGGTTACAATTCTTATTCCAAATTTAACCGAGCAGCTTTTCCATTCGATCAATCAATGAAGTAAATACATTCAAAGCCTCTCTTACCGGTTCAGGTTTCTCCATGTCAACTCCCGCTTCCCGCAAAAGATTAATCGGATAATCTGAACCTCCGCTGGAAAGAAACTTCAGATAGCGTCTGACGGCCGGATCTCCTTCCGTCAGAATCTGGTGGGCCAAAGCTGTTGCTGCCGAAAAACCGGTAGCATATTTATAGACATAAAATGCACTGTAAAAATGAGGTATTCTGGCCCATTCCAACTTGATTTCCTCATCAGCCACCACATCCGGGCCATAATATTTGAGATTCAGGTCCCGATAAATCTGAGAGAATTGATCAGCTGTCAATGCGTTTCCCTGTTCCACTTCCCCATGCACAATCTTTTCAAACTCTGCAAACATGGTTTGTCGGAAGATGGTTCCTCTGAATTGTTCCAGATAGTGATTAACCAGGTAAGCTTCCACTTTAGGATCTTTCGTATTATTTAAAAGATATTGCATTACCAACGCCTCATTCAGCGTGGAAGCCACTTCGGCCACGAAAATTTTATAACCGGCATAATGATGAGGCTGATGATGGTTGGAATAATAGGAATGGAGTGAATGGCCCATTTCATGGGCAATAGTCAGCATCGAATCAAGGGTATCCTGATGATTGAGAAGCACATAAGGATGGGAACTGTAAGTGCCCCAGGAATATGCGCCGCTAGTTTTTCCTTCATTTTCATACACATCAACCCAGCCGCTGTTAAAACCCTCCTCCAGGATTTGCAAATATTCCTTTCCTAAAGGCTGAAGACCTTTCATCACCATATCTTTTGCATCGGCGAAGGGAATTTTCATATCCGCTTCTCCTACCATCGGCACATAGATGTCATACATATGCAGTTCGTCCAGCTTTAAAGCTTTTTTGCGCAATTGAGCATAACGATACATTTGAGGGAGAAATTCATGTACCGTATCGATAAGAGCGTCATAAACCGCCAGCGGCACCTTGTCATCATCCAAAGAAGCCTCAATAGCGGAAGGGTAACGGCGGGTTTTGGCATAAAACACATCAGACTTGATGCTGGCATTTAATGTCGCTGCCCACGTATTGACCTGTTTGCCGTATGTAGCATACAAAGTTTGGAAAGCTTCTTTCCTTACCCGGCGATCCTGACTCTCCATGTACATAATGTAATTGCCCTTGGTTAATTCTACCTCTTGCCCGTTTTCATCTTTGATTTGCGGGAATTTCAAATCAGCATTGTTAGCCATGCCAAAAATAGTCCCCGGTGCTTCCGCAATTTCTCCAATCTCTGCCAGCAGTTTTTCTTCCGCTAAACTGAGCACATGATCCTTCTTGCGTAAAATATCCTCAAAAGAATGTTCATATTCCTTTAGAAGAGGAACCTCCTGCCGATAACGATTAAGTACATCTTCCGGCATCGCCAGCAGTTCGGGTACCACAAAAGAAGTTGCACTGCTCACTTTCACTGCCAAAGCGCTGGCCCTGTCAGTCACAGCCTGATATTCGGCTTTGCGATTATCTTCATCCCGGCGCATCCGCGCGTAAGCGTAGACGTTTTCCAGTTTAAGGCCCAGCTCATCCATCCATAAAAAGCAATCTGCCAGCTTTTGACCACTTTCGCTTAAATGGCCCGCATACTCTTCCGTTTTCTGCAGAAGTTCCTCAATCTTTTTATATTCGGCTTCCCAGGCCTGGTTGTCAGAAAAAATATCTTCCAGATGCCATTTAAACTTGTTTTCAATCTGTTCCCTGGCCTTCAGTTTGTTATTTTCCATTTTATTTCCTCCTTGTATGATCACTCCCATTATTATACACATTAAGCAGAAATAATACTAATCATCCGGCCTATATGAGAGGATTTATTCTAACATGACCAATAGCAGTAAGGATTCTGAGCAAGAGAAATATTGGCATAACGATAATCTGAAGTGAGCTCTCCCTCTTGGTCAATCCAGGAAGGAAAATTAATATTCCATTCCAAATCGGGGAGTTCAACCTCTGCAGTAATTAACCCTTCGTTTTCACCTTCATATACATCAATTTCCCAGTTCAGCCCCTCATGTGGAATGGTATAACGAGTCTTTTCCACAATTCTGCCTTTCGTCAAAGAACATAAAACCGAAATTTCCTCTTCGCTGGGAAACCTCTTCTCCGTCTCCAATTCAAATCGGCTGCCGTTCGGATGAAAAAGCTTTATCCCAATAATCACCTTGTCCTTGATACTACGAAAACGGATCTGCGGCTCCTCTTGCAAGTACCCTTGCTTCATGGAGCAACCGTCCTTGAGAACAGGCAGATGCTCAGGTAAAACCTTGAATTTTCTTTCGATTTCTGTAGCCAATATTTTCTCCCCTTTATCTTCGCAAGATAAATATCAGTTAGCTAATTATAAACAGAGAAGCAGACAGCGTACGTTCCACTGCCTGCTTCTACCACCTCGTCCACCTATCTCCCAAGAAGGTTCCCCAACCTTCCTTTCTTATTTTACTCGAATTTTGGACAGTGTGCAAGTTCCCAAAGCTTGCTAAAGTTTAATAAAATATAAAAACTTCAGAATAGTTTACACTGAATCGAAGAGGACTTTGAATACAAAATCCTTGTATTGAATTAGGGTTCTCACTGTATTATAATAGTTTCATTAAAATCGGAAAAATGAAACACCTATCGTGACATTATTTTAAGTAAGGAGTATTGCCCGTGCCCAACATCGGCTTTCTAGGACCACAAGGCAGCTTTTCTGAAGAAGGGCTTCAAGAATGGTTACAAAAACAGAATAATTTATTTGATGAACCAGTAACACTCCGGCCTTATCCTTCTATTCCCCGGCTTCTATGGGCCTGCGATCGTTCGGAGCTGGATTTCGCATTTGTCCCGTTGGAAAATTCGATTGACGGTCAGGTAGGTGCTACTCTTGATACCCTCAATCAAACGGAAAACCTTTTAATTTTCCGGGAGTACATTCACCCTATTCATCAATGTCTTCTTACCCTCCGACCCTTACCGCTTCATGAGATCAATAAAGTCTTTTCTCATGAACAGGCGCTGGGCCAATGCCGGGAGTTTTTAGAAAGTAAATTGCCTCAGGCTCAACAAATCATTTGCACCAGTACAGCAGAAGCTGCCGCTACTTTAAGCGCCCATGACGATTACTCAGCAGCGATCGGCCCCCGACAAGCCGCTAAGCTTTATGGCCTGCACTGCTTAGAAGATCACATTCAAGATACTACCGCCAACGCTACACGCTTTATTTTGGTAGGACATCACCTGGCTGATCTTTCTGACTGTGACAAAACATCTTTACTTTTTTCCACCGACAATTCACCTGGTTCATTAAGCGCTGTGCTTCAGGAACTCTCCCAACGGGAACTCAACCTTACCCGGATCGAATCCCGCCCCTCCAAACAAAAGCTGGGAGAATATATCTTTTTCATTGATGTGGACGGTTATGTTTTTATGCCTGAACTGCAGGAAGCGCTTTGGGCCTTGCGTCAGATGGAGGTACGCCTTAAACTGCTCGGATCTTATCCCAAATATCCATATGACATGGTTTTTTAGCTGGACTTACTCAGAAGGAAATTCATACCGAACGCTTCTGTAAACAAAAAAGGGAGTACCAAACTATCCACAGGTTTGGTACTCCCTTTTATTTGTCCCTGTAACAAAGCCCTATCTCACATCAACTCAGAATCTGTTCCTCAATGATTCGGGAGACCTCTTCCGGCCCGCATTTCGCCGCTAAATAGGCAGGCAGTTTCTCCAAACCCTGAAGTCCTTGGGGAATTTTCCAGCCTGTTTCTCTGCTTAAATCCTCCAGAGCCTTCCACTCATCTTGTTCTGCCGGAACAGCGGCAATATTCTTTAAAACAGTAGAAGCAAATTTAAACGGGCTGGCTGTGGAGGCAACCACTGTATAGGTGTCGTCCCCTGTTTCCCGGCAATAATCTTCATAGACCTTGATTCCCACTGCTGTATGGGGATCCACCACATAACCGTGATGGGTATACATCTTGTGAATCATCGCCTGAGTCTCTTTTTCGTCAGCCCAGCCGGCATAAACTGTCGCTCTACACCGCTCTAAAGTAGCCGGATCGACCTTAAATCTGCCTTCTTCACCCAGCTGATGGTACCATGCCGTGACCTTTTCTCCATCTCTACCGGACATTTCATAAAGGAAACGCTCAAAATTGCTGGAAATCAGAATATCCATGGACGGTGAAATGGTTTGATAGAAGGGCCTCTTGCTATCATACTCCCCGTCAATAAAAAAGTCGGCTAAAACATTGTTCTGATTGGAGGCACAAATCAGCTTACCTAGGGGGATACCCATCCTTTTGGCATAATAAGCGGCCAGAAGATTGCCGAAATTCCCTGTGGGAACCACCACATTTAGAGGGGTTCCAGCCTGAATTCTCCCTTGTTCTACCGCTTTAATATATGTCCAGATATAGTAAACAATTTGCGGAAGAAGTCTGCCCCAGTTAATGGAATTGGCTGAGGAAAATACACGATGATGAGCTGCCAGCTTTTCTTTCATCTCTTGGGAGGCAAAGCATTTTTTCACGGCAGTCTGACACTGGTCAAAATTCCCTTCTACCGCTACCACATAGGTATTCTTTCCGCCCGTAGTCACCATCTGTTGTTCCTGCACGGTGCTTACTCCGTTGTCCGGATAAAGGGCCATAATCTCTGTTCCGGCTACATTTTTAAAACCTTCCAAAGCTGCTTTCCCTGTATCGCCCGAGGTAGCAACAAGAATCAGCACCTGGGCTGTTTCCTTAATATTATCCAAGCTAGTGCGTAATAGATAAGGTAAAGCCTGAAGAGCCATATCCTTAAAAGCAGATGTGGGACCATGCCAAAGTTCCAGAATCCCCATATTGTCCACATTCACGAGAGGAGCCGGATCTTCTCCACCGAAAGCCTCTGCATTGTAAACGGAAGCCGCCTTTTTTAAGTCATCCAACGTAAAATCAGGCAAAAATTCTCCCATCACTTTTATCGCCAGTTCCCTGTAATTCAAACCCGTCAAACTCTGCCAATCAAGGGAGGGAATCTGAGTTGGAACAAATAGACCGCCCCCTGGCACCATTCCCCAGACAATCGCCTGAGATGCAGTCTGTTCTTTTATATTACCTCGTGTGCCTTCATACATTGCTTTCCCTCCATTAATTATTCTATATCAGATATTCGGCATAAATAGACAAATTTCCTCCTAACAGAAACATCAATAAGTATTTCCTGTTAAAATGTTATTATAGCATGACAATATTTAAAAATCAGGGGTATTATTGGTCATCCCTATGTATAATAATTTTATACCCTCATGCGATAGGTCATTTATATTAAATTTAAAGGAGTGCCTTTCATGGAGAATGCTATGCTTAACCATCGTCAAAGTCTGACTCTAGGGCTAATCACCATTGTGGAAAATCTATTTCCCGAAGAAAAACTCCACATTAATTATTCGATACTCGATGGAATCTATGCTGAATTTGCTGATTCTCTCATTTCGCCTCGTGAAGTGGATTTGATTGAAAAGGAATTGCGTTATTGGGCACTTCAGAATACACTGATTGACTGCCGGGCAGGCGAGGGCGGGTATTTTTATTGCACGAATGGAAATAAGACCATTCCCACACTCTACCCGACAGGAGATCACTCAGGAGCTATTGATAATTTCGCCTTGATCCCTTATGCTCCCGGTTTCATCCTTCACTTTCCTAGTGCAGATCACCCTGAGGATATGGTGCCGTTTGTCCCTCCTGCCAAATTATCCGCAACTTTTGCTGAGTCTCACCAATGGGTAAAGAATTTAGGACTTTCTCAAGTACGGGACGTTAACCGTATCATTGAAGAAGAACCTAATCAGCTGATTTATTTAGCAGAAGCTTTGCATGAAAAAAAGATTTCTGCCATTGCCGATCAAATTCTTGCACAGCGCCAACATAAAAAAGTAATCTTGATCTCCGGACCTTCTTCCTCAGGCAAAACAACGTTTGCCCAACGGTTAGCGGTTCAACTTCGAGTTAATGGTCTATCCCCTCTCCACCTTTCCCTCGACAATTATTTTCTTTCCCGGGATCAAACCCCCCGCGATGAACAAGGGCGTCACAATTTTGAGGTATTGGAAGCCATTGATTTGCCTTTATTAAATCATCAGATTTTAGATTTAATCAAGGGAAAAGAAGTAGAAACTCCTGTATTCAATTTTGTTACCGGAACACGGGAAAAACAAGGCCACCCCTTGCGTCTTTCTCCGGAAAATATTTTAATTATTGAAGGAATCCATGGATTAAATCCCCGCCTAATTCCGTCTTTAGAGAGGGATCAGCTTTTCCGCATCTATGTCAGCGCCCTCTTCCAACTTAACATCGATTCGTATAACCGCATCCCCACCACCCAAGTCCGCATGATTCGCCGCTTGGTCCGAGACGATCTTTTCCGCGGTATCACCCCCGAAAAAACACTAAGCCAGTGGTCCAGCGTTCGCACCGGCGAAGATAGCAATATCTTTCCTTTTCAGGAAGAGGCCGATGTTATGTTCAACTCTAGTTTGCTCTATGAATTAAATGCTTTGCGTCCTTATGCCGAACCGCTTCTCATTACTATCACAGAAGACAATCCCTACTATGATACAGCACAAAATTGTCTGCGTTTGCTCTCCTTCTTTACCCCCCTGGATACAGGAAAAGTCCCCTTCAATTCTATTTTACGAGAATTTTTAGGAGACTGCATTTTTACCGTATAATAGTTTTCTTATCCTTTTAATACCTGCCTCATGTATTGTAAAAGAATATCGGCACTTCTCTGGTTAGTGGCCAGAGGAATGTTATGCACATCACAGAGGCGAAGAAGCGCGGAAATGTCGGGTTCATGGGGTTGAACGCTTAAAGGATCACGTAAAAAGATCACCAGGTCCACTTTACCACAGGCCACTTTACTTCCAATCTGCTGATCCCCTCCCAAAGGACCGGAAAGAACCCGTTTTACCTCTAAGCCGGTACTTTCCTGAATCAGGGTCCCGGTCGTTCCTGTGGCAATAATATTACAAAGGGCTAAAATTTCCCTGTGTTCCTTAGCAAATTCTATCATCTGAGGCTTCATGGCATCGTGAGCTATCAAGGCTATGTTCATCGTCTTCCCCTCTTTCCCGATTATAAATTGATTTTATTTCAATACCTAAATTCAGCACTAACGCCCTAATTCCTTCCCCATCATTAATTAATTCCAGTTTCTTTTGACGCGTACACCTCTTTAATCTACTTTCTAAACGCTGCGCACTGCTCCGATCAGATACCTCCCATGCCTGTTGAAGGCTAACCGGTTGACGGGCAGCGGTATATTTTGCTCCCAGTCTGGATTGATTATGCTCCTTGACCCGCCTTATCAACTCTGTTGTTGATCCGGTATATAGTGTATCGTCACTGCAGCGTAATAAATAGACCCAATAACTCATTGTATTACCCTTTCTATCCTCAGTCCACTTCTCGTTGCCCCACTATTATATTTTTGAGTTCACCAATTCCTTCAATACTAACCAACACTTCGTCACCACAATTCATGGGACCGATGCCTTCCGGCGTACCGGTCAGGATCACATCCCCCAGATGAAGCGTCATCACCTGAGAAACAAAAGCTACTAATTTTTTTACCGGATACAGCATATTTTTGGTGTTTGACGACTGTTTCAGCTGCCCATTTAATGTTACTGTAATATTTAAGGAATTGGGATCTAATCCCCGCACGGCCCACGGTCCCAGAGGACAAAAGGTATCGAAACCCTTGGCCCGAGTCCACTGTCCATCCTTCTCTTGAAGGTCACGTGCTGTAACGTCATTAGCACAGGTATAACCCCAAATTGCAGCCTCTGCCTCCTCTTCTCCGCCCAAATGAAGCTGTTTCCCTATAATGACAGCCAACTCTCCTTCATAATCCACACGCCGACTTTGCAGCGGATAAACAATCTCTTCATCCGGCCCGACCACCGCTGTGGGTGGTTTCATAAACAGCACTGGTTCTTTTACTTCCAAATCAGGGTGGAGCTCTTGGACATGCTTAGCATAATTTAGACCTACACACACAATTTTTCCTGGTTGAAGAGGAACTTGAAGTTTAACATCAGCCAGACTCACTTTCTCAACCGAAACGTATTCCCTTTCTTCATAAACAGGACTGTTTTCCAGGTCCCAATAGGGGG